>JASHPH010000131.1 GCA_030038255.1 Candidatus Sulfotelmatobacter sp. | reverse complement strand
CCGGGGTAGGTGAAGACGCCAATTTGGATGATGTATTCATCCACTATGCAGGAGGGCTAGTCGATGAATCAGGTGGCTACATCGAAAGTGCCAGACTCCGGCGGACGGTCAAGCGGCTCCGCTGATCTATCAATGTTCCTCGACTTTGCGTCGGATACATTGGCCCTTGCCGACGTCGAATTACGCAAACTGCGCCGTCACCAAACTGCACATGAACTTGCCTTGCGGGCGAGAAATTTCCATCGGTCGCCTCGAACACTCTCGTCCGCGTCGACACCGAATCGATGGCCGATATCTTCCCATTAACCTGTGTTCCTAACGGGACCAATAGCTTGTCAAAGGCGTAAACTGGCTCAACGGTTCTGCCATGTATCGCCTGCCCAACACGGCGGACTCGCACATCCGAATCCAGGGCCACCTTAATCGGGATCCCCGACGCAACGCTCATCGGTCCCGTCAAGGGATCAGCTTTTGCAGACGGGCCTAATTCGACTCCTGATGGCCTCGGCGCTGCGTCGTTCTCCTGGGTTTCAGCGGGAGGGCGCGGCTTGAGCGTCTGTCCCAGGGTCCAACCGGGTTGACAGGCAAACCATGAACACTGCGGCAATCCGTGTCGAAACAGAGACAGACATCTAAGCACTCCCTTTTACCCGCAGGCGACAAAACATAACACCGGCTTCGTATTGCCCAGATTGCCGGCCCCGCGTGCGAGACCGACCTGCTCAAGTCCTCGCGCCGACTATGACGTAAAGGGAACAGAAAATGGTTGTCGCACGGACCTGATCCATGCGCGTGAAATCATATCCCAAATTGAAAACGAGAAGAGCGAGATGAACGAATCGTAATCTTCCAGAAAGGCGGCGTTAATGTTACCGACATATCGTTGGTGTACGCGTTATCGCGATAGAGGTGTGGTCGGAAAGGTTGAGGACGAAGATGCTGAGGCTGGTCAATCACTCGTCCAACAGATTTTGTGATCTCGCGGTCATTGCGCTATTTCTTGCGTTGACTACCTCTCTAATAGCTCAAATAGCTAAAACCGGCGTATTGGCAGGCAAGATCACGGATTCTTCCGGCGCCCCGGTTGCGAACGCAACGCTAACGGCAACTAGCGCAGAGACGGGTCAGATGCGAACCGCCGCAACGGGGGCGGACGGTTCGTATCGGTTTGATCAACTGCCCCCGGGGAACTACCTGCTGAAAATTGAAGCCCCTAGTTTCAAGACGTTACAGATTCTTCCTGCAACAGTTGATGTCGGCAAGACGACCGTTCTGGACGAAACGTTGGGAGCTACGGAACTCGGTGGGGAACCGACGGCTACGCCACAGGAAAACTTGCCAAACGCGCAGTCCAGCAGTACAGCGCCGTCGCTATCAGATTTGGGGCTGACGCCGGAACAAACCCAAGGCAACCCCAAAGAACAAGCGCTGCTGGACAAGCGCTCGCACATGCTGAAAATCCATCAAAGGATGGGTTTAATTACAGCGGGTCCGTTAATCGCCACAGTTGTGACTTCCCTGAATGCCGGAGGGCGGAACACGAGCACTGCCTCTCGCGATATGCATGCTGCGCTGGGCGGCTTGACCGGAGATCTGTACTTCATTAGTGCCTATTATGCAATTCGCGCTCCCCGAGTACCGGGAACGGAAACTCGTGGTCCGATCCGTTTCCATAAGGCTATGGCTTGGATCCATGGTCCTGGGATGATCATGACGCCCATCCTAGGAATTATGGCTTTCGATCAAAAGAGCAAAGGAGAAAAAGTTCACGGCATCGCGTCCGCTCACGGACCGGTGGCTATCGTGACCGCCGGGGCATTCGGGGCCGCTCTCTTATCCGTTTCCGTCAAATTCTAGCCACCGTTCATTTATGGTTAAGAAAGTTCTGATCGCTCTCTTTCTGACATTCTCGGTATTGGCCGCAGCCGATACCCAATGGGTCCCTCAACAAAACACTCTGACGTACCACGTGTCGCATCCACTGCACCAGACTGACGGAGTTAGCCATGCGGCAAGGGGAAAGGGGGTTTGCCACGCCGGCCACTGCGATTTCCTAATCGCAGTACCGGTGAAGTCGTTCGACTCCGGAGACAGCAATCGGGATCTTCATATGCTGCAAGTCACCCGCGGCGCGGAGTTCCCCATTGTGACGGTACGTACTCGGCTACCGGAATCGGACGCTACAGCCGAGAACATTAAGGCCGATTTGGAGGTTCAATTCGCCGGCCAGACAGTCCAGTACAAGCAGGTGTCCTTCAAACTTGAAAAAGAAGGAGGCGAGATTCACGTTACAGGGACGATCCCCGCCACGCTCTCGGATTTCAAAATCGACCCGCCATCGCTATTGACGCTGCCGGTGAAGAATGAGATTCCGGTGTACGTGGACATGACCTGGCATCAACAATGAGGGCGAATTTTCGGCTTTAGGACTGCCCCCTATTCCATTTTCCGCATCCTAGTTGGGGAAAGTTGTGGACTGGTGGGGGGATCTCCTTCTTATGCGACTGTTGCTCGTAGAAGATGATGTGGCTATTCAACAGTTTCTGAAACGTGCCCTGTCTGAAGCCGGATACCAAGTGGATACGGCCAGTACCGCCAGAGCAGGGGAGGCCCTGGCACTGGAAGGTATTCACGATGCCTTGATCGTCGATCTCGGTCTTCCGGACCTCGATGGGCTGGACTTGATCGCGCGCTGCCGTGCCCAGGGCAGTTCGGCACCAGTCCTGATTTTGTCGGCTCGGCGCTCCGTGGATGAGCGTGTGAAGGGACTGGAGCAGGGCGGGAACGACTATCTCACCAAACCATTCGCTTTCGCCGAACTCTTGGCCAGACTGAGAAATCTTCTGCGCAGGTCGGCGCCGGCACACCAAGAGTCCGTGCGTCTGCAAGCCGCTGACCTGCAGCTTGACCTGGTGCGCCGGGAGGCGCGACGCGGCGATCACCTGCTGCAATTGACTCCACAAGAGTTCTCTCTTCTCGAATACCTGTGCCGCAACGAAGGCCGGGTTGTGACTCGCACAATGATTCTGGACCACGTTTGGCGGATGCGCATCGATCCGGCAACCAATGTGGTGGACGTTCATATCTATCGGCTTCAGAGTAAAGTCGACCACGCTACGTCGCATCCCTTGATTCACACAATTCGCGGTGTCGGCTATGTTCTCAAAAATGCTTAGCAGACTAACTACCACCGCCGCGTGGCGGATTTCCCTTTGGACGACGCTCGCGTTCGCGCTGGGAACGGCTGTCGCTTTCGTGATCGTCTATTTCCTCGTGGCTCAGGGCATACGGGAACGCAGCGATACGTGGCTTACAGGCGAAACCGAAGTCCTTGCCCAAGTGTTGGCCGACACTCCCAGAGATCATCTATACCAACGCATCGTTCGTGAAGTCGCCGAGCTTGCCACTCAAGAAGTGCCAGACGAGCGCAATGCGCGCGGGGAACGGCTGAATTCCGTCTTTTTTCTCGCGACAGACTCTGCCAACAAGGAGGCTCCGTTATGGGTGGGCCCGGGCACAGCGGACGCCTTCGTTTCAGCTATCCAAACGGCGAAGGTAGCATCCGGAGCTCCACAGTCCGTTAGGGTAGAAGGAGTGCGCCAAACATTTCGGGTCGTGGTGCACGAACAGAACGGAAAGACTGTGTACCTGGGGCTGTCCGACCGCGGAGCTTCCCGTCTACTGCACAGATTTGCCCGTCGTCTCGCCGGAGTCTGGTGTGGCATGTTCCTGCTCGGCTTCGTAATCTCCTACTGGAGCGCCCGAAGCAACTTACTGCGGGTTGAACGGATCACCGAAACGGTAGCGCGGATTGGTACTGAAGATTTGGAAGAGCGGTTACCGGAACCCGCAAATTCGGATGAAATCTCGCGATTGGCAAGTACGTTCAATCGAATGTTGGACCGGATTCAGTCCTCCGTGAATCAGTTGCGCACGGTTACTGATTCGGTTGCGCACGATCTGAAAAGTCCCGTGACCTCGATCCGTGGAACGCTTGAATCCGCACTTTGTGAAACGGGAAACGAGAACTGGCGTGAGTCCGTCGGAGAGGCAATTGAGAACTTGGATCGCTTATTGTTACTGCTGAATACCACGTTGGACCTAGCGGAAGCTGAAGCCGGTGCCCTTCAGTTGGATCGCGCCCCTGTAGACCTCTCGGTGGCCGTGGCTCAATTAGTCGATCTTTATCAACCGGCAATGTCTGATCGTGAGCACAAGGTGACGCTCGATCTGGAGGAACACGTGTTTGTAGAGGCCGACCCGGTCCTGCTTAAGCGCGTGATCAGCAACCTTCTCGAAAACGAGTTGACTCATTTGCCCGCAGGGCACCAGATCACAGTCCAGCTGCATTCACATGGCGGATCTGCGGAACTGGTCGTTGAAGACGATGGTCCTGGATTTCCGCCGGAGATTATCCCCCGCGCCTTCGAGCGGTTCGTCAAGGGGAAACATTCACCGGGTCACGGGCTTGGCCTCGCATTTGTAAATGCAGTCGTTCAGGCCCATGGCGGTGCAGTGAATCTATTCGCACGTTCCGGGGGTGGAGCTGCGATAACCGTCTCGTTGCCTGCCAACGTTCTCCAACCGTCGTAGCTAGGAATTGCAGCATAGATAGCAGTAACGTTTGCGCACCCAAGTCATTTCGCAGGCGACTTGTAGGACGGCGCCGGAGCCGAGGCAGGCACCAAAGCTGGGCTGGTCGCGTCGGACATCAGGACGCTCCTTACAGATTCAGAAATCTCATTTGCGTGAGCAACCAATTGGCTCACCTGCCAAAGCTGCGTGTCATTCAGCTTGGTCTTGAAGGCGGGCATCCCAGACAGTCGGATTCCGTTGGCCGCCTTCCAGTAACTCTCGGATGCTGGGTCATCGGTTACGCCCTTGCCCAGGAATAGCTGGGTCGGTTTCGGGTACATGGTTGTCGCATAGTCTGAGGGCACCTGCCCAGGAAGCCCGTGGCAGGTAGAGCAGTGTTGTTTGTACACGCGAGCGCCAGCAAGAAAAGTGGCCTCATCGGGAGACACGGGAGATTGGACTGTGTGTTGCTTCTCAATGTGTGCGTCCAAGGTCAGATTTGCCAGCTTCTTCTCAAACGGCATCGGCGGATCAGCAGTTGCTACTGGTGCCATGCCGGCAGCAAAATAACAGAAGAAGCCGCCGGCAACCGCTGCTATGCCGAGGACAAAACCGATGGCGATGCCTTTTATCATTTGTCCTTCCTTTTTGTGTGACCAGAAGTCGATGCAACAGCCAAGAGGCATTGGCGAAGGTTACCAGTTCAAAAATGAGTTCGCATGGCGAGCGGATGACAATTTGTTCATCTTGTTTCACCGCGACGCTTCAAACTGCATCAACCGAATCGACATCCTCGTATTATTGATGGTGTCTTTCCTTCCGGAATCGGCTTATAGGGTGCTCAAAGCCGTTTCAGCGGTAAGATGAGGTCGAATCTTAAGCAGAGTGAGAAAAAGGGCAATTGTCGAGCGTGCAAGACATTCGGCGCTGCTAGTCCTCCTCCGAGGGGCCATCATTGTGTTGGTCCTAGGCGCTCTGGCGGCAGTCACGATACCGGATGCGTTTGCCGAGGGCATGCCGCAGACCTATGTCGTTAACATTTCCGTAGTCGATGAAAACAACCAAGCCGTTCCTGGCGCAATCATCGAGGTTCGATTAGGTGAAACTCTCGTAGAAACCGCGGCGACGAACGCGTCTGGAAAAGCGACCTTCACTCTGAGCAGCGTCGGTGCGTATTCGCTGAACATCCACAAAAAAGGCTATCTGCCAATTCAGACCGCATTGGAAATTGGCAAAGACGACGCGGTGCCGGAAATCGATGTTGTGCTGAATCGAGCGATGCTGAGCCAGCAGAGCGTGGAAGTCAAAGGCGAGGCATCCAACCCGGTCGCGGAAACCTCAAGTGGTCCTGCTGCCCTGCCTCCCGCAAAAGCCAATGAGACTCCTTTACGCCCAGCAACTGTGGCTGATGCGCTGCCCCTCATACCTGGAATTGTCCGTGCCCCGGACGGCAGCGTGCGCATCGCGGGGTTTGGCGAAGACCATAGTGCGCTGCTGGTCAATTCTGTGGATGTGACTGACCCAGCGACCGGAAATTTTGGGCTCAGTGTTCCAATCGACAGCGTGCGGACCATCGAAGTTTCCGAGATGCCGTACCTGGCGGAATACGGACGGTTCACCGCGGGCGTGGTTGCTGCCGAGACGCGGCGGGGAGGCGAGAAGTGGGCCTATAGCCTGAATGACCCGTTTCCCGACTTTTTCCTTCGCAGCGGACACCTTGACGGGGTACGAGACGCGTCTCCGCGATTCAATTTGAGCGGTCCCGTCATTTCCAACCACCTGTATTTCCTCGAAGGAGTTGAATACCTGCTCAATAAGCAGGAAGTTCGTACCCTGCCGTTCGCGCAAAGCCTCTCCACCTCTAAGGCGATCAACTCTTTCACGCAATTCGACGCGATTCTCTCTCCAACTCAGACGCTTACCGGAAGCTTTCATTTCGCTCCACATTCCTTGCAATATGCCGGACTGGACTATTTCAATCCGCAGCCGGTGACACCAAACTTAGACTTCCACGAAACCACGACTGCACTGACAGACCGGCTGGCGGTTGCCGGCGGCATCTTGCAAAGCACAATCGCAAACCGGATCGTAAGCGGCGCCACGACGGCGCAGGGAGGAGCCGACATGGTGCTTACTCCTACCGGGAATCTCGGCAACTACTTCGGTCAGGAATCGCGCCGAGCTAATCGCTTTGAGTGGATTGAACAATGGACGACGCGCACGTTTCATTTTGGAGGTGATCACACTTTTCAGTTTGGTTCCGTGCTGGGCCGCAGCGAAAACGTGGGTAACTTCTACGCCCGTCCGGTTCTCATTCAGGATGCCAATGGCCATCTCCTGCAAAGTATCGATTTCTCAGGAGCAGGGATGTTCGACGTTGCCGATACTGAGCCCGCCGCTTTTGCCGAGGACCATTGGGCGCTGAATTCTCACTTGGCGTTCGATTTCGGTCTTCGTGTTGAATCGCAGACGATTACTTACACCACAAGAGCGGCTCCGCGGACCGGTTTCGTGTGGACTCCTGACGAAGGTAAAACGGTGGTCCGCGGTGGCGTCGGGGTGTTTTATGATGCCGTCCCGCTCGATACGTACGCGTTCAACAGCTATCCGCAGCAGACCATCACCACGTACAGCCCGTCAGGAATCCCTATCGGGCCTCCTATCGAATATGTGAACCTGACTGCGCAAGAGGCGAAATCCAATTTTCCGTTCATCGAGCGTTCGCAAAAGAACGGTAATTTCGCACCTTATAGCATCGCCTGGAATGTGGCATTGGAGCGCACGGTCAATCGCTTCGTGCTGCTCCGTGTGAAGTACCTTCAAAGCCACGAACAGAACATACTAACGTTGCAGCCGGAAGTCATTCAGAACCAGCATGCGTTTGTGCTCGGAGCGTCGGGATCGGCACGAACGCGGCAGACGGAATTCACTGCGCGAATTGGAGGGGCTTCCAACCGCCAGTTCTTCTTTTCCTACGTTCGGCAGTACGCGTATGGAGACATCAATGCCGCCAGTTCGTATCTCGGCAATACCCCGTTTCCTGTTGTACGCGGCAGCTTGATGGCAAGCCTCCCCAGCGAAATACCCAATCGCTTCTTGCTGTGGGGCTCCTACGCTCTTCCACGAAAGATTCTAGTGGTGCCACATGCGGAACTCCGCAGCGGGTTCCCCTACCAGCCGACCGACGTCTTCCAGCAGTACGTTGCCGCGACCAACGGTCCACAATATCGTTTCCCCAATTACTTCTCTCTCAGTTTGCGAGTTTCGAAGGACTTTCAAGTAGATAAAAAGCATGCGGTGCGGCTGTCCGGTACGGTCACCAATCTGACGAACCACTTCAACCCGCTCGAAGTGCACTCGAACATCGCTGATCCTCAATATGGCACCTTCTTTGGGAACTATGACCGGCGATTTGTACTCGATTTCGACGTGCTCTTCTAATCTCAATCTTCCCGCCCCCAGCCAACTCACCCCCTTCGCCACTCTGTAGTTGCTGGCCTCACGTTGGCGGCTCTTTTGAAAAATGAATCGTGCCTGTTGGGAAGATGACAACTTGTTCATCGTCATCGCGACAGCCGTTGTGTGGGCATCAGATGGATAGTGCGCAGCAAATTCTTTTCCTGTTCTAACCGGCTGACCTTGATGCTTGTTTTCTGCCTTGGATCGGTCTTTGGCACTGTCAACGCTGGCGATGAAGAGACGCTGACGCATCCAGATGCTCCGCAACCTCAGCCCCCCATCTCACCAAGTGCGGACAAGGCATCCGATACCGCAGCACCAATCAACGAACAAATTGATGCAATCGAGATGATGATTATGCCCCAAGGATTTAATGAAGATCTCGTTCGCCTCCAGGAAACAAATCAATACGCGACTACTGAGGACTTTTGCCGCTTTTTTAATGAGAATCTGGACGAGCTCCACCACCTTGCCTTCCTGCTCACACGTGATCAGGAAACGGCGGAGGAATGCTTCGTTGCTGGTCTTGAAGACTGCGTGAAGGCGAACAATGTATTCAGGGAATGGGCACGTTCCTGGGCAAAGTGGACCATAATCCAACTGCATCCTAAAGGTGTCAGCGCGTCGGCGTCAGCAACAGTTCCAGTTCGCGGGGCGCGAACATACATCCGAGGGGGACATCCTGAGATCAACAGGGTGCTGGTTCTTCATGACTTCGAGCGGTTGTTTGTCTTCGTGATGTCTGTGCTGGTGCATTACTCCGAACACGACTGCGCTTTCCTTCTTAGCCGCGCCCTTCAAGAAATTCGCGAAGCTCGCGTTCGGGCTTTTCAGCAGATTGTGGGCTCACGCCAGACTTCCGCTGCTCGCGAAATCATCAACGTTCTCCAGGAGACAAAGTAGATGCCCCGGGCAGCTCAACAGAAAATGACTCTATGGGGCGTAGCCAACCCTAAAGGAATGCGCCTCGTTGCTCTTTGCACGTTGGTACTGCTTTCGTTGCTTCCCGGTGCCGGAGTCGCTCAACAGCAGACGGCGCGCCCATCAACGCCTGACAATTCTCTTCCAGATACCCCGCTGCCTCAGCATGAAGACCCGATGCAGAATAGCGAAACTACCGGTCATGCGGAAGAGACAGCAAGCGTATCAGGTACAGTACGAGATGCGACAGGCGCTGTGATTCCGGACGCACAGGTCAACCTTACGCTGAGGGATGGACGCCGATTGCAGGTAATCAGATCGGAAGCGAATGGCGAGTTTACCTTCAGCAGGGTTCCCGCTGGTTCTTATCTGGTGACACTGGAGGCCGTTGGATTTGCTCCCTTCACGACGAAAGAGTTCACTCTCGCCCCACAACAGGTCTACTTAGTCCCTGAGATCTTGCTGTCGGTTGAAGGTTCAACTACATCGATTGTGGTCCGTCCCACGGAAGAGATTGCGGCCGAGCAAATCAAGGCGGAAGAGAAGCAGCGGGTCTTTGGTGTTTTCCCTAATTTTTACGTCAGCTACGTTCCTGATGCAGCGCCTCTAACCTCCAAGCAGAAGTTATCAATGGCTGCCCACGATACGTTCGACTGGACGTCCTTTTTGGGCGTCAGCATGGGCGCCGGGATTCAGCAAGCGACCAATGCACATCCCGGCTACGGACAAGGAGTTGCGGGTTACGGCAAACGCTGGGGAGCACTGTTCGCCAATGGACGCTCCAGTGATTTACTGAGTCATTATGTTTTCGCTTCTCTCCTTCACCAGGACCCGCGATACTTCTACCAGGGAACCGGGACGACGAAATCGCGTTTCTATCATGCTCTGAGCAATGCGTTTGTCGCCCGCAGTGATAGCGGCAAGAAGATGCCTAACTACTCGTATCTGTTTGGCGACCTATGCTCGGCGGCTCTTTCCAACGCATATTATCCCCCTGCCGATCGAGGAGCGAGTCTGGTCTTCACCAACGCCGCGCTTGGCATCGGGGGTCGTGCGGCACAGGGGCTGTTCCAAGAATTTGTCGCGAAGCGACTGACAAAGCACATTCCTGACTCAAAATGACCCTGCGGCGGCAACCGCCCTTTTCCGGTGGCTCATCCCAGCGTTGCCAGTGGTTGCCCCAGACGTTCTTGTTCCGCACGTCCAGGATCAAGGATGACTTTGGCTCACAGCGCATGTCAATCACCCCAGCCGATCCCAGCAATACGATTCACTTTCTTGTGATCTTCCGCCTCGGCCGGCAGGAATAGGCATTCAATCGGCGAAATTGTCACGGCTCGGACTTCGAGAAATTTGGCGCGCTCGATTTTAGAGATGAATCAGTGCCGGAGGAACTAGCGCCTGGTAAAGAAGCAGAGACTCACTCGCAGCGGCGGCAACTCGACCCCTCGCTCTAAGAACGAGAACGGGAGAACCCGGCTTGGCCAAAGATCTCCCGCTCTGACGCGTTTGATTTGAGGAACTGCTTAGGCGTACAGCGCCAAGCTGCTGCTGTTCGCATGTTCCTGCGCTTCTTCGGACTCGGCATCCTTGCCCTTGAGGTAGGCTAGGGTCACGTCCAGCGATTGTTGGCCCAGCCGAATTAGCGTTCCCCCAAGCTGTTTGGGCTAAGTTCCGGTTTGCCGAAAATCAGCTTGGACTTCATTTCTGCCACAGTATTCTGTCAATTTCGAGCGGCAGGGCCTTTGGATGGTGCGGGACAATACGCGGCGTGAAATCAGTTGCAGGACGCGTCGCCGGCGTCGTTGTCGAGTAGGTGTATGCCAAGGCCGTGCCCGGACGAAACGCCTTGCGAAGCATCTGCTGGCACACCGGGGCATCGCCGTTTCGAGCCGCCGCATATAGCTCTACACGCACGGCGCTCGGATCGATCCCGGCGAGGGACACCTCCACCTCGAACATCAGTTGGTTATCGTGTCTAACCACCTCGAGCTGTCCGAAGCGGACGTTCTTCCAGCGTCGGGCAATGTCTTGTCGCCATGCGAGGACGAGGGTACCTGCTCTCCCGAGACTCTGGGCGCAAGCGGTGTAAGCGGCTGCAGCGGGAAGATAATGCTCTTCCGTGTACTGGCGGACCGTGCGGTTGGCAGAGAATGCCGGCGTAAGTAGCGCCATACTCTCACGTATGCGCGCTACCCAAGCTGCTGGTATTCCATTATCGTCCCGGTCATAAAATTCTGGAGCAACCTCGTTTTCCAGGAGAGTGTACAGTGCTTCAGCATCGGCACGATCCGCGGCAGCATCATCAGGGAATTCATCTCCGTTGCCGATCGCCCACCCCACGTTTGGCGAGTACGCTTCCGCCCACCACCCATCCAGAACGGAAAGATTCAGGCCACCGTTCACCAGCACCTTCATTCCACTGGTGCCGCACGCCTCCCACGGGCGTTTTGGAGTGTTAACCCAGACATCCACGCCTGCCAGCATGTGCTGTGCAACCAGCATGTCGTAGTCACTCAGAAAGACGACATGTGAACGTACATCCGGCCGACGGGCGAAGTCTACCCATTCCCGAATCAAGGCTTGTCCCGGCAAGTCCTGGGGATGGGCCTTCCCCGCTAAGATCAACTGAACAGGTCGCTGAGAATTCGTGAGGATGCGTGCAAAGCGCTCGCGATCGTAAAGCAGCAGGGTGGGACGCTTGTACGTCGCGAATCGCCGCGCAAGGCCGAGGGTTAACACGTCAGGATCGAGAACAGAGCGAGCCTCATCCAGTTGTAGCGGTGAAGCGCCGTGACCAGCTTCGTGACGGAGAAATCGATCGCGCGCATATTCCACCAGGGCTGTTCGTCCCAGGTTGCGCATTGTCCAGAGACGCCGGTCATCAACTGCACGGAACTTCTCCTCAATATCGCACAAATCACCTCGCCAAACGCCTTTGCCGCACATTTCGGTCCAAAGGGCGTCAGCACCCGCCGAATCCCACGTAGGCACGTGTATCCCATTCGTCACGTGGCGAATAGGAACGTCGGCTTCCGGGAATCTGGGAAAGAGCGGTTGAAAGAGGCGGCGGCTGACGGTTGCATGGAGGCGACTCACAGCATTGACCGAGCCGCTGCCCCGGATCGCGAGGTAAGCCATGTTGAAAGGCTCGGAATGGTCGTCTGGATTTGCGCGCCCTAGAGCCAAGAGTTCATTCAGCGTTATTCCAAGGCGTTCTGCGAGCAGCGTTAGGTATTGGCAAATCAGTTGCGGGGAGAAGCGGTCAAAACCGGCGTCCACTGCCGTGTGAGTAGTGAACACGTTACCTGCCCTTGTCACCGCGAGGGCGTGCTGAAAAGGTACACCGTTCTCCTTCATGTAGCTGTGGGCACGCTCCAGTACGGCAAACGCCGCATGGCCTTCGTTGAGGTGACACACCTCTGGCTTGATGCCGAGCGCTTCCAGGAGCATCCATCCTCCCCCGCCGAGAAGTAGTTCCTGCTTCAGTCGCAGTTCTGATCCGCCGCCATATAGCTCGCTGGTGATGGCTCGATCATGAGCGAGATTGGCAGGATCATTTGTGTCCATCAAGTAAAGCTTGGTTCGTCCCACCTGAACTTCCCACGTGCGAATCCATATCTTGATGCCCGGTAGCGTCACCGGCAGTCTCAGCCAACTCCCGTCGACGTTCCGAACCGGTCGAATGGGTACCTGGTTAGGCTCGTTGACCGGATATAACGCAAGTTGGTCACCATGAGCATCGATTTCCTGACGGAAGTAGCCCTGCTGATACAAAAGTCCCACGCCTACCACAGGAACTCCGAGATCACTTGCGGCTTTCAATTGATCGCCGGCGACATTGCCAAGTCCACCGGAGTGAATCGGCAACGCCTCGCTGAGCATGTATTCCATGCTAAAGTACGCCACAGTGTGGAGAGGGGAATCCGGGTGAGCCCTCTGAAACCAACCAGGTTCCCGATTCTTGGCCTGGGCCTCGCCAACAGCTATTCCACCAGGACGAGGCGATTCGTGCAGAGCTAGAAGCCGCGTTTGGCGGCGGCGCAACGAAGACTGAAGAGAAGTAGCGGTACATCTCAGTTCAACCTCAAGAACTGAGCGGCACGATCCACGCGCCACGGCCCAAGTTCCCGCTTGGGCCGCGATCTTATGACAAACAATTCCGTATCTCTGGCCGACCAGATCGAAAAGACTGGCCGTGCCTTGACAGCCGATGAGCTTGCTCGTTTGCTGTCAGTTTCACGGATCACCATCTTCAAGCAAGCGAAGGCTGGACGCATCCCGTCGTTCCGTATCGGGACATGCGTGCGGTTCTGCCCGGTTGTCTACCTCGACTTGCGCAGCGCGGTTTGTGGCTTGTCTCGACTGAAAAAAACCAATAGTCCCAAGAACAGCACCGAGCACTGCGAGGAAAAAAGATACCCACTCGCGAAGCCTCTTTGAGAAAGTGGATGGCATCGGATGATCTCCTTTCCACGTGCTTCATCCAGTCAATACTACGAAAAATCAATACTACGAAAATCGTTCTGGCTGGCGCTGTGTCAGTCGTCACTGTTGTAAAAAGGAGTGGCCGTTGAAAAAGGGGGCCAAACAGGCAACTTCAGGGAAATTCAGTCATGTTGCCGAACGAAGATTCAACAACTTTTGCAGACCAGATTTTGTGAACTGAGAGCAGGCTGAAGGCGCTTTTTCACGGGCAATTTCACCCAAAACGCAGTCTGCCCCCAGGCGAAAATCTCGTTCACCTTTTCTCGCGTCTGCTCACTTCGCGACGGCTTCAGGTAACGCATCGTAGACTCCATGTCGCTGTGTCCGAGCCACTGCTGCACGGTGCGCAAATCGACGCCTGCCCATAGGCACCTCGTGGCGAAGGTTGAACGGAACTTGTGCAGCCAGAAGTTCTCTTTGTCCAGCTTCGCACGTTCGGCACATGCTTTCAGGCAGTCGAGAAAATCCAGCTTCGGATTGCACCCGGCGGTCGGAAACACTAGACCACACGTTTTGTCCGCCTTTGCCTTCCATGCCTTCAGTTTCTTCACGAGCTTCGCCGGAATTGGAATCTCACGCTCTTTGTATGCCTTCGGGGTCCATCCACGGTCGGGCTTGTGGCTGACCCGGACGGTGCTGGCCGCGAAGTTTACATCCGACCAGTACAGGTGCATCACCTCCTGTTCCCGCATCCCGGTCATCAGGAAGAACTCGTACCAAAGCCGCTCGTCTTGGTTGCAGGCTTTGAAGAGCTTGTCCAATTCGTCATCCTCGTACATCTCCGGCTCTTCTTCGGTGTAGCGCGGCCAATCGTTCTTGCCCGCCAGCCCGCGAATCCCTTGTGCCTTCAAGAACGTCATCAGGTTCTCGAACTTGTTGTAGACGCTCCGAGGCGCCTGCTCCTTCTCTTCACGCAGAAATGCCGCGAACTTGAGAAGGTCCTTCCGGTCGATGTCTTCGACGTGCAGTTTGTGGCAGCACTCAGTGAAGTAGTCGAGTGCCGTTGTGTACGCGGCGAGAGTCTTGGGCTTCTTGCTGAGTCTGACTTCTTCGAGATAGTCCCTCACGGCTGCTGCGAGCGACTTGTGCCCATTGTTGCCATTGATCTGGGGCACCGAGCCGTCTCCGTCGTTAAGCTCTGTCTCTTTGCGTAGCCGGATGGCGCTGGCGTCGGCTGCGTCCTTGCCCACCGACAGCCGTATGCGCTTGCCAGCGTTGCGCCATTCGATGTAATACGCGCCTTCGGGGTGCTTCTCTTCCTTGCCATCGACAATGACGGCATCGGGCTTGACCCTGCCATTGGCAGACGTGACTACTGGGCAGTAGCGCAGCCCTTGGGTTGTTTGGACTCGCTTGGTGAGATTGACTTCGCGGTGCATTCGGTGCCCCTTCCTTGATTCTGGTATCAAGTGTAGGTATCACCGAACTGCAAGTGCTAGATAACTAAGGTAATGGCGGAGAGGGAGGGATTCGAACCCCCGATACCCGTTAAGGTATGTCCGCTTTCGAGGCGGATCGTTTCAACCACTCACGCACCTCTCCGCACCGGAACAAATCGTAAAATCTACTTCATCTTTCGTGGAAAGAGCCTTCGGTCCTTCCCCTTGCGCCCGCGCTTCGCTTGGCATTCAGGGTCAGGATTTCGCCCGCGGGCTCCCGTCTCGCTGTGCTCGCCTCACGCCCGCAACGCGGCTCAATTTCAACCACTCACGCACCTCTCCGGAGACCAGTTCTCAGTTGTCAGTACCCAGCTCCCAGTGAACAAAATCCTCGTACCTGCGCTCGGGAATAACGCTGGGCGCGCTGGGCCTTTTCATTGTAGCAAACGCCTAAGAGGTTCCTGAGACTCTGATTACCATCGCTCTCGGATCGAAATGATGCTCGCGTCCGAGGATCTGGTAAATCTGCTGCATGGCTTCTTCATGATGTTCGGGATCCTTGACTTCGACGACTAAATTGTTAATCCAGCCCTTGAAGATGCCGGGCCGCTCCGGCGGCGGGCAGTCGCGGGCCATCGAAGAGTAAGGCACGAAGAGTTGCGTGTTGTCGGGCCCGCTGCCGTAGCTGCCGTTCTGCTTCTTTTTCTCGAGCACGCCGATGACGGTGTAGGGCGAGCCGTTCATGGCCAGGGTCTCGCCGATTGCGGGCTTGCCGGGGAACAATTGGTCGCGGGCTTCCACTCCAAGCACCACCACGCGCTGGCCTTCTCTTTCATCGTCGTCGGTCATCAAGCGACCTTCCTGCACCCTGAGCGACCGAAAACGCTGGTAGTCGGGCCAGACGCCGCGCACGGGGCGCGAGGCTGCGTTGTAGCGGCTGACTTCGGAAACGCTGCGGCGTAATTCAGGGCTGACGGTCTTGATCAGGTAAGCCTCGCTCTTGATGAGATACGCGTCGTCGATAGAGAGGCGAACCGGGCGTCCCGCGGCGTAACCGCCGGCCTGCTCGCTGGTGCGTCCGCCCCAGATGATGGCCAGATCGACGCCGATGGTTTTGAGGCGTTCTTTTTGATCGCGATTGAACCCCTTGCCCAGCCCGACCAGCAGAATCACCGAGGTAATTCCCCAGATGATCCCAAACATCGTCAGAAAGCTGCGCAACTTGTGCGCGGCGATGGAAGCGACGGTCTGGCGAAGGACCTCTCGAAGGTTCAACGGACGGCGTGCCTCCTCTCTCCACTTTTTTCGACGTGCCAGAGCGGCAAATGAAAGCCGAAACACCCGCCACATAAAGGGTACGCAACGGCGCTGGTGCCAGTTCCCGCGGGGACTTTATCGCCGTTTGCGAAAGAACTCCTGCAGCATTTCCGCGCTGCGGCCGGCCAGCACGCCTCCGCGAACCTTCATCGTGTGGTTCAGACGGGGATGATTCAAGACCTGAATCACGGAATGCACAGCGCCAGCCTTGGGATCATCCGCACCGTAAACTAGGCGCTTTATACGGGCGTGAATCAGCGCGCCTGCGCACATAGCGCAAGGTTCAATGGTTGCGAAAAGTTCGCACTCTGCCAGCCGGTGGTTGCCGACTGCAGTGCCGGCCTCGCGCAGGGCAACTACTTCGGCGTGGGCGGTGGGGTCGGAGTCTGCGATATTGCGGTTCCACCCGCGCCCGACGATGCGCTCACCAGACACCACGACCGCGCCCACAGGCACCTCTCCGGCCTCGAGAGCACGCTGGGCGCAGCGCAGAGCTTCCTCCATCCAAAGTTCGTCGGAAGCTGGTGCAAGCGCTTGGCCTTTGGTTTTTGGAGCGCCGATGGCAGTTCTTCTCGCGGCCACAGATCAGCATTTTAGCGGGTTTGCAGCAGGGAAGTGCTGTAAGCGTAAAGCAGGAAAGTCTAGAGTGCAGTAGGGATGACGGAGAAACTGCGCCCGACCGCCGCTGTTTCAGATGACGCTGAGCACGGTCCGCACGACTTCAGGTAGGACTGCGCGGATCACGCACGGCACCACGATTCTGACCACGGGGTAGGCGACCACCACTGCCGGCACCACGACCATGAGCCAGGTTCTCATCGGCAAGTTGTTGAGGTACGCCTTCATATCATCCTCTCGCCTATACATACGCAAACGGGGTCAAAAAGTTCCGTTTCAATTGAGCCCCTTCCAACCCCGCCTGGTCCCTGATCCTGTAACATCCGGGCACTGTCTCCGTTGTAGAAGACCGTGTCAAAGCTTTAGACGTTTGGAAATAAAAACGGTGAACGGATATTTGGGAGTTACCAAAGGGCGACTTTTGGTCGCAGAGCCGTCAATGGTATCCTAGGCGGGTTATGGGCATGCCAAGCCTGCTCCGCAAAATCTTGATGGTAGACCTGATTAAGGGACTAAGAATTACCTTCCGTTATCAAGACCCCAAGGAGATTTACACCGAGCAGTATCCTTTGCAGCGGCCGCAGGTGGCCGAGCGTTACCGTGGAGCGCCGCGGCTCAACGTGAATCCCGACACCGACGAGACCATGTGCATCGCGTGCGACCTGTGCGCGCTGGCCTGCCCGGAGCATCTGATCGTGGTCTCGAGCGAGCGGAACGAAAAGACCCGCCGCAAGGAACTGACCAACTTCACCTACGATCTGAGCCGCTGCATGTTCTGCGGTTTGTGCGAAGACGCCTGTCCTACCGACGCGCTGGAGCTGACTCAGGATTTCGAGCTCGCCAGCTACACGCGCCAGGGCTGGATCTGGGATCGCGAGACGCTGGAAAAAGGGCCGCAGCCAACGCAGTATCAGCGATAGGAAATTCCCGCTAGACTTCTCCACTATATCTGGACGCGAACGAATGGGCCTTCTGGACGCCTTCCGCAAAGATGAAGTAACAGGAACAAAAGTGCTGCTATGCAGCCTGGGGACCAAGTTTGCCGACCTGCTGAAGAACGACGAGCGCGTTTACAAGCGTTATTATCCCGCGGCGGCCTCCACTACTGCCGTGACGATAGCTGAGCTCAGGCAGGCGCTCGCGCAGCGCTACGACATCGTGCATTTGTTTTGCGATGTGGATGCACAAGGGGGGCTCGCCGACTCTTCCGGCGCGCGGATGACCGGCGCAGACGTAGTGCAGACGAGCGTGGACGCGGGCGTCAAGGTGGTATGGATCGCCAGCGACAACTTCCCCGATCCCTATAACGCCGGGTTTAAACCCAAAGGCATGAAGCTGAACGTTGTCCTGACGGAGCGCCGGCTCGGACCGAACTTCTCGCTGTTCCTCGACAATCTCCTCACCAAACTGTCGTCGGGCGAATCTTTTGCCAAGGCGTGGAATACAATCATCAAGCCCGAAGGCAAATCGGTGCAGCCGGACGTCCCGCACACGATCACTTCCCTCGGTCGTGGCGGAGTGATCCTGAAGCCGTGACTGCACGCAGAGTGTTGACCTGACTTACTCCGGCTGTTGCTGAGTCATGCAGTGCATCGCGCCCAAACCCCAGATGAAATCTCCGGAATAAATGGGAACGATCTCGCGCTTGGGAAAGAGCTGCGTCAACGTGTTCAGCGCAATACGGTCGTTGGGGCGGTTGAACACCGGCGCGAGCACGACTCCGTTTGCAATGTAGAAATTGGCATAGCTGGCCGGCAGACGGCGACCTCCGAAAACCACTGGCTGCGGCATGGGCATTTCGACGACGGTCAACTGGCGGCCATTTTGGTTTCTGGCTGCCTGCAGGCGGCGCAGGTTGGCGCGTAGAGGCGCGTGGTTCACATCTTTGGAATTCGGTTCAACCATGGTGACGACCGTGTCTCTGGCCACAAAGCGCGTGAGATCGTCCACGTGGCCGTGCGTGTCGTCGCCGAAGATTCCGCGCCCCAACCAGATCGTGTGCGGCGCGCCGAGATAGTCGGCGAAGGCTTTTTCATACTGGACCCGCGTCATGTGCGGATTGCGCTCCTGCACTTTGCTGAGCAGACATTCTTCAGTGGTAAGGATCGTCCCGGCGCCGTTGACGTCGATCGCGCCGCCCTCGAGCACAATGCGCTTGCCGTTTGAGACGGGATGAATCTCGTGAGGGCGCGGTTGCCCCACCCTTGTCCTCGGTTCTTTGGAGGACAGGGTGGGAGTCGCGCTCCGTGCCATGAGTGATCCGATTTTTTCGTCATGCCGCCAGTTCGAGTATTTGGCCCAGGCGTTGAAGCGAAACTTGAGGGCGAGAGCTGCCTCCGGCTTCGCGCTGGAGGTAGCAGCAGTGCGTTTCAGGAAGATACACCCGGAATCGCGCAGCCATACGCGGTTCGTGGGCCAGTGGTGAAAACGAATGTTAGGCGAGAAGGCATTGGCACGCTCAAGGACCCGACGCGCCCGCCTCGCCGCCGCGGAGTTGTTGACGATCAACTCGACGCGCTCATGCTTTGCCAGATTGCGGATGATTTCGGCATAAACCCATGGGATCGGCTCGAATTTTCCCGGCCAGTCGCCGTGGTAGTGCGGCCAGGCGAGCCACGTTGCCTCATGTGGCTCCCACTCGGCGGGCATGCAGTAGCCGAGTGCGGCGGGGACAACCTCACCCACCATTAAAGTTTTGGTTGAAGGTCTGCGCCGAGGCTTGGCCACAGTTGATCCGTCCTAGTCCAGCAGCCGATTGGTGATCGGCGCGTAAGCGTCGATGCGGCGGTCGCGCAGGAAAGGCCAGTTTCGGCGGATGTCTTCCAGAGCCTTCAGATCGACGTCGCCCACGAGGATTTCTTCGCGATCATGCGACGCCTCCGCGAGCACGCGTCCGAAAGGATCGCAAAAGAACGAGCCGCCCCAGAATTCCAGTCCCTGGCCGGGAGCCGACTTGCCGCGCACGTTGCCGGTTTCGAAGCCGACGCGATTCACCACTGCCACGTAAACACCGTTGGCAATCGCGTGCGCCCGCTGAATCGTGCGCCAGGCGTCGTGCTGGGCCACGCCAAACTCGGCTTTCTCGGCGGGATGCCAGCCGATCGCCGTCGGATAAAACAGTACCTGCGCGCCCTGCAGCGCGGTCAGCCGCGCGCCCTCCGGATACCACTGGTCCCAGCAGACCAGCGTGCCCAGCCGGCCCGCGGAAGTGTCGAGCGCGCGAAAACCCAGATCTCCAGGAGTGAAGTAGAACTTCTCGTAGTAGAGCGGATCATCGGGGATGTGCATCTTCCGATACAGACCACGCAGAGAACCGTCGCTGTCGAAAATGGCCGCGGTGTTGTGATACAGGCCCGGGGCGCGCTTCTCGAAGAGCGACGCGATCAGCACGACGCCGTTGTTGCGGGCCGCCGCAGCTAGCCTCTCGCTGCTTGGTCCGGGAATCGGTTCGGCCAGATCGAACAGCGCGTGATCCTCACGCTGGCAGAAATACTGCGTCTGGAAAAGCTCGGGCAGGCAGACGACCTTCGCGCCGCGGCCGGCAGCTTCGGCAATGCGGCTGAGCGCCTTTTCCAGGTTCCGCTCCGGCTCGGGACCGCACGACATCTGCACCAGAGCCACGCGAAATTTTTCAGGCGGCACTCGCTCCCACCTCCGCGAACAATATAGCATTCGCGCTGAAACGCTCCCGTTCATGTGCGCGTAGAGCTATTTGATGTTCGATGCAAGGGTTAAGCATCAGAAGAGCCGAGGCTTCTGCCGCCCGCCGATGCCCGGATGCTCCCATTTTCTTGTAAAGTATCCTGTCGGGATGAATCGCAGTCGTCTTGGAGGCTTGCGATGAAACAGAGTAATCATAGCAACTCGCATAAGGGCAATTCGCAGCCCGCACATGCAAACCACGCACACGGCGGCGAGGGCAAAGATCGTCACCTGCACAATCCCATCGAGGACCGGCTGACACCACTAGAGCCGCTTGATCTTGGCAAAATCACTTCCATTGACGGCCTCGTAAGAGCGATGGCAAGAACTGCGTTCACCGGCCGTCAGTTGGGCGAAGCGGCAGACGTCCTCGAGGCCATGGCGCTGGACGAAGATTGCTTCGTTGTTATGACCCTGGCTGGGGCCATGACCGTGGCCAAGCAGGGACTGATCATCACTGAACTGATCGACCGCGGCATTGTCGACGCCATCGTGTCGACGGGAGCACTGATGGCTCATGGACTCGTTGAGGCGACTGGCCGCGCTCACTTCCGCGCGAACCCGGAAGTTTCGGACGAGGAACTTTACGAGCAGGGCTACAACCGCGTCTACGACACGCTCGAGCCGGAGCAGAACCTCGATGACGTCGAGGAAGTCTTGTCGCATGTGCTCGAAGCCTGGGACCACAATGAGGTCATGTGCTCGTACAAGCTGAATCACGCCATCGGGGAATATCTGGCGAAGCACGCGCATGGGCAGCGGGGAATCCTGAAGTCGGCCTACGAGAAAGGGGTCCCCGTGTTTGTGCCCGCGTTCAGCGATTCCGAACTGGGCCTCGATACAGCGCTCAACAACCGGTTGCGCGAATCAACGGGAAGACACAAGATTCGCTTCGATCCCTTCGAGGATCTGGAGCATTTCGCGGCCACGCTGTTGCGGCAGAAGAAGCTGGGAATTTTCACGATTGGCGGCGGCGTGCCACGCAACTGGTCGCAGCAGTTTGGGCCGTTTATCGAGCTGCGCCACCGGCGGCTAGGAGAGAAAATTCCTCTAAAGCGTTATCACTATGGCTTGCGAATCTGCCCCGAGCCGGTCCACTGGGGCGGACTCTCGGGGAGTCCGTACAGCGAAGCGGTCTCGTGGGGCAAGTTCGTTCCTCCGGCGGAAGGCGGCAGATTTGGCGAAGTCTTTGTGGATGCGACCGTCGGACTGCCAATTATTGTTGCGGCTGTGCTCGAGCGCCTAGATAAGAACGGGAAAGCTGGCAGCAAGGCTGATCAGAAGAGGAAGGAACTGGCCAGAAAGCGCTAAGCCCCCTGGCCCAGGTTGGTTTACGCGGGAGATTGACAGGCGGAAGAATCGTCAGCGAGATTTCCTGTCGCTTCACGACCCACAGCTTGGGAATCAGACTTCTTCGAGCGCCGATACAGCGGAGCAAGAATGCTGTTCTCAAGGATTTCCGATTCTGCCTTCACCCAATCGTTCAGGGCATGCCCGTCCTCCTGGCCGCGCTCGTCGTAAAGCTGCTGGGCGCGCGAGCGAACCTTGCGCTCGACAAGCTGTACCATAAGCTCTCGCTGCTTCCGTCTGCGGGTTTCGATGTCCACTTCCATTCCTCGTTGGTTTTGGATCGGTGTTCGTATCAGATCGACTTCTATTCTACCGGGCAGCTGTTAACGGAAAGTTACATCGGAGAAAAGCCGATGTTACCAAAGTACTAACCGCCAACCGAACTGCACTCCGTTATTTAGATGTCCGGTAATCGAGTCGGCTGCAAGGATTTAGCGGTATCGGATTCGAAAAACAAGCTGCCGCTCCAGCACAAAAATCAGCGTGTGCGATATGGCAGCGGAAAGTCGTCGCTGCACGCTTGGAGACTGACAAAATGGGGCCGTCAGTCGGATTGCCACTACTTGGATCGTTTCCTAGTCGAAAATCAATACCGCCGAGGCGATCACGGTTGTCCACAGGCCGCGCTTGTCGCCGACCGCTGACTGAGTCACGTTCGCGGTGCGCACGATTTTGTTCGAGAGCCGATAGATCTGCTTCTTCTCGTCCCAGGAGCGGTCGGGATCGAACTCCACGTTGAGCGTGGTGGCAAGCATCTCGGCGGCGAGTTCCTCGGCGTATTCGCCGGCCGCGTCTTCCGTTTCGCCGAAGGAGTGGTGCTCGCTGAGATATCCGTAGGTGTTACGGTCGGCGGGGATGGCCACGCCGATGGACGATGCGAGAAGGCGGTGCGGTTCGCGCGTCGAGTTTTCGGCGACCACGGCAAACACAACTTCGCCGGGATGGAGATACTTCACGCCTTCCTTGCGGGCTAGCAGCTTGCAGTTGGGCGGAAAGATGGAGGAGACGCGCACCAGATTCTGGGCGGCGATGCCGGCGTCGCGCAACGCCAGCTCAAACGAGGTCAGTCGTTCGCGGTGCTTGCCGACTCCCTTGGTAAAGAAAATCCGTTTCGGAACCATGTCCTTGCCCAATTCCGTCGCCTCCGCGAAGAAAATTTGATGTTAGGAAGGCACAATCTAACACAACGTTTTGTAAAGAAACGATAAATTTCATGGTACGCCGCAAGAATTGGGCGGGAGGCAGCCCTACGCGGCCTCCCGCCGGAGAAAGACAAAGACATTCAATCGTGAACTCAGCCTACTGAGCGGCTTTGACCGAAGTGACGGCGATGGTGCCGTCCTTCTCTGTACCCGTCACCGTGGCTTTGGCTCCCGCCTGCTTGTCGAGTGCGGCCAACGCGGCCTTGTCCGTGGTGTCGAGAGTGTAGACCTTGTCGCCGACCACGAGCGCGTACTTGGAGCCTTTGCTCACGCAGGCGCGGGTGCAACCGGCAGCGTCGCCCGGCATAGCATGCTTGGCCCCACACATCGCATCACTCACTGTGCCGGTAAAGGTGGTTGCCTTCGCGGAGGCAGAAACGGCCAGGCTTGCGGTCATGAACAGCGCTAGGAAGAGGGATCCGAATTGAACTAGACGAGATTTCATTGCTGTTGGTCTCCTCAGTGATTGTCGCGCCCTTTCGGTCAGACGCACTGCTAGAGATGTTCTCATCCCCTCGAAGTTACAAGCAATCCGGAGGGCGCGCAAGAGGCGGCCGCAGTCTGAGCACAAAATCCAGAGTCCCTTCCGCGCAGAAAAACGGGGAGGCGCTGGCGCGCATCCCCGCTCCTGCCCGGATTCACTTTTTGGGGAGGGCCCCCGGGCAAATTCGGCTCTCGCAGGCGCATAGAGTACTCCCTTCTGTTGTTGTCGAAAAGAAAAATCTTGCACTTGTTCCGGAAATGGGACGAAAGCTTCCCACTCCCACTACTTCGGGGCCTTCACCGAGTAGATGAGATCAACGTCGACGCTCTTGTCGCGGACGTTGGCGGTCACGTGCGGGGAAACCTCCCAGTCGAAGTTAGGAGGGAGCAGTTTTCGCGCTTCGCGCAGATACTGATCGAGGTAGCTGGCGTCATATACATCGCCCGGGCGAAGCTTCCAGGCGTTTCTCAGCTTGGCCGTCAGACTGTTGTCGAGGCCGCGAAACTCCAGATCGCCCATGTGGTAACGATCGCCTTCGTTCACTTGCAGAACCAGGGCGACGGTGTTTTCTGCGTCGTCAAAGCTGGCGCCGACTTTGATCGTCGCCACGACAAATCCCCGCGACCCATACAGCTTTTGAACTTCCTTGAGATCCTGATTGAGCCGGACGGTGTTGGCGGGTTCGCCGGGCTGCGCGTGGAGCATTTTCTGTAGTGTGTCGGTGGGAAGATCTTTGTTGCCGGACCACTTCAAGTTCTTCAGCTTGTATTGCTGGCCTGGCGTAACCGCAAAAACAACGTCCACCACCGTCTGATTGCGGGGGCCTTCCTGAATCGCTTCGGCACTCGGCTGCTGCACCGGTTTGGGCTGTGGCGGGCTAAACGAAGCTTTCAGGTACCCACGGGCATGGTAAATGGGCAGGAGTTTCTGTTCGACGAGTTGGTTCAAGCGCTCGCGTGAATATTCGCGATTTGGCATCTCGTCGGCGGCCGCTTCGAGCAAGGCGAGTTCAGGAGCTACGGCTCCGTTGAACTCGATTTTACGCACGCGAATCAAAACCTCGGATATTTTGAACACGATTCCTTCAACCGGCCCATCTTCCTTTCCGACGCGCTCATAATCCACATGGCCGGGGATGGCACCTTCGACCAGCATGGCCTGGAGCACGTCGGAAACCTCGTCCACCATGCGGCCCGAGGTCGGCAATTCACCGTCAAAAAGCGGGACGTGTTCTTTAATTCGGCGGCGCAGCTCGTCTTCGGGGAACCACACGAAATCGACGAAGCGTGCGGGGACAAACCGGTTCGCGTCGGTGACGTGGATCTCCAGCTTCGTCCCCGTCGAAGAATACGAATAGTTGTATGCGATTTCGGTGAACGCTCCCGTAGCACCGAGGTGGCGCGCGGCTTTCTTGAAATCGTCTTCAGTGACGGTAGTTCCGAGACGCAGGCCTGTGGACGCAGCAATGGCTTCTTCTGGAAACCGCTTGCTCCCCGTGACTATGATGGCGATCAGCTGACGCTCAGCCTCGGGCAGTTGGGCGAACGGCTTCTGTGAAGACGTGGTCTGCCCCGCACAGGGCATAACCAGCGCCCAGCACAACAGAGCCACAACACTGGAAGTAGCCCGCTTCATCGGGTTGGAGTCTGCACCAGTTCCTGCGCGGACTTGTGCTTCACGGCAATGTCAATAAAAGCCAGAGCGGCGCGGCTGAGAGCCTTGTCTTTGCGGAAGACGAGCGCAAGGTCGCGGCGAACCTGGGCATCGGCGATCATCACCGCATTCAGAACTCTGGCGCGAACATCCTCCTCGACATTGGAGCGGGCGATGAAGCCGATGCCGACATCGGCTGCGACAAACCGTTTCAGCAGTTCACTCGAATCGAGCTCCATGGTGAAATTCGGCTTCAGTCGCCGCTCGTGAAACAGTTCTTCGATCGCGTCGCGGGTGTGCCCGGCTTTGGGCACGACAAGGGGGAAGCGGGCGACGTCGGCGATGGTGGCCGACTTCAGCTTACCGAGCGGATGGTGCGGTGGTGTGATGAGGATCAACTCATCCCGATGGATGAGCACCACGGTCAGGCGGTTGTCTGTGACCGGGAGCGAAACTACCCCGAAATCGACCGAGTTATCGATCACCGATTCCAGGATCTTGGCGTAATCGGCGCGCTTGATGCTGACCGAGACATCGGGATACTGCTTTTTGAAATCGGCGAACACCTCCGGCAGAATATGCAGGCACGTCCCTTCGTTCGCCCCTACGATGATCTCTCCGCGGGGCACACGCTCCATCTCGGCGATCGTGACCAGCATCGTTTTTCGGGCGGCGAGCGTTTCCTCGACATATTTCAGGAACTCTTTACCTGCTGCAGTAAGAGAGACCTTGCCGCCAGAGCGGTCGAAAAGCTTCGCTCCCACTTCCTCTTCGAGTCCTCGAATCTGGGACGAGATGGCGGGCTGGGTGCGGAAGCGCTTCTCCGCCGCACGTGAGAATGACGCGTGGCGTGCCACTTCGAGAAAGCTTTCGAGCTGGTCGAAATCCATAAGAAGCTTTCAGCTGTCAGCCCTCGGCTGTCAGCGAACCTGCGTCCCCGCACGGCCTTGCTGAGAGCTGATGGCTGACAGCTGACAGCTCAGTATAAAGTCCCGTTATTCCGGCTATAAGAAGAATCCAATTGCCAGTGCTGAGCGCAACCTTTAGACTTCTCGGTCCTCACAACGCGACCGATTGTAGCAGCACGCCCAGCTTGAGGCTTCGCGCACAATCTGCCGCGACATCTTCAAAGGAACGTTCCAGGAGTTTTTATGGCCGACGCAAAAACGGTTCGCGACTTCGCCAAACAGCATGACGCGAAGATTCTCGATCTTCGCTTTACAGACATCCCCGGACTGTGGCACCACATTTCGTTTCCGATCGATCAGCTGACGGAGGCCTCGTTTGAAGAAGGCTTTGGCATGGACGGTTCCTCGATCCGAGGCTGGGCCGCCATCCACGAAAGCGACATGCTCCTCAAACCCGACCCGAACTCACACATGCTCGATCCTTTCACCGAAGTGCCCACGCTCGTGATGATCTGCGACGTAGTGGACCCCGTAACCAAGCAGCGCTACGACCGCGATCCGCGCTACATCGCGCGCAAGGCCGAGATGTACTTGACGTCAACCGGCATCGCCGACACGGCTTACTTTGGCGCCGAGGCTGAGTTCTTCATCTTTGATAATGTGCGCTTCGATCAGCGCGAGCAATATGGCTTTTACTTCATCGATGCCGAGGAGGGCCGCTGGAACTCGGGCAGGGAAGAGAACAAACTCGGCTACCGTCCGCGCTACAAGGAAGGCTATTTTCCTGTTCCCCCGACCGACCACTACCAGGACCTGCGTTCCGAGATGGTGTTGACCATGCAAAGCTGCGGCATGGACGTGGAATGCCATCACCACGAAGTGGCGACCGGCGGGCAAACCGAAATCGATCTGAAATTCGATTCGCTGGTGCGCTCGGCCGACAAAATGCTGCTTTACAAGTACGTCGTCAAGAATGTGGCCAACCACTACGGAAAAACCGTTACGTTCATGCCCAAGCCCATCTTCGGCGACAACGGCAGCGGCATGCACACGCACCAGTCGCTGTGGAAGGCCGGCCAGCCGCTGTTTGCCGGCGACGGTTATGCGGGCATGTCGCAGCTAGCTTTGTGGTATGTCGGTGGTCTGATCAAGCACGGCCCGGCGCTCTCGGCGATCATCGCGCCCACAACGAACTCGTACAAGCGGCTGGTGCCGGGATTTGAGGCGCCGGTAAATCTGGCGTACTCGCGGCGCAATCGCTCGGCGGCCTGCCGCATTCCCGTGTATTCCGCTTCGCCCAAGGCCAAGCGCGTGGAGTTCCGCCCGCCCGACCCGAGTTGCAATCCCTACATGGCCTTTGCCGCGATGTTGATGGCCGGTCTTGACGGCATCGAGAACAAGATGGATCCCGGCCTGCCGATGGACAAAGACATCTACGAACTTGATCCGGAAGAATTGGCTGGCATCCCCTCGATGCCCGGGTCTCTCGAAGACGCACTCGATGCCCTGGAGCGCGATCACGCATTCCTTCTGAAGGGCGACGTGTTTACCGAAGAGTTATTGCGGACCTACGTAGACTACAAGCGCTCAAAGGAAGTGGATGCGATCCGGCTGCGGCCGCACCCGTACGAGTTCGCGCTGTATTACGACATTTAGGGGCTCAGCGGGGCTTACTACGCTAGATCGCCGGCCGAACCGTCGATTCCTTGACCACCCGCTCAAGCACGCGGAGTCGCTTACTCACCAACTGGGTGTGGGTAATCTGTGCCGCCTCTGAGCCGCCCACGGAAAGCAGAGCGTCCCCCATAGAGTCCAGAGCCGACGCCGAGCGCGCCAGCACCATCAGCAGATACTTCTCCGCGATCGGGCGATCCGCGGGGTGAATCAGTGCCCACCACCGCCGGATGGACTCCTGGACCTCAGCTTCGTTCTTTTCTCCCACGACGAGAGAATCGATTAAACGGTATACCTTGCTCTTGATAGCCTGATACGACACCGAGATCTCTTGGGGCATGGGGATCCTGTCTTAATCGTATGAAGAAATGGAGCAATCGTTACGCCAAACCGTGGAGGCCTGTGGTGGCAGGGCTTTAGCGAAAATGAATGTCAGATGAAAGTACGGTGAATGGAATAATCTGGTCCAGAATATGGATTCTGGAAGGATGGCGACCTCTAGACCTAACCTGTCGGGGTCCAGTCTATCCGAATCGCTTACAAAACGTTGCCCGACAGTGACCAGTCTACAAGTATCGGCTGCGGGCTGACTTAGGGCAGAAATCCCACAAAAATCGAGACGAGTCCGACGACAGATCAAATACCGAATCTGGCATGGTATCTGCCGTTCTTCAGAGGACGCGTACAATGTTGCGCTTTGGCAGGTGAGGCAAACGTCGAACGCATTCTTAGAAATCCGGAATTCGGAGGCAAAATGAAAACTTGGTGGGGACTTCTGGCAATTCTTTTGCTGATCTCGTCTGCAGTCGCGCAGATTTCAGCGTCCGTAAGTTCTCAGGGCAGTTGGAAAGACTCGGATGCCGGCGAGCGCATGTTCTTCCCGCGCGACATGCTGTGGGGTTGGGCACAGCTGGACCTGGCGCCTCCGCATAACGAGGTCGACCCGAATCTGTGCGCCGGAGATGCCGGGGCCGCGCAATACGGCGGGGCCAACGCTCCCTGCAGTATGTTCGCGCGCTACATGCTGTCGGGGATGCTCGAAGTGCGCCCGTTCGGGCGCGGCCTGCTGCGCCGGTTTATGGTGTTTGGTGCGCCAACTTTTCTGTTCGGTAAGAACCTGCCGAAAACGCTCTATACCTGGTCGCCCGATGCGATCGGCATCGAGCATTCCTGGGGAGCGGGCATTTATCTCAACAAGGGATTCGAATTTCGCGTCACCCAGCACTTCCTTTTCGACCGTCTGGGCGCACGCGACAAGACTCTAGGGCCGGCGGACCTGGGCAACAACGGGCCCTGGGGACGTTACATGACCGTGGGCGTGCGCAAAACCTTCGGAACTCGACGCTGGTAGGGACGGCGTCAAGATTGACCTAAAATGCGGCAGTGTACGGACCGCTTACGCCGTGGCCGGCACCGACGGCTGGGTGAAGCGCCGGACTACCCACACAATCAGCGCCACCAGCCCGCCCAGAACCACGAACGGCAAGCCAAAGATCAGAAAGACCCAAAGCCCTCCGGTGAAGACCGCCACATCACCCCCGATTGTGACCGCTCGATCGCGGTCCACATGGCCGCCGAACACGGTGACGTCGCCACCGATCTTGGTGTTCGGAGCAAGGCGAACACTGCCGCCGAACACCGTGGCATCGGTGTCGACCTGCCCGCCCTCTTCCACGATGACGCTGCCGCCGAAGGCGGTTGCGTCGGTGGCTACGTGTCCCCGAACCCGGATACTGCAGCCAAAACAGGTTGCCTCCGAGACCTGCTCATTGGGCTCAATCACGATGTCACGACCGAATTGGGTTCGTTCGTGGCTGCCAGCCGCCAGTGCGGGCGTCGTCAAAGCCGCGAAGCCCAGCAGACACGCTAAAGTCAATCCCATTCGGCGCAGGTCGGAAGGCATAAGGATTCTCCTGAATTGGGAGCACTGGCTCCGTGTTGGAGAAGAATTATGGCACAGGCCTGCGAGAATAATCTGCACTTTCTGCGGTGTTTCTTTATAATTGTAAGTTTTTTAATCAGCGTGCAGCTTTACTAGCGGAGGTTTGGATGGCGGGCTCTTATAACGGTGTAGCCGTACCAGCGGACGGAAAGAAGATCACGTATAGCAATGGCAAGTATCAGATTCCGGACAATCCGATTATCCCTTTCATTGAAGGCGACGGAACCGGCCGCGACATCTGGAAGGCATCTCTGCGCGTGTTCAACGCAGCAGTCGAGAAAGCGTACAAGGGTAAACGGCGTGTGGCCTGGTACGAAGTTTTTGCCGGTGAAAAAGCCAAGGCCAAATTCGACACCTGGCTTCCCGACGACACCGTTGAAGCCATTCGCGAATTCCGCGTCGCCATCAAAGGTCCGCTGACCACGCCCGTCGGTGGCGGCATTCGCTCCCTGAACGTTGCCCTGCGGCAGATTCTCGACCTCTACGCCTGCGTGCGCCCGGTCAAGTATTACAAGGGCGTGCCTTCGCCGGTGAAACATCCCGAGCGCATGGACGTCGTCATTTTCCGCGAGAACACCGAAGACGTATACGCCGGCGTTGAATGGGAAGAGGGAACTGCCGAGTGCGCCCGCCTGATTGAGTTCCTCAACAAAGAAATGCTCAAGGGCGGCAAGAAGCAGATCCGCCTGGACTCAGGCGTCGGCATCAAGCCGATTTCGATTACCGGGACCAAGCGCCTAGTCCGCAGGGCGATCCAGCACGGGCTCGAAACCGGCCGCAAGACCGTTACCCTGGTGCATAAGGGCAACATCCAGAAGTTCACCGAAGGCGCCTTCCGCAAGTGGGGATACGAACTCGCCACCGCAGAATTCCGCGACAAGGTCGTGACCGAGCGTGAGAGCTGGATTCTCGACAACAAGGACAAGAATCCGAATCTCACCGTCGCGCAGAATGCGGAGATGGTCGAGCCGGGCATGGAGTTCGCTCCGTCGGCGTTCCGCCAAAGTGTCGAAAAAGAGGTGAAAGACGTGCTGGATGCGATTGGGGCGACGCACGGCAAGGGCGCGTGGAAGAAGAAGCTGATGGTCAACGACCGCATCGCCGACTCGATCTTCCAGCAAGTGGTCACGCGCGCCGACGAGTATTCCGTCCTGGCCACACCGAATCTCAATGGCGACTACATTTCTGACGCCTGCGCGGCGCAGGTTGGCGGGCTTGGCATTGCGCCGGGTGCGAACATCGGCGACGGCTATGCCATCTTCGAAGCCACCCACGGCACGGCGCCGAAATATGCCGACAAGGACGTGATCAATCCCGGTTCAGTGATTCTCTCCGGCGTCATGATGTTCCGCCATCTCGCCTGGAACGAAGCTGCGGATCTGATCGAGCAGAGCATGGAGCGCACCATTGAGCAGAAGAAAGTCACGTACGACTTCGAGCGCCTGATGCCGGGTGCGACCAAGGTCAAGACGAGCGAGTTCGCCGGCTACATGATCGAGAACATGGGCGCGGCAGTGCTGGTGTAAGGAAGCAAACAGCAGTCAGCACTCAGCATTCAGCCAGGTGAAGGTCTCAGAAGTTTGTCATTCCGAGCGCCGGCCTTCGGCGCGAGGAATCTGGTTTCGTTGGCAGCGTTACAGGCTTTGGCTTGGCTGAATGCTGACTGCCGAGTGCTGAATGCTCTCTTTTAGAAAGGACTCATCCTATGCGCAAAAAAGTCACCATCGTAGGTTCAGGCAACGTAGGCGCGACGGCCGCTCACTGGATCGCCTCCAAGGAACTCGCCGATGTCGTACTCATCGACATCATCGAAGGCGTTCCGCAGGGCAAGGGGCTCGACCTGCTCGAGACCATGCCGATCGAGAAACGCGACTCTTACGTCAGCGGCACCAACGATTACAAAGACACCGCGGGCTCCGACATCGTCGTAATCACCGCCGGCATTCCGCGCAAACCCGGCATGAGCCGCGACGACCTGCTCAACACCAACTACAACATCATGAAGTCGGTGGTGGGCGAGGTGGTGAAGTATTCGCCGAACTGCATCCTGATCATCGTCTCGAACCCGCTCGATGCCATGGCGCAGACCGCCTATAAGCTCAGCGGATTCTCGCGCGAGCGCGTCATCGGCATGGCGGGAGTGCTCGATTCCGCCCGCTTCCGCGCCTTCATTGCCGACGAACTCGACGTCAGCGTGGAGAACGTGACCGCATTCGTTCTCGGCGGCCACGGCGACACCATGGTTCCGCTGCCGCGGTATTCCACGGTCGCAGGAATTCCGATCACGGAGCTGATCGAGAAGTCAAAGCTCGATGCACTCGTGCAGCGCACTCGCGACGGCGGCGCCGAAATCGTGAAGTATTTGAAGACCGGGTCGGCCTACTACGCCCCATCGGCTGCAACCACCGAGATGGTCGAGGCGATCCTCAAAGACAAAAAGAAGATCCTGCCCTGCGCCGCCTATCTGCAGGGCGAGTACGGCATCAACGGCCTCTACGTAGGCGTGCCATGCAAGCTGGGAGCAAAAGGTCTGGAGCAGATCATCGAGATCAAGCTGACGCCCGAAGAAAAAGCCGGGCTCGACAAGAGCGCCGCCGCGGTGAAGGAGTTGTGCGGCGTGATCGGGGTGTAGGTGAGAACCAGAATCTATTTTGTCCCGCCTCTTCAGGCGGGATTTCTTGTTACAACGACTCTTCTTCAGGCTGCGCCCTGTCCTTGAAGAACTCGTGATCGGCCATGATGCGGCTCACGGCCGCCCGCCGGATCTCCTCGAGGTCATAGCGCGGAAAAACGAGAATATCCGGGGCATGCAGGTACTTCCATGATTTCTCGCGCAAAATCTGAGCCAGGCCTTGCGGCGTTGCTACAAAATACGACTGCCACCAGGAGTGTCCATTGTCCGGATCGTAGAGTTGGATGTGCAACTCGTCAGCGAAAACATCCGGATCGTCGGGTCCAGGAATCGGGTCCGTTTTGTTGAAGAAGAACTTCTGGATGCGAATCTTACCGAGCGAAGGATCAAAAGGCAGGGAGGCAGCAACTTCCTCGGCCGATGGCGGCCACACGTCCGAACGTAATTCTCCACCCGCGTTCAATTCTTCCGCATCGGGCGTGGGGCTGTCGGCAGGAGGACTCTCGTTACGAGCTGCGCCCAACCGCGAGCTCCACCTGCCCAGAGAAAGCAGGCCTCCGCCAACGACGACGAGCAACAGTAACTTCAGAAAATCGGCGGACGCAGCCCAGACTCCGGCGAACATGCGTAGGATTGTATCTGCTCCGGGGCGCGAGCAACCTTCGCTGAGGTAAATGGTTGTCAATCTGACGTGCTTAAACCGTTTCTACCGTCACTTTCCTCAGCACCACGTCCTTGTTCGGGCGATCATTGCGCCCGCGCGGGACGCGCGTGATCTTATCCACCACATCCTGACCTTCGACCACCTCGCCGAAGATGGTGTGCTTGCCCGTCAGCCACGTCGTCGGCGCGACGGTGATGAAGAACTGCGAACCGTTCGTGTTCGGACCGGCGTTGGCCATGGCGAGTTTGCCGGGCTTGTCGAATTTGTGGGGCGAGCCTTTGGTCTCGTCTTCGAACTGATATCCCGGGCCGCCCATGCCGGTGCCCTGCGGGTCTCCGCCTTGAATCATAAAGTCGGGAATCACGCGGTGAAAAATGGTGCCATCGTACAGCCGATCTTTCGATTTCTTGCGCGTCGAAGGATGCGTCCATTCGCGCTTGCCCTCGGCCAGTTCGACGAAATTGGCGACCGTCTTCGGCGCGTCTTTCTCAAACAGGCGGCAGACAATCGTTCCTTCGCTGGTTTCAAAGGTGGCGTACAGTCCGGGTTGGCGAGTCATAAATTCCTTTCGCTGGTAGTCTGATAAGTCTTTGTGTAGGGACAGCCGCCCTCGGCTGTCCGGCCGGGCGAAGCCCGGCTCGCACGTCTAAGCGGCTAGTTCGCGCTCGCCGTCGGCTTCGGCGTTGTCGCCGTCGGCTTTTTCACTGCGGTGCCCGCAGGCTTTGCCGATCCGCCCTTGATGATCGTGATGTGGTTGATCTTCACCGGGCGAAACGGACGGTCATTCTGCGGATCGGTCGCCATGCGCGCGATTTGCTTCACCAGTTCCACGGTCGCGTCGTCGCATTGCCCGAAAATCGTGTAGTGCCCGTTCAGGTGCGGCGTCGCAACCTCGGTGATAAAGAACTGCGAGCCGTTCGTATCCGGGCCAGAGTTCGCGTAGGCAAGGCGTCCCGGACGATCGAAAAGGAGGTCGCTGGACACCTCGTTCTTGAACTTGTACCCAGGGTCGCCTGAGCCGTTGCCCGCCGGGTCGCCACCTTGAATCATGAAATTGGGAATCACGCGGTGAAAAATCGTGCCGTCGTAAAGCGGCACGCCGTGCTTGGTCGCGCCGCTGACCGGGTTCTTCCAGTCGCGCGTGCCGGTGGCCAGCCCGATAAAGTTTTCTACGCCAATCGGCGCCTTGTCGGGAAATAAAGTGCACGTCATCTTGCCCGCCGTGGTGTCAATGATGGCTGTCGGCTGTGCGGGAGGAGCCGGCTTGGGTGGTGTGCTGGGTTTTGCTGGCGTTTGCGTGCTCGACTGCGCCGACGCAGAGAATGCCGTGGCGCATATCAAGAATAGGATCGCAGATATTTTGCGCATGGATACCCCCCGAATCAAACTGAAATCATCGGACTATTTGTAGCAACGTTGCATTGTACGACAGGGAACCCATTGATCTCATGAGCGTTTTTCTAGCCCGAGCATTCAGCACTCAGCAGTCAGCATTCAGTCAGTTCGGTTCATTTCCGCTGTTTGCAGCTATCGGTCGCGCTCCGGGCTGAATGCCGATTGCTGAGTGCGGAATGCTCACGACGTCATTGTGCCGAGTGTTGCATCTCTTTACTGACCCGCTCGACCTCGCCAAACACCCGCAGCAGATTGCCGCCCAGAATCTTCTTGATGTCGTCCGCGCTGTATCCGCGGTCGAGCAAACCTTGCGTAATCTTCGGCAGATCGGCCGCCGAGTCCATCCCCTGCGGCGTGGCGCCGCTCACGCCGTCAAAATCAGATCCCAGGCCCACATGGTCCACGCCAGCCACTTTCGCGATGTGGTCGATGTGATCAATCAACACCTTGAACGGCGGACGTGGAATCTTCGCCATCCACTCCCGCTGAATGCGCTCCGCATCCACATAAGTCACCGTCTTACCCTCAGCTCGCAGCCCGTCGAGATATTGCTGAACCGCGGCGGACTGTTCTTTCTGCTGCGCCTGCATGGCCTTGCGGTAATTCTCATCGTCGAAGCCGCTGAAGAAGTTCACTTGCACCACGCCGCCGTTCTTGGCCACAGCGCGCAGCATATCGTCCGTCATATTGCGCGGAGCATCCACCAGCGCCCGCGCCGAAGAGTGCGACGCGATCACCGGCGCTTTCGTCGTGGCGATCGTGTCCCAGAACGTTTTGTCGGCAACGTGCGAAATGTCGACCATCATGCCCAGCCGGTTCATTTCCAGAACTACCTGCTTGCCGAAGTCCGTCAGGCCGTTGTGATGCTGCACCTTGGGGTCGTCGATATCACCCGAAGAGTCGCCCCACTCATTCGTGTTCGACCAAGTTAGAGTCATGTAACGCACGCCCAGGCGGTAGTAGTCGCGCAGCAGGTGCATGTCGTTTTCGATCGAATGCCCCCCTTCAATTCCCATCAACGCCGCCAGTTTGTGCTCGCGGTGCGCGCGCTCGATATCGGCCACGGAGAACGCCATCATCATGCAGTCGGGATGCTGTGCTGCCTGCTCGTAAACGGAATCGATCAGATCGAAGGTGTGGCGCGCGAAGTGGCCCTGATTCGAGTCTGGCTCAACCCAGATCGAGAAAAATTCCGCGCCTAGGTTTCCGCGCCGCGCCTTGTCGAGGCTGATGTGGCCGACGTCTTTCGGGTCGCTGGAGCTTATGTCGAAGCCTTCGTCCAGAAAACGCTGTGGCGTGTCGGCGTGGGTGTCGACGACGATTGCCGAGTCGTGAATGGCCCGCGCCTGTGCGCTGACCGTGATGTCGGAATTCGCAGACTGCGCTGGAGACTGCGCGGTGACGAGACAGCAGAGAGCGGAACAACACAAGCGTGCGAAGGAAAACCGGCTAGTCATGTTTGTGTCCAAGGATGACAGGCAAGTTCCCGATTGTATAGGCACGAAGCGGAAACGAACAAACCGACGTCAGCCGAGCGCCGCCAATCCCTGCGCGACGCACGCGGTCAGCGGCTGGTCGGTGTCGATAACGGTTTTCGGGTGCAAAATGGTTTCAAACCGCGCCTTCACTTCGAGGTAGAGCTGATATCCCCGATTCCCCGCAGGATGCGCGCCGCTGGCAGCATCTGCGGTCAGTCGACGCTGAGCAGTCTTCTCGGAGCACACGCATTCTAGGATTCTCCACGGCTGCTGCAGGCGATCCGCTGCTGTGAGCACATTTTCGATCTGGTAGCGGTGCGAAAACGGCCGGCCATCAAGAAAGATCACGCGATCTGGATTGCGCGACAGGAAATATCCGGCAGTCTCCAGCATCAGCTGCAGGCACAAGTCATCCTGCCGGGACGAATACTCGATTTCAGCTGGCGCGAAGATCGAGTGGCGAATCTCGTCCTTGCTCAAGACTCGACCCGAGGTGCGGGCGGCAAGCTCGCGGGCGAGCGTGGTCTTGCCAGTGCCGGGAAGGCCGGCCATCAAGACGATCATTGGAGTCGTAAGGGAAGTGTACCGCTATTGGCGCAATTACTTGCCGCCGCTGCCCATCGCCACCTGTGTTGGCGGTGCGTCGTCGGGACGCTCAAGCGGGACGATAGTCTGCGAGTCGCGCCACTCGGAGTAGTGGCCGCTGACCATAATGTGGAAGCACCAGTGGCGGCGCTCTTCCTCAGGCTCAACCAGCCCGAGCGCCTTCATGTAGAAGAGATAGTGTTCCATCCACTGGATCTGCTCGCGGGTCATGCCGCGGCGCTGCAGGTCGACAGTCACACCGGCCAGATGCGACGAAGCCGTATCGCCTTCGGCCGGCGCGGCGTTGCGATTGCGGCGACGCAGTTTGCGCTGAACCTTGACGGTGCGCACCGCCGAATTCAACTGAATCTGCTGGTGAAAGCGGTTGTAGTAGGCCTGGCTCAGATCGTCCACAAAGTCGCGTGTCCACGGACGACAATAGCGCCGCGAAGGATCGAGGGACGGTTCAATGCGCAGAGCCTCGCTCGGGATGATCGGCAAAAGGGAACCATCGGCTTTTAACGCTTCCAGTTCCGTTTCATCCTGAATGCGCGGCAAGTCGAGGCGATCGATCTCGGCGTTCTGAATCAGCAGCGATTCGTGCGACGGCCGAAACATGGGATGCCAGCGCAGCCAGCGGAAATGCCGGCGATGGCTGGTCCGCGTGGTCACCGGACGCACCGCGAACGCCGAACCGCATAGCGTGGACACGAGCGCGGCCAGCACGCAAACGGCGACGAGTTGTTGTGGAACGAATCGTCTCACGAAGTGGTCCGGCGCTCTCGCGCACTCTTCCGCGCGAGCAGCGGTTATTCTAAGTCATGCTGTCAAGCCGTCCAACCGAATGCAACGTGCCGTCCGTTACAGGAGTACCCATGTCCCGGCGGTGCCGCTGCATGGTTACTGTGGTTACTCTTCCAGAGAAAAGTGCGCCACAACCTTCATTGTTCGCAAGTGACGGGCCATTTTAGACGCTGTGGACGGTTGCATAATCTCCTTATAGATGTGGTGATTGCGGTAAATCAATAATGAACTAGACGAGCTCAATGTGGCGCTTTGGCGCACTCTGACAAAAAGCGGTGACAATTCGCGCCGAGCGTCTGTCAGCGCGGAATTTGGTTCACATCGAACGTGGATCAGCGCCGAACCGCAGTTAACGCCGAACCTGATTTAACGTCGAACGAGGTCCAGCAGAGCCTGCTTCATGACCTGGCCGCCGACCTCGGAGATGGACTTCGTTAAAGGAATGTCCTTCGGGCAAACTTCGACGCAGTTCTGCGCGTAGCCGCATTCCTGGATGCCGCCGTCGCCCATCAGCGCCGCCAGCCGCTCGCGCTTCAGCGCCTTGCCCGTAGGATGCGTGTTGAACAGACGCACCTGCGAGATAGTTGCGGCGCCGACAAAGCCGGTGTCTTCGTTGAATTGCGGGCATGCCTCCATGCAGCAGGTGCAGGAGATGCAGCGCGACAGCGGATAGGCAGCTTCCTGATCTTCGGCCGACATGCGCGGACCGGAGCCCAGATCGTACGTGCCGTCGACGGGAACCCATGCCTTTACGGCTTTGAGATTTTCGAAGATCACGCTGCGGTCGGTGGCAAGATCGCGCACGACCGGAAATTTCGAAAACGGCTCGAGGCGAATCGGCTGCTCGAGCTGATCGATGAGCGCGGAGCAGGCCATTCGCGCGCGCCCATTGATCAGCATGGCGCACGACCCGCAGACTTCTTCGAGGCAATTCGAGTCGTAGGTGATGGGCGTGGTCGCCTTGCCGTCGCGCGTGACCGGGTCCGCGGCGATATCCATGAGCGCCGAGATGACGTTCATGTTCGGCCGGTAGGGAACGGAAAATTCCTCCCAATGAGACGGCCCGTTGGGAGTGAGTTGACGCTTGATTCTTAAGATGACGGATTTAGTGTTTGCCATGATTAATTTGATTTGCGTGAGCGACTACACCGCCTCGATGCCCGGGCCTGAATAGCCGTATCGCAATGACTGCCTGCTGCAGGGAGAGGGCCAGGATCAATAACCCGAAAAATCCATTGTCAGCTGTCGGAGTAGTGAAGAAATGCTTCAACATTTCGACGCCGGAGAAAAAGAAAACGATCGCGCAAATCACATAGACGCGCCTCGGAATATCGTGACCCACAGCGAGGGCGTGCTGCGAAGCTATGCCCTGCAGCCCCATCAACCCCACGACGGCACCGAGGCATACCCCAACCCAGGCATATCGCCAAAAACCGCTGTACCAGCGTACCCAAATGTAAAGAGCGAGAAACGCGCACGCTTCGATTGCTCCGAGCAATTTGTGCTGACGTGGCGTCATAGCGAATCGGCGCTCAATACTTCCTCGGCCGTGGCGGAATCAGCGATGCATCCACCGGCTCGAATTCAAACTTCGGCTCATCCGCGTCGGGGGCGAAGTACGCTTTCGTCGTTTTCATCCAGTTCTTGTCGTCGCGGTCGGGGAAGTCCGGCTTATAGTGCGCCCCGCGCGATTCATCGCGCATGGCAGCTCCCTGCACGATCACCCGGGCCAGCTGCAGCATGTTGTAAAGCTGCCGCGCGAAGACGACCGTCGTATTCGCCCACATGGTGCGGTCGCTCAGGTTGATCTTGCGATAGCGCTCGAGGAACTCCACCAGCTTGGCGTCGGTTTGCTGCAAATTTTTGTTGTAGCGGATGACCGTGCAATCCTTGGTCATCACATCGCCCAACTCGCGCCACAGCTTCACCGGATTTTCGCTGCCGTCGTTCTTCATCAGCAGGGCATTGTTCTCTTCCTGCTTCTTTTTCTCGGCCTCGAACGCGCCATTTCCGTCGGAAGACGCCTGCAGCCCGCGCGCGTAATTCAAGGCGTTGGGGCCGGCGACGAATCCTCCCCAGATGCACGACACCAGCGAGTTCGCGCCCAGCCGGTTCGCTCCGTGATACTGATACTCGCACTCGCCGGCGGCATAAATGCCGGGGATGTTCGTGGCCTGCTGGTAGTCGATCCACAGACCGCCCATCGTGTAATGCATGCCGGGGAAAATCTTCATGGGCGTGTCGCGCGGATCGTCGCCGACGAACTTTTCGTAAATTTCGAGAATCCCTTCCAGCTTGCGGTCGAGAATCTTGCGATCAATGTGGGTCAGATCGAGATAGACCATCGGCTTGCCGTCGATGCCGAGGTTGTATTCGTAGACGACCTTGAAGATGGCGCGCGTCGCCACATCGCGCGGCACAAGATTGCCGTACTTCGGATACCACTCTTCCAAGAAATACCATCGCTCACTCTGGGGAATGGATTTCGGATCGCGCTTGTCGCCCGGAGTCTTCGGCACCCAGACGCGGCCACCCTCGCCTCGCGCCGACTCCGACATGAGACGCAGCTTGTCTTCGCCGGGAATCGACGTGGGGTGAACCTGAATGAACTCGCCGTTGGCGTAATAGCATCCCTGCTGATACAGCGCAGACTGGGCCGAGCCCGTGCATACGACCGAATTCGTCGACTTGCCGAAAATCGCGCCGATGCCGCCGGTGGCGATGATGATGGCGTCGGCAGGGAAGGTGCGCACTTCCATTGTGCGCAGGTCCATGGCGCAGATCCCACGGCAAACTTTTTTGCCGTCGAGCACCGCCGACAAGAATTCCCAGTGCTCGTATTTCTTGACCTTGCCTTCGGATTCGTAACGCCGGACCTGTTCGTCAAGCGCGTAAAGCAACTGCTGGCCCGTGGTAGCACCGGCAAACGCCGTGCGGTTGTAAAGCGTGCCGCCGAAGCGGCGGAAATCGAGCAAACCTTCCGGCGTTCGGTTGAAGGGAACGCCCATGCGGTCGAGCAGATCGATGATTCCCGGCGCCGCGTCGCACATGTCCTTGACGGGAGGCTGATTGGCCAGAAAGTCTCCGCCATAGATCGTGTCGTCGAAATGCTTCCACGTCGAGTCGCCTTCACCCTTGAGGTTCTTCGCCGCGTTGATGCCGCCCTGCGCGCACACCGAGTGCGACCGCTTCACGGGAACGATGGAGAACAGGTCTACCTCCCCGCCCATTTCGGCGATCTTGATCACTGCGGCCAAGCCAGCCAGCCCGCCGCCGACGACAATAATTCTGGGATTCGCCATTATTGCGACCTCCCGAGATTGGCTGAGCCGCCCGTATCCACGATGGTCGAGCCTGCGCTGGGCGCTTCCGGGAAGCGAGCCTCGAAGGTGTACAGACTCACCAGCCCAACCACGCTGAGCAGGAGGAAAAACGCCACGCACAGCCGCAGCAAACCTTTCTGAGCCTTGTCGCCGGAGACGATGCCCCACTTCGCCGCGAACAGCCAGATTCCGTACGCGAAGTGCCATGACGCGGCGATTAAGCCGACGACGTAGAACACCAGCAACAGCGGATGCTGCACCTCGGCCTGCACCTTGCCGAACGAGGCCATCGGGTTGTCGTGCAGATCGGTGCCGGTGAAGCGCATCGTCCACGTGTGCCACAGGATGTAAACGAACGCGATGGTGCCGGTCCAGCGCTGTGCCGTATACATCCAGTTGCCGCTCCACGGATACTCGCCCACATTCCCGTCGCCGCGATACCAGATGTAGAAGCCGTAGAGCGCGTGGTACGCGATCGGAATCCAGATCCCGAACAGCTCAAGGAAGAAGACCAGCGGCAGATTCGCCAGAAAACTGACCTGACGCGCATAGGCGGCGGGACCGCTGATCGCGGTCGAGTTCGAGATCAGGAGGTGCTCGAACAGAAACGCGCCAACGGGAATGATTCCAGTGAGCGAGTGCAAACGGCGTAAGACGAAGGAAATTCCCCGACCAGCGCGCAAGGGCGCCACCCCCTGCCTGATGACATTCTGTCTTACCCCCGGAGCAGTAGAACTGGCTGCAGATGCCACGAAAGCTCCTTATAAATCCGGCAATGAGAAAATAACCTGACATTATCTGGCTGCGGTCGAAGTGAAGTCAAGGCAAGTAGTCCCATCTGCTATGCGGATTCTGGTCATCGGCGGTACGGGTTTCATCGGGAGGCACATCGTGCAGCGAATCGAGAGCGCCGGCCACGCGGTCGCCATCTTCCACCGTGGACGGACTACGGCAGAGCTACCGGTGCAGGTACACGAAATTCTTGATCCGCTCTCGATGATGCCCATTCAGCAATTTTCCAAAGAGCTGTTCGAATTCGAGCCGGATGTCGTCGTACACACAGTCGCGATGGGAGGGAATGACGCCCGGGCGTGGGTCCAGGCCTTTGCCGGCAAGACCGGTCATCTCGTGATGCTTAGCAGCGGCGATGTGTACCGAGCATATGGGTGCTTCATCGGAATCGAGCCTGGGCCGATCGAGGAAGGCCTGCTGACGGAGGAGTCGCCGCTCAGGACCATGTTGTTTCCATATCGTCACAAAGCAGACTCGCCGGCGGCCCTTGAATATAGGTACGAGAAGATTCTCGCGGAATGAGCGGTGCTGGAGAGCAAGGCTCTACTTTCGATTGTCTTGCGGCTCCCGAAAGTGTACGGCCCCGGAAGCAACGAGGACCTCGGCACGGTATATCGGTATCCGCATCATCCCAACTGGCGGTGGACGCACGGGTATGTGGAGAACGTTGCCGCGGCTGTTGAATTGGCCGCCACGTGCAGGGTTACGGAGAATCGTGTTTACAACGTAGGCGAGGAATACACACCAACCGTAGCGGAACGACTCGCGTGGATGCCTCAGTCTGTGATGGAGCCTGATTTAGAAAGCAATTTGAATTTCGCCCAGAACATTGCCTATAACACCGGCCGAATTCGTAGGGAACTTGGCTATCGCGAGATCGTCCCTGAAGGGGAAGCGGTCTTGAAGACACTGCGCGGCAAATCTCGCTGACTGGATACCTTGCGCACGTGTTTCTTAGATGTGAGATCACTCAGCCCGGCATGGTCTGATCGCACCACTCCAGGAATTTACGGAACGCGGCGCCGCGATGGCTGTATTTTGCTTTCTCTTCTGCGGTAAGCTCGGCGAACGTCTTGCCGATTTGCGGAAAATAAAATAGGGGATCGTAGCCGAATCCGTTCGTCCCGCGCGGAGCTTCGAGAATGATCCCCTCCGCCGTGCCGCGAAATGTGGCGAGCGTCTTGCCGTCCCGCGCCGCCGCCAGCACGCATACAAAACGCCCCGTGCGTTTGTCCGCCGAAACGTTCTTCAATTCCCGCAACAACCGAGCGTTGTTGGCGTCGTCATCGGTGTTCGCTTCGGCAGCGTGCGGCTGTTTGCCGTCAAGATCGGGAGCTGCATAGCGCGCCGAATGCACGCCCGGAGCCCCGTTCAGCGCGTCGACTTCCAGGCCCGAGTCGTCGGCCACGACAATCTGTCCGGGAACGTGACGGCTATATTCCTCCGCCTTCTTGCGGGCATTTTCCTCGAACGTGAGGCCATCCTCGACCACTGCTGGAAGGGAAGAGAAATTCGGGATGCCCGCGATCCGGATGCCGTGGCTCTTGGCAGCCCCCGCGAAATCGCGCAGCTTGCCTGGATTCGAAGTGGCAATCAGAATTCGTCGCATCACGTTCCAGCCCGCTCGCAGGGAGGCACCGAGGGATTTGCAAACCCAGCACTCATGCCGTTTGAGTCTCGCGATTTCGCACCAACACAATCCAGAGAACCAGCAGCCAGACCGTCAACGCCGTTATCCATCCGCTGAGCTTGCGATCCCATGTACGTACAAAATTCACTTGCACGCGGTTCGTACCAGCTTCGACCGGAAGCAGCATCTGGCACGTCTCCGGTCGCGGTTTAGCCTGGACCACGCGGCCATTGATCTCAACCCTCCACGCAGGATACCGAAATAACCGCAATGCAAGTTCATCGGCGGCGGACATCTCTGCCGTGAACGCCTTCGATTCCGCGCCCCACCTCGATATTTGAATTTTCCCTTGTGCCGGTCCCTCAACCGAGACGAGCGGCGCATCTTTGTCAATCGCGGATGGATCTGCCCCGATGGGCGTGTACTCATCCACGCCCTCGTAACCTATGTTGTCGCTCATGTTGTCCTGCATTTCGCGCAGATCTGCAGCGTTGTCCCACCACGGTGGCTGAATGCCACGCCATGCGGTTGCGATCACGAGAACCGAGACGGCGTAGACTGCGACGCGCATCCACCAACGCCGCACGCCGAGGGCCACAAGAATCGACAGGATCATGCTCAGGCACAGCAGCCATCGCCAGGGAAATTGCAAGAATGCCAGCTTCGGAAGCCATCGCCAGAGCAGCGCTGTCGCCGGAAACATGAGCGCGCTGCATACCAATGCCCACACGAGAAGCGCATTCCACAACGTGCGATTCGCCTGGCGCCACCTGCGCGCGGCCCAGGCTGCCGCAAACGTAGCTGCGATCTCCAGCATCGCAACCCAGGAGGTGATGCGGTTGAACCGGTCATGATCGGGGTCGGTGGTGTGAATGAAAAGAAAATTATCTTGCGGACGCAATCCCTCGGACACGGCCTGGGCGACGTTGATCCACTTTTGTTCGTACATCGCTGGCAGCAGGTACAAGCTGGAAAGGCACGCGCCGAGCACGATCGCGGCGGCTCCCGCCCACAGAATGCGCAGCGATCGCCGCTGCCAGGCAAACACCAGGAGCAATAGAGCCAGAGAATAGTGGACCATCAACGCCGCAGGAATATTGGTGAGCCACGCCGCCGCCAGTACGAGCGAAAGAGGGACGGCCGCCCGGTGCTCTCCTTCTGCCAGCCTGACGGTTAGCAACAGCAGCATCGGCAGCAGGCAACTTGCCAGCAACTCAGCAAAGGAGCTGCGCCAGTAGACAATCACGAGATGGTAGGGGTTCACCGCGAAGAACACGGCGGCAAAGATGGCGTCGCGCCGGTCAAGCCACCGCCGCGCGAGCACGAACATCGACATTCCGGCGAGCGTCAGCGCAAGCCAGATGTAGACACCGGCCACGATGGTCCAGGGAAAAATTGCGCTCAGCACCCCACCCAGCATCCACGAAGCAGGAGGATAGAACAGAAAACGCGGTTCGCCATAGCCGAAGTGCGCAAGTGACGCCCATCGCGGGAGGAAGATACCCTCTCTCCATTGCGTCAGAACCTCGAGCCAGGAGTAGAGATGGAATTCAAGATCGTGCCCGGAGGGTAGGCCCCAAAAAAAGAAAGGAATTTCCACAGCAAATGCGGCAACACCAACCGCTGGCAATGCCCACCTCAGCGATGCCGGGCGCGCTCGTGCGTCAGGTGGATCCGCGGCCAACGTGGTTTCTTTCAGGCTCGTTCCTTCGGACAAGCAGAATTCGATTCTCGCAAGCGGAAGCCTTTCCCAGTCTACATTTAATCCACATTTAATATTGCGTACATCAGAGCGCAACGGAGACGCAGTACGGTGCTGCGCATAGGGGTGGAACAGACCAAAGAGAATTGAAGGGCCCGCGCCAGAGACGGGGCCGGGTTCTTCGATTCTCAGCAGTCGCTCACCTGCCAAGCCTCTCGCACCTGCCTCTGCTTTCGCCTGCTGCGCCCGCACGAAAATCCCTCATCAAGTCCCGCTGCATGACCTGCCCGCGGGAGGCTTTTCTTTCGGGGGATTTGCTCGGTGGCGGAGGATACGCTGGTAGAAAATTCTGAGGTGATCACTCAGAGAAGTGGTCAGACAGACGCGGTTTCTTGCGGATTACGCTGATGGCAGAGCTCCGCCATAAACTCGTCTTCCTGGAGAGAAGCCCCGCGACGCAGAAGTTCAAGCAGGGGATCTTCCCACTCGTCAGTGGCTTGTGAAGCGTCACCAGAGGGTTCGAACTGGCTCAAATCAGCGACCAAGGCGCGTGGAGAAACCAGGAGTTCGGGCTTAGTGTCGGGACTGCTGCGCAGGACGTTGATCAGATTAGTCACCTGCGCGCGCTGCTCCTCAGTGCAGGAAGGGAACTCGACTCCCATCCCTTTGCCCGGATGAGCCACTCGAACCATGCCTTCGATATGAACCTCGAGGTCTCCCGTCTTGAGGCAGAAATCCACCAGCGCACGCTCGGGGAAAGGGGCATCCGTTTCTACGTAGCATCCGCCCAGGCTCAAGTCGGTAAGCTTGCAATGAGGCACAATCTCGTTTGTGCTGGCTCCCAAGGCGGCAGCCGCAGACTTCAGCCAGGCGTCCAGTTTTTCGGAGACTTCTTTGGGCAGATCGAGCATCTGGACTCCGGTCTGTCCGTTCGGATTTGCCCATGCCACCTGCCCGCGCGCTTCTATCTCCAGAGCGCCATCGGGGAGTTGAAAATGAACAGCCAGGAGGGAACCCGCTACCTGAGATTCGGAAGTAAGCACATCCAGACCAGTGGCCGAGAGGTCAAGAAGAATGCCTTCCACTTTGCGGCCCTCGGGTAGCGTAATCTCGACGGGAGCCTGCACCGGAACCCGCATAGACCGCCGGCGCTCGCGGTTCAAGAGAGCGGCGGCAGCTCGGAGCCCCGCCTTGGCCGCCTCCTCCGAAACGGGCTTGTAGAGCACGAAGTGTGCTCCGCCACTCAGAACTTTGCGTACCTGGCTGGCATCGGGCACCAAGGCAATGCGTAACGGCGCCGA
>JASHPH010000130.1 GCA_030038255.1 Candidatus Sulfotelmatobacter sp. | reverse complement strand
GAACGATGGTCACGTCCACAGCCAGCCGCCGCCCGGCTCTTTCCGCCGCAGCCGCCTGCTCCTGTTGGTAATCGTTGTCGTTGTTCGTCAGCGAAACCAGGAAGTTCAGTCGTTTCATGAGAGCATTCCAATCTGATCATAGCGGAGCACTCACGGAAGCAAACGGTAACGAGAGTAACCACGCGGCCAGTGTGGCTCGTTTTCGCCGCATGGGTTTTACCGGACCAGATGGTGCCGCAGCCGCGCAGCGGCGCGATGTGAAAGCCCGGCACGGCAGTGGCGGGTAAGTGCAGAGAAATGGGGACCGAGTCCCGTAGGGACGGTACCTTGCCGAACTAAGGGTGTGAGGAATGCCGCGCTCTACGCGCCTGAAGATGCGCTCTGCGCCGCATCTCCAAGATACGACTTCAAGCTTGCGTCCAGACTGGTGCGGCTCTCGTCCGACATTTCCACGAAGCGGAAGGGCTGCATCCATCCCTGCGTCGCCCACATGGGAAACAGCATCTGCGCTTTCTCCCGCACAGTGGCTTCTCCGATGTGGAACACCATTTCGACCTGAAGCTTCTCATCCAGCGGCTTTTCCAGATGCACCACGCCCCCGGTCACCGACAACTGATGGATCGCCGCCCGCACGTCGCGCTTGTTCGGCAAGCGCATGAGCACGAGAACCGACCCTCGCAGCTTCACGCGAAACGGGCGCGAAATCACCTTGGAATCGCTAGGAGTGGTCGCGGCAGTCGGCGTCTGATCTGGTTCAGCCATACCGAGAGTATCGCAGGCAGTTTCGTCGAAGCGAAGTTACCAAAGCGCCGACACCGCCGTCGGAGGCGAGCCGAAATTAATGTCCTCTACTTAACTTTACATTCGAAGCTCTGCTGTCGCGCACACATGAGGATCTGGCGACAGCTTTGGGTAGGGCACGGCTTCAGTCGTGCCGTCCGCGCACAACCCTGGACGGTGGCTTCAGCCGCTGAGGGGCGACGGTCGTATCGTACGGAAGGCATCTTCAAAACAGCCGGTAGTGGTCTGGAGACGCAGCCGCGCGGCGGCGGGATGTGAAAGCCCGGCACAGTAGTGCCGGGTCAGCGTGAAGAACGATGAACGAGTCCCGCAGGGGACGGCACCACGTGGACGGCACCAACTACTTGTGCCCCGGATGGCTCTCCGCGCCTTCCGTAAACAGGTTGTACGGCCAGGCTTTTTTATTGATCCTTAACTGCGGAACAACTGGCGCTGCTTCACTGCTCGGGGCCGGCGGTGCTGGCGTGCTCTGCGCCGCAATCTTCCAGTCTTCCGGCGGATCGGCAATTCCCCACACATTGCCATGCGTGTAGAGCGCCGCGCCGATCAGGTAATACTTGCCATCGTTGCCCAACGGCAGGCAATTCGCCACGCGCGCCGTCACGCTGCCTCCGCCTGGCAGCCCGCTCAACATGATCGGAGTCTCGATCTCGAGCGCCTCGGAGCTGCGAAATCCGCAGCCCTGCGCGCTCACGATCAGCACCATGCACTTTTCGCCAAATGGACGCTGCCGGTCCAGGCTGATCACGCTGACCGGAATCTCCACACGGATGCGCGTGCTGCGCCGCGTCGCCTTAGGTGTTATTAATTCCATGCCAGGTCTTGCTCGTGGGAAAAATGGTTCAAGATTTGGGGGAGGCGTCGCACCTTGTATTGTGACAGACTTCGCGCCCGGCGGATGGTGACAAAGGTAACCGGGCGCGAAACGACCGCGCGAACGGCAGAAGAATTGGGCGGCACCGGAGAGAATAACCGGGTACGGCACGGCTTAAGCCGTGCCGTCCGCCGCATAGCTATCAGTGCGGCTTTAGCCGCTGAGGTCCGGTTTTCGGTTCCGCACGGAAAGAACCCGCGGCGAGTGTAAACCAACCCGCGGAGCGGCGGGATGTAAAAGCCCGGCACGGCAGTGCCGGATTCGTGTGGCGAATGATTAACCGAGTCCCATCGGGACGGCACAAAAATCACGACGCATTCCGCCGCGCCTGCCGAATGCCCGCCCAGATTCCATTCGCCACAGCGCGCCCATAACCCGACTCATCCATCGCCGCCATGGTCGCCGCGGCAGTCCCTCCCGGCGTCGCTGCTTCATGCAACAACTCGTCCAGGCTCTGCCCGCTCCGGCGCCAATACTCGATTCCATCCGCGAGCGCGTGCGCCGCCGCAATCAACGCGGTCTTGCGATCGAGTCCTGCCCGCTGCGCTGCAGCAGCCAGCCTCGCCAGTGCATGATATCCGTGGCTCGGCGAGAACGCCGCCGTGATCGCATCCATCTGCTCTTCCCGCAACTCGAGCACCGGCCCCACTTGTTCGAAAAACTTGCGCACCCGCGCTCGATCCGCGTTCGAAACACGGCGGCCAAAGCAAAGCGGCGTCAAACCTTTTTCAATCCGGCACACCGGGCTCGGCATAGCGCGCACCCAACGCACTGGAGGCCCGAACCATGCCCGCAAATTTCGCAAGGGCACGCCCGCCGCCAGGCTGATGCACAACTTCGGCGGCGCCACGCCACAAGCAGCCACCTCGGCAAGCATTTCCTTCACCGACCGCGGCCGCACGGCAACGATCAACATCTCCGCTTGCTCGACCGCCGACTTCAAATCGCGCGCCGTGCCCACCCGCGACTCGCGCCGCAACACTCGCAGCTTTTCCGCATGCCGATCGTAGGCAATAATTGTCCGCTCATCTCCGGCCCGCCGCAGTCCCGCCGCCAGCGCACCCGTAATCCGCCCCGCGCCAAGAAATACCGTCGCTTTCATCCGTGGAAATCCGCGTGAATCCGTGGCAGAGAATTTCGCGTCATCTACTCGCCAGGCCGCCCGCGGTCTCGCCGCCGTCAATCGTGATCACCTGCCCGGTCACATAAGCTGCATCATCCGAGGCCAGATACGCGAACAGCCCCGCGACCTCCTCGGGCGTGGCATGCCGCCCCAGCGGAACCTTGCGGTTCACTTCCTCAAGCATCGCGTCGGTGTATTCAGCCCGCTGCATCGGCGTCAGCACATATCCCGGAGCCACCGCGCACACCCGCACCTTCGGCGCCAGCTCGAGCGCCATGGTCTTCGTCAGTTCAATCACACCCGCCTTGGTGGCGTTGTAATCAGCGTAGAAAGGCTGTCCGACAATCCCGTTCGTCGACGCCGTCTGCAGAATCACTCCCGAGCCCCGCTCCCACATGTGCCGCGCCGCCGTCTGCGCGACGTAGAACACGCCCGTCAGGTTCACCGCAAGAATCCGCTCCCACTCCTCCGGCGTAATATCCAAGAACTTGTGTCGGATGCTGATGCCCGCATTGTTCACCACCACGTCCACGCCCTCGCCGCCCATCAGCAGGATCGCCTCCGCAAACGCCGCCTCCACCTGCATTAGGTCCGTCACGTCGGCAATGATCGCCGAAAAGAAGCCGGCCGAAAAGCCGCTCTGGCCGGCCATTTCCTGACGCATGCGCTCGCAGGCCTCGGCGTCACGATCCAGCACGCACACCCGCGCCCCTTCTTCGAGAAACCGCCGCGCCGTCGCCGCGCCAATCCCGCTCGCCCCGCCGGTAATCAACACTCGTTTATCTTTCAATCCACGCATAGGATCTCCTCTGTTTGTGTAGGGACAGACGCATTCGTCCGTCCCGCCGCAGCGAAGCAAGGCGTGGCCGACACAGGCACCTGGCTAAGCAGCAAACCCATCCGAGCTCCGCTCGGACCACGGACGAGTGCGTCCGTGGCTACATAACTTACTCCCCTCGCCTCACCGCAATCGTATGCGGCACCGCTCGCAGCAGCGCCATCAACTCCTCATCGCACGCGCGATTGATGTCATAAATCGCGTACCCTAGCGTGCCGCGCGTATCCAGCACCTGCCGCTCAATGTTGATCCCGCGATCCGCCAGAATGTCGTTGATCGCCCGCAAAATGCCCGGCACGTTGTGATGGATATGCATCAGCCGGTGCGACCCCTCCTCAAACTCCAGATGGCAATGCGGCAGGTTGACGCTGAGCATCGAATTGCCCGTGCGCACATAGTCCACCAGCTTCGCCGACACGAACTGCCCGATATTCTGCTGAGCTTCTTCAGTACTGCCCCCGATGTGCGGCGTCAGAATCACGTTCTCCAGTCCCTGCAGCACGCTCGCGAATCCCGCGCCCGACTCCGGTTCCTTGGGGAACACATCCACCGCCGCGCCTGCAATCTTGCCTGACTTCAGGCACGCCGCCAGCGCCTCATGATCCACCACGAACCCGCGGCTCAGGTTCAGGAAGCACGCGCCGTTCTTCATCGCCGCGAACTCGTCCCGGCCAAACAGATTCTGGTTCTGCGGCTTGCCGTCCACATGCAGCGTGACCACGTCCGACATGGCGAGCAGCTCGCGGAAGCCAACCGCGCGCGCATTGCCCCGCGCCAGCACGTGCGACACGTCGTAGAAGACCACGCGCATGCCCATGGCCTCGGCCAGGTCTGATAGCTGCGAGCCGATCTTGCCGTAGCCCACAATGCCCAGCGTCAGCCCGCGCACCTCGTGCGCGCCCGCCGCCGACTTGTTCCACACGCCCTGGTGCACTTGGGTTGACGCAGGAAAGATTCTGCGCAGCAGCACAATGATCTCACCCATGGCCAGCTCCGCCACCGAGCGCGAGTTCGAGTGCGGGTCGTTGAACACGGCCACGCCCCGCTCGCTCGCCGCCGCGCGATCAATCTTGTCCACGCCAATGCAGAACGCCCCGATGGCAATGAGCCCGGTTGTTGCTTGTGTGGAGATGGACTGTGTGGGGACGGGTCTCTGACCCGTCCGGGCCGAGCGCAGCTCGGCAGCATTGTCATCCTGAGGCGCGCGCCCGGTTGCCCCATCCTTCTTGCGTTCTGTGCGAGAGGATGGGAAAGTCGCCGCCTCAATCACGGCCGGCGTGATCCGCGTCTTCGAGCGCACGCCCAGAATGGAGACCGCGCTCCCGCGCCGCTTGTCTTCTTCTAACCTGGCGACGAGCTCGCGCTCGTCCATCGCCGCCTTGAGCGACTCGACCTCGTAACCCGCGTCGCGGAACACGTGGACCGCGACCGCGCTGATGTTCTCCAGCAACAGAACCTTCACGCCCCCTCCGCCCAGCCCGCTGGCCCTGTATAAGCCCCGAATATGACGGGTGCCCCACTTCTCCCTGGGTTGGGGAGAAGTGGGGATTTTGCCCTTGACTAGAATGACCAAGAATTATCTCAGACAGTCGGCGCGTTCACGTCCGTGTTGAGGACAAAGGGGATAGAAGTGTTCCTGCAGGAACATAAGTGCATTTTGCGAAAAGTGTTCCTTCAGGAACATTCCGATGTACGGAGTTGTGTGTACATTGTTATGCATAAAATATAAGTGGCTGTGGATTGTTGCGGTTGCGGGCGGGCGGCATGGCACACGGGCTATTTCGCATGGAGTTCGAGGATAGGAGACGGGCGATGTTGCCCGATAAGCGTACACTGTCGCAATGCGGCTGTTTGACGATCTTCTCAACAACAACATCTTCTGGGGCATCGTATTCCTCGCTCTCCTGTTGTTTGGCTCGCGCATGGAGGGGGTGGTCCGGGCCATCGCCGTCAGTCTATCGTGGCTGGTGGGATCGTACTGGCTCTATCGTTGGTGGGAAAACAACACTGCCAAGAACGGGCAGTTACTCGCATGCACGTTGCTGATCTTCACGGGTGTGTTAGCTTTCGTTTTCTTCTACACCGATCCTCGTAGGCCGGTTACCCGGCCGGTTACTAGCACGCAGCCTCGTGGAACTTTAGTGGTGTCCGCAACATTGTTGAACGTTGGTGGATCTCCAGCGCAGGAGCATGTGCCCGATCCGCCCGGCTGGGTCGAACCTAAGACGCGCGTCACCTAATTTTTCAAGACTCTCCAGTCCTGACCAGCCGCCTCCAAAATCAGTTAGAGCGAGATATCTCTGCATTCCGGGAGTATCTAGTGCGCCTTGGGATTCCCGTGTCCGATGAATACCCGCCGATTGGCGTTAGCAGTGGTCCAGGGTCAGCGCAGACGCGCGCTGTAGAGCAGTTGCCGACCTACCGTTCTCAGATTTCGATTACTCAAGGATGGTTCGTTGACAGAAGGGCGGTTACCGCGCAGTACGCCGATTATGTAATTTCTAAGGCTCTTCAGAAGCGTGCCTCCAAGAGCACTTTGCAAGACATGATGGCTGCATCGGTTGCGGGGCAGTACTTCAACTGGAGCTTTTGGAGCTACAAACCGAAAGCAGAGGGCGGTTATTGGGCAACTCCGATGTGGGACGTTCGATCGAGATTTGGAAAGGACTTTGCGGACCGGCTCCTAGCTTTCACTGTAAGGTCCATGATAGATAGCCCCGATGAGGGTGCGCACTGTAATTTCGACCTATATTTCTATCACAAGCTCCAACAGGGCTATTCTGTAATCAATAGCGATCCGTACAGGATGACTGAGATTACGCGAATCATTGGTATATCTGGAATTGACCTTAACACGCCAAAGGCCTATTTCGACTTTTCGGCAACCGCGATTAAGCGACGGAACGGCAGTTATACGATCAACGTGGCTGTGTTAAATACAACTGACGTGCAAGCGAAGGACGGACAGTTACGGCTCAACTTCGCGCCGGATGTCAGATTACTTCGACTACCGGATGGCGCTCAGAAAGATACCTCAACAACACTCCAAGCAGCTCGAGTAATTCCGATCGACATTATCGGTGCCCATGAAACGAAAAAGTTGGCTATTGAGTTTGTTCCAATGGGAGGCGATTTTCCACCGGGCGTTACCTTCTTTATATTGCA
>JASHPH010000129.1 GCA_030038255.1 Candidatus Sulfotelmatobacter sp. | reverse complement strand
TCCCTCCGGCGTGGCGGCGGACGCCGGAACGGCGCGGAAGTCCGGCGCGCGAAAGTGGCTCGTGGCTTCCGCGGCGGCCGTCGTGGTCCTGGCAGGTGCGGGTTACGGAGTGAGCCGTTTCATGCAAAAACCGGCGGCTCCCAGGGCGCCCATGACCGTGGTGATCGCCGACTTCAACAACCACACGGGAGACGCGGTTTTCAGCGGCACCCTGGAATCCACGATGAAGCTGGCGCTGGAAGGAGCGTCCTTTATCAACGCGTACGACCGCACAAGGATGCCTGACCTCGGTTTGAAGACCATATCCGGCACTCTCGATGCGGCAAAGGCGCAGCAGATTGCTTCGGCGCAGGGACTGAATGTGGTTGTGTCGGGGTCCATCGACCGCAACGGAGCAAATTACCAGGTCGGCGTGAGCGCTATTCAGACGCTTACGGGCAAAAGCATCGCGAACGCGGAAGAGACCGCAACCAGCAAAGATCAGGTCCTGTTCGCCGTTACAAAACTGGGAACAAAGATCCGTACGGCGCTGGGCGACGTGACGTCGGAATCGACGCAGCGGTTTTCGATGGAGACGCTGACGGCAGCATCACTGGAAGCGGTTCACGAATACGCGATCGCGCTGGATGACCTTTCTTCGGGCCGGATTGAGGATGCGCTGATGCATTTTTCGCAGGCGACGGACCTCGATATGAATTTCGGTCTGGCTTATCTCGGCATGGCCGCCGCCTCGCACAACCTCGCGCGGCAGCAGGATGCCGATAAGTACATCAAACTGGCTCTGAGTCATATCGACCACATGACCGAGCGCGAACGGTACCGCACGCGCGGTTACCTGTACTACCTGGACAACGACAACCAGAAGTGTGTGGACGAGTACGGCACGCTTCTGTCGCGTTATCCGTCCGACACCGGCGCCTATAACAACATCGCCGACTGCCTCACGCGCCTGCGCAACATACCGAAAGCGATTGAGGAAGTGCGGCGGGCAGTGGCGATTCTGCCCAAACGCGCCACTTATCACGTCAACGTGGCGTTGTATTCAGACTATGCGGGCGATTTCAAAACAGCCGCGGCCGAAGCGGCGACAACGCAGCAACTGGCGCCGAATTTCGCATTCGGATTCGAGGCACAGGCGTTAGCCGCTCTGGGACAGGGCGACGCAGCGAAGAGCACTGCGACTTACGAGAAGCTCGAAGCCATCCGGCCTTCGATGGCCACGGCCGGTCTGGCCGATCTCGCAATCTACAGTGGCCGCTACAACGAGGCGGTGAAGATTCTCGAAAAGGGCGCGGCTGAAGATACCGCGGCGCACAATCCGGACGCCGCCGCCGACAAGCTTTCCGCGCTGGCCTACGTACAGGTTCAGCGGGGGCAGAAGAGCGCAGCGCTCGCAGCGCTGCAGAACGCGCTCGACCTCAGCAAAGCCGTAAAGACCCGATTCCTCGCCGCACGGAATTACGTCGCCCTCGGTGACAGCGCGAAGGCAAAGGAACTGGCCTCGGGACTGTCCGCTGAGTTCCAGATCGAGCCGCAGACCTACGGCAAGCTGATCGAAGGTGAGATGGCGATGAAAAGCGGCGACAGCCGTGCCGCGGTCAAGTCATTCACTCAGGCAAACACCATGCTCGACACCTGGATTGGACGCTTCGATCTGGGGACTGCTTACCTGGACCTCGGCGCTTTTACCGAGGCCGACTCCGAATTCGACCGATGCATCAAACGCCGCGGGGAAGCAATGGCCTTGTTTCTGGATGAAGCGCCTACTTACGGCTACTTCCCGCCGGTCTATTACTATCAGGGGCGGGTGCGGGAAGGCCTGAAAGACGCCGGCTTCGCCGAGTCGTACAAACAGTATCTGGCCATCCGTGGACAGGCGGGCGAAGACCCACTACTGTCGGATGTGCGCCGGCGCGTTCACTAAAAAAGACGCCGGACGGTACCGGCGGTACCCGAGGGATCTGATCAGAACACTTCTTCCGTGGTTTTCTTGACGGTTCCTCTGGATTTGCCTCATACTGAATTGTTCTTAACCCCACAGAACCAGCCCTGCGCTCGGCCCCCAGGAGTAGGTTCGAGGACGCTCTGGCAAAGGATCTACCGGATGAATGTTCGACATGCATTTTCTTACCTTTTTCCCAGAGCAATTGCCGTCGTGTGCCTCGGATTTCTCGCATTGCAAGGCGCGCAGGCCCAGGGCCCGCTGAACTATTTCAAAAATTATTTCGTCACGGGAGACTATGTAGTCAGCGGCGCCAGCCTGTCCGGCAAGAACGGTTCGGCAACCGGCACGATCAATCTGAATAGTGTGCCCTGCACCAGCGGGCCTGGTTTTTTCGCAGGCGTCGTTCCCTGCAATCAACAGAACTCGCAACCCGCGGACGTCATTGCGGCATTTCTGTATTGGCAGGCGATCGAAACCACTTCCAGGCCGGCCTACGCCAGCGGCACGTTCGACGGTACTGCCAATCCTTTCCTGAGTGTTCAGGTGGGCAATACCAACGTTGCGGCATGCGGAAGCAACGGGAACACACAGAGCAGTGGCTGGGCGCGCGTCTACCGCGCGGATGTTCTCAGATTTCTGCCGGTCAATACCACCGCTGATGTTCGCGTAGCCAACGGCACCCACACCATCCAGCTCACCAGCGGCTCGACCGCGACGCAGTTCGTCGGCGCGACGCTCGTCGTCGTGTATCGGCTGGTCACGCCCGGGAACCCGCGAATCGCTCCCCTGCGATCCGTGATTTTTTACGATGGCGCATTCACGGGAACATCCTCTTTGGGCCTGAATCAGACGATGGGAGGTTTTTATCAGGCGTCCAACGGCTCGAACGCCACAATGACGCAGATCGTCGGCAACGGGCAGTCCGGCAATCACAGCGCCCAGCAAACGCTGACGGTCAACGGCGGCACGCCGTCTGGAGGGACGCCCAACAATCCGTTCATCGGCGCGCAGGGCCCAAACTGGGATAATTTTACTTTCAGTTTCAATCTCGCCCCGAACGCTTCTTCTCTCGATACCGAAGTAGATCTCAAGCAGGACTGTCTGACATGGGCCGCGATCGTAGCCAGCACCAATGTTCAGGATACAGATAGCGACGGACTGCTGGACATCTGGGAGACATCCGGCCTGAATCTCACTCCCGGCGTCCGAAACGACGGCCTGCAATCGACCCTTCCCGTGCCCCCGACATTCGGCACGTGTGTAACGAACGCGGCGACATGTCTGAACCTGCCGAAGATGGGCGCGAACCCACTCGTCCCCGACATATTCATGCAGATCGACTGGATGCAGTCACAGAATCTCGCAAATCCGAATCATATTCACAATCCGCAGCTGGCTGCTCTCAACATGGTGGGCGCCGCTTTCAAGGCGCACGGAATCAACATGCACTTCGATGTGGGCGGGTCGAGCACTTATCAGGGACAGGGTTCGCCTTATATCATTCCGGCGGCGTATGCCCAGGGCGGCAACGTGATCCAGGAATCTTCGGTGCTGTGCACAGCATCCACCTGCAACTTCAGTCCGGAAGCGGGGCAGTACTCCGTACTTGGATGGAAAACGGGATTCGATGTGATCAAGAACGGCGATTCCTATTACCCCTGCGCCATCTACTCCCCGGCGGGCAGTCCATCCTGCACACAGATCGGTCTGCCGCAGCTGTTCGCCACGAATCGGAAAGACAGTTTCCACTACGCGCTCTTCGCTCATGCCATTGCGGCGACATCGCCTCTGAGCACTCCGCTGCCGGCCAGTATTTCGGGCGTGGCCGACCGTCCCGGCGGAGACCTTATGGTCACTCTGGGACTGTGGCGATCCGACATTGCCTCGATTGATCAGGTGGGGAGCGTTTTGGAGCAGGCCGGCACCCTCATGCACGAACTCGGCCACAACCTCGATCTGTCGCACGGCGGCTGGAATTCCGAACCCACCTGCATGCCCGACTATCCCAGCGTCATGAACTACCTGTATCAGACACGTGGACTGACGGATGCCTCCGGCAACGAGAATATCGATTACTCCTACGGTCTTGAGCTGCCGCTCTCGGAAGACTTCCTCTCGTCGTCGTTCCCGATCGCTTTATTTGGTATTCAGAAGTATCGGGTCCGGTATTTCGGCCCGCTCAACAACGCTACGGACTCCCAGGGCCAGGCGTCGCAGGTTTACTGCAGCGGTGCGCTGTTGAACCCGGGGGCGCCACCATACATA
>JASHPH010000128.1 GCA_030038255.1 Candidatus Sulfotelmatobacter sp. | reverse complement strand
TTGTCGCCGGTGCCGGGATACTTCGCGGTGATTTCGACGGGGCCGCCGTGGAGCTCGCTGCCGTTGGTGGCGTCGAGAGCGTGCAGGCGCTGGTAGTAGTTGCCGGAACTGTCTTTGGACATGGCGACGGTGTAGATGACGGGATCGGAATTCTTTGGCCGGAGGATCACGGGAGTCGAGGTGATTCCGATCTCGGGCGTGACCTGGCCGCAACCGCGATCATCGGAGGGCGTTTCGCCGGAGGGCAGGGTAGTGATTTTCCAGAGCGACGCGCCGGTGTCGGCGTCGAAGGCATAGACGGCGTCGTTCTCGGTGACGACGATGAGCACGTTGTGGCTGACGCCGGCGATCGTGACGGCGGAAAGATAGAGAGGTTCGGCATCGACGAGGCCGTCGACCGTGACGGTGAACAGCTTGCCGAAAGTTGCTTCGTTGACGTTGGTGAGTGTGAGAATGGTTTCCTTGTCATTGAGGCCGGTGCGGGCGTCGTTGTTGTGGTAGGTGAGGACGTCCTGGGCGAAGACGGCCGACGAGAGGGCAAACAGAATCGCAATAGCGAAAAGCGTTAGACTTTGAAGGCGAGAGGGCTGGGCGAGGCGCATGGCGAATACCTCCTTGCGTGGCTGGAAGACTGAGGTGTGTTTTGGTTGCGGCGAAGTAAAATGCGCTTTTTCAGCGTTGAGTTTTGCAGAATTTCCGTGGATGTTCAAACGCGATGGTACATGGGAGGCGTTCCCTCGCGGAGGTTGGCCTGGTGGACGATTGCGGTGGGTTGGTGAGGACAGTCGCGGGTTGAACCTCCTTGTAGGATCGCGGACTGATGATGGGTGATGTCAGCAAATTGTTGATCGTGGCCGGTGCGGTGCTGGTGATTGTGGGAGTGGTGCTCACGGTTGCGGGCCGGCTGAACCTGCCGCTGGGGAGATTGCCGGGCGACATCGTTTATCGGGGGAAGAACACGACGGTATATGTCCCGATCGTGACGTCGATTCTGCTCAGTGTGGTTTTGTCGCTCGTGTTGTATGTGGTGGGAAGGTGGAGGAGATAGGGCCGGCGGTTTCGTGGGTTAACTTGTGCCGTCCCTACGTGACTCGTTTTGTATCCTTGAGCCTACCCGGCACTGCCGTGCCGGGCTTTCGCATAGCGCCGCTTCGCGGCTGGGCTCGACATCCGTTCGCAGCCGAGGCTGTTTACCGACATTAGTGTCCTTGACGCACCGTCTCAGATCGGAGCTGTTCATTTCCATAGCAGTTGACTTTGGCGCTCTTATCCCGGTAGATTTTTCGGTCGTAGTTTCTGTTCTTTACAGCTTCTACGGAACGCGCGTCCTAGCCGCTCGGCCAGGACAGGGAAGCGGGTGTGAATCCCGCGCTGCCGCGCAACTGTAAGCGAGGAAATGGCTCGTGGCCACTGGGAGTGATCCCGGGAAGGCCGCGAGCGTAGATGGATGGTTGGCGTTCTCGGTCAACAATTCTTACTCGCGAAGCCAGGAGACCGGCGCGCTCCGTCACCTTCAACCTCTTTCGCGTGCAAAGGAGGATGGTATGCGCCGGGTTTTCTTCGTTCGTCTCTCGTTGTTTCTGCTTTTCTTGTTTGTGACTGGGGCTCCTGTGTCTGCGGCCGCGGCGGCCGATCTCAAAGTGAAAGTTGTGGATCCGCAGGGTGCGGCGGTTGCTGGCGCTGAAGTGTCGCGGCTCGGGAGCGGCGGAAGAATTCTTGCTGCGCAAACAACGTCGGCGGAAGGAGTCGCGACTCTGAGCGGCACCGGCGGTAATCAGATCAAAGTTCTGGCAGCGGGTTTCGCGGCGGAGACAGTTGAGGTCAAGCAGCAGGCGGAAATTACTGTGACACTTCGTCTTGCGGCGGCCTCGGAAACCGTGGTCGTGAGCGCGACGCGCACACCGGTTGCGGCGGAGGCGGCCGGTGCGGATGTGGACACGCTGAACTCGTCTCGTTTGACCACGATGCAGCCGATCGCGGCGGATGATGCCGTGCGGTTTCTCCCGGGTGCAGTAGTGAATACGGCGGGACAGCGGGGTGGGTTGGCATCGCTGTTCGTGCGCGGCGGAGAATCGACCTACAACAAAGTGATCGTGGATGGTGTGACGATCAACGAGCCGGGAGGGACGTTTGACTTCGGCACGCTGTCCCTCGAGCAGGGTGACCGCATGGAGTTCGTGCGCGGAGCGCAGAGCACGCTGTACGGGTCGGATGCGATGACCAGCGTGATGCAGGTGTGGACGCGGACGGGCAGCACGCGGGTGCCGGAACTCACGCTGGCGGCCGATGCGGGGAATCTGGCGACGGAGAGCGGACATGCGTCGGTGGCGGGGGCGAGGGGGCGTTTTGACTACAACATGTTTGGCGACCAGTTCAATACAAATGGGTCGGGGATTAACGACGCGTACTCGGATTCACTGCAGGGTGCAAATGTGGGTGTGGCGCTGAGCGATTCAGTTTCGCTGAGGGCGCGAGTGCGGCATTCGAATAGCCATACGGGGCTGCCGGGGGAGTGGAGCTTTAATGGATACGACCCGATTGTCACTCCGACGACCGGCGCGCCTTATCCGCTACCACCGAATCCGTATGACTCGTCGCAGTTGAATAACATTCTAGGCAGCGTGGAACTCGCGGTGGCGGCGCCCTCGGGGTGGCAGCATCGCTTCAGCGGATTCGATTACCTTTACCGCTACCACGAGCAGAATCCGGGCGACCCGCTTCGCATCAGTCCAGTTTATGGTCCGATCGATTTTCCTTCGGACGAAGTGGACCGCATCAATCGTGGAGGATTCGAGTATCAGGAAGATTATTCGGAGAGAACGTGGGCACACACGACGTTTGGGTATCGCATCGAGAATGAGAACGGATTTGTGGGTCAGGTGATCGAGGGCGAAACCCAGACACATGGTCAGCGGCTGAATAACGACGCGTATTTGCAGGAGCAGATGACTCTGAAGACGCTGTCTCTGATTGCGGGCGGAAGGTTTGTCCATGACAGTGCGTTCGGGAATACTGGCGTGCCGCGCGTGGCTTTGACTTGGCAGGCTTTGCGGGGCGGTGAGGTGCTTTCGGACACGCGGCTGCGATTCGCCTATGCCACGGGATTCAAGGAGCCGCGCCTGGAAGAGACGTTTGCCGGGCCTCCGTATTCGCAACCGAATCCGGGGCTTTTGCCGGAGCGCACGCGATCGTTCGAGGCGGGCTTTGAGCAGGATTTTGTGCGCGGCCAATATGCTCTGAGCGGAACGTACTTCAATAACCTGTTCCACGACCAGATCAACTATGTGACGGTGAACCCTACGACCGGTGTGGGCGAGTACGTGAATGTGAACAAAGCTTTTGCGCAGGGGGCGGAGGTGGTGTTGCGGGCGCGGCTCGCGCCTCGGCTCTTGCTGAATACAGCTTACACGTACACGTCGTCGCAGTACCTGACGAATCCGGCGCCTTACGATCCGGTCTACGATCCCGGGCAGCCGCTGCTGCGGCGGCCGAAGCATTCGGCGACGACGTTGCTCTCGTACTCGGAGACGCGGTGGGGTGCGAATGTGGCGGGCAGTTTTGTGGGAGAACGCGCCGACTCGGATTTTGATGGCTTCGGCATCACGCATGCGGCAGGATATGTGCGGGCGGATCTGGGCGGATGGTATGCGGTGCATCGGCGGGTGAGCTTGTATGTGAATGTGCAGAATGCGCTCGACCGGAGATACAACGAGGTGGTGGGATATCCGGCGCTACCGGTGAATTTCAGGGCGGGGATGCGGTTTCGGATTGGAGGAGAGTAGCGAGATGGGCGATTGCAGATTTTAGATTGTAGATCGCAGATTGAAGACCAAACCCTGACTGGAACTTTCTCTTTACTGTAACTCGCACCGTAGTGACAGGAGGTTTTCGTTTGCTGACACGGCGGGAATTTGCCAAGGCAACGGGGGGAGCCCTTGCTCTGGCTGGATTCAAACCATGGCTTCGCGCGGATGCGACTTCCGCGGCCGAGCTCTACCGCCAAGCGTTTGTGCTCGATTGCAACACGCTGTCTTCGGCGGGACAGACGCCGCGGGCGGATCAGAAGGATCTGCTGAAAGATATCCACGAGTCGGGCGTGACGGTCGTGAAGTGCACGCTGGGTGGAGGGAATGGGAAGTTCGAAGAGACGGTTGCTGACATTGGCGCTCTGGAGCAGCTTATCGAGGCGTGGCCGAACGATCTGATGGCGGTGCGCGTTGCGGGCGATATGGTTCGGGCGCAGCAGGAACACAAGCTGGGATTCATTTATTCGTTTGAAGCGGCATCGATGCTCGAGGACAAACTTGAGCGCATTGAGATGTTCCGGCATCTGGGCGTGCGAGTGATGCAATTGACCTACAACCGGCGGAGTCCGTTCGGGGTTGGTTGCCTGGATGGTGATACAGAAGGACTGACGGATCTTGGCCACAAAGCGGTGGCCAAAATGAACGAGCTTGGGGTTGCGGTCGATCTGAGCCATTCCAACACGCAAACCACGCGGGAAGGGATTGCCGCTTCAACGAAGCCGGTGATTTTCTCTCATACCGGATGCCGGGCGGTTTACCAGCATCCTCGCAGCAAGGAAGACCGGGACATGAAGGCGCTGGCGGATAAGGGGGGCGTGATGATTCCATAACAATGTCGGCTCCCAGCCCCGAGTAGACTTTGATGGTGCTGACCAACTAAGGCCCCGGAGAAAGGAGCCGAACATGCTGATTATAGTCGTGCATGATCCTGCGGCTCACAACGAAAGATGAAAATGGGAGCGAGCGAGAGTAGGGTGGAGGGCGATTGCGTCCGGAACGAGGTCGCA
>JASHPH010000127.1 GCA_030038255.1 Candidatus Sulfotelmatobacter sp. | reverse complement strand
TGATCGATGTGCCCGATCGTCCCCACGTTCACGTGCGGCTTGGTGCGTTCAAATTTCTCTTTCGCCATTTCCGTTCCTCAGGGGCTAAAGCCCCACGTCTATGATTGCCTGCTTCGGCACGCCTGAAGGCGTGCCCTTTCAAAGACTACTTCGCCGTACCCTGCACCTTTGCGATGATTTCCTCCGCCACCGACCGCGGAGCCTCCTCATAACGCGCGAAGTGCATCGAGTACTCGGCGCGGCCCTGCGTCGAAGAACGCATGTGGGTCGCGTAGCCAAACATCTCGGCCAGCGGCACGATCGCCTTGATGACCTGCGAACCGGCCCGGTGCTCCATGCCTTCAATCCGTCCGCGACGCGAACTTAGATCACCCATGATCGTTCCCGCATAATCTTCCGGCGTCACGACTTCCACGGCCATCACGGGCTCCAGCAGCACCGGAGACGCCCTGCGCGCGGCTTCCTTGAACGCCATCGACCCGGCGATCTTGAACGCCATTTCGTTCGAGTCAACTTCGTGATAGCTGCCATCGTAGAGCGTCGCCTTCACGTCAACCATCGGATATCCAGCCAGCACGCCGCCCTCGAGCGCTTCCTGAATGCCCTGATCGACCGGCTTGATGTACTCCTTCGGCACGACGCCGCCAACGATCTCGTTGACGAACTCGTAACCCTTGCCCGCTTCCTGTGGCTCCAGCCGAATCTTGACGTGTCCGTACTGGCCGCGGCCGCCGGTTTGCCGGATATATTTGCCCTCAGCTTCCGAGTGCTTGCGAATCGTCTCGCGATACGCGACCTGCGGCTTGCCGACGTTGGCCTCGACCTTGTACTCGCGCATCATGCGGTCGACGATGATTTCCAGGTGGAGCTCGCCCATGCCGCTGATGATCGTCTGTCCGCTGTCGGGATCGGTGTGAACCTTGAAGGTGGGATCTTCCTGCGCCAGCTTGCCCAGCGCCATGCCCATTTTTTCCTGATCGGCCTTGGTCTTCGGCTCGACCGCAACCGAAATCACCGGCGCGGCAAACTCAATCGATTCGAGCGCGATGGGATGAGCTTCGTTGCAGATCGTGTCGCCGGTGGAAACATTTCTCAAACCCACGGCTGCACAGATGTCGCCCGCGAGAATCTCGTTGATCTCCTCGCGCTTGTTGGCGTGCATCTTCATCAGGCGGCCGATGCGCTCGGTCTTGCCGGTTCGCACGTTCAGCACGGAGTCCCCGGTCTTCAACGGGCCGGAGTACACGCGAATGAAGGTAAGCTGGCCGACAAATGGATCGGCCATGATCTTGAACGCCAGCGCTGAAAATGGTTCTTTGTCGTCCGGCTTGCGCGAGATCGCCTGTCCACTGTTCGGATTGGTTCCGTGTGTTTCGCCCACATCGAGCGGAGAAGGGAGATAGTCCACCACTGCATCGAGCAGCGGCTGCACACCTTTATTCTTGAAAGCGGTGCCGACGACCACCGGGAACACTTTCAATTCAATGGTCGACTTGCGCAGCGAAGCGCGCAGTTCATCGGCGTTGATCTCTTCGCCTTCCAGGAACTTATGCAGAATCTCGTCGTCGTTCTCAGCGATGCTCTCGACCAGCTGCGCATGGAAAGCTTCGGCTTTTTTCTTAAGTTCGGCCGGAATTTCTTCAGTCGTGTACTCGGCACCCATCGTGTCGTCCTTCCACACAATGGCCTTCATTCCGAGCAGATCGACGACGCCTTGGAACTTGTCTTCTTGTCCGATGGGAATCTGAATCGCGACGGGCTTGGCACTGAGGCGCTTGCGGATGGTATCGACGGCATGCTCGAAATCAGCACCCATCTTGTCGATCTTGTTAATGAAGCAGATGCGCGGGACGCCGTATTTATCTGCCTGGCGCCAAACTTTTTCCGACTGCGGCTGCACCCCGTGCACCGCGTCAAACACCGCGACCGCGCCGTCGAGCACGCGCAGCGAGCGTTCCACTTCAGCCGTGAAATCCACGTGCCCCGGCGTATCGATGATGTTAATACGAATGTCGCGCCAGGTGCAGGTCGTCGCCGCAGACGTGATCGTGATGCCGCGCTCCTGCTCCTGCTCCATCCAGTCCATCGTGGCCGTGCCTTCATGCACCTCTCCGATGCGGTGCGTCCTACCCGTATAAAACAGGATGCGCTCCGTCGTAGTGGTCTTGCCGGCATCGATGTGCGCCATGATGCCGATGTTCCTGCAGCGCTCTAATGGGACTGTTCTAGGCACGACTCTCTAACTCTTCTTTCTGGGCTCCGAAACTCTTTACCACCGGTAATGCGCGAACGCCTTGTTCGCTTCCGCCATGCGATGCACGTCTTCTTTTTTCTTGATGGCGGCACCGCGGCTGTTGGCCGCATCCAGCAACTCATTGCTCAATTTATCGATCATTCCCTTTTCGCCGCGCGCCCGCGCATACGTAATGATCCAGCGGATCGCGAGCGACGTCCGCCGGTCGGCATTCACCTCAACCGGCACCTGGTAGTTCGCTCCACCCACGCGTCGCGTCTTCACTTCAAGCAGAGGCTTGCAGTTTTCAACCGCTTTCTTGAACAGCTTCAGCGCCTCGTCGCCGCCCTTCGACTCCAGCTTGGTGAGCGACTCGTAGAAGATGTTCTCGGCCGTCGAGCGCTTGCCCTGCCACATCATCGAGTTGATGAACTTCGTCACCAGGTCCGAGCCATACACGGCATCGGCCGCGACCGTCCGCTTTGCAACATGTCCTTTTCTAGGCATCCGATTCACTCCGGGCTCACTCGCCCAGGCTTCAAAGTTTCAAGGACATGTGTTTCAAGCGAAACCTTGAAACATTGAAACCTTGAAACCTGCTTTTATCCCTTCTTCGCGCGCTTGGCGCCGTACTTCGAGCGGCCCTGCATGCGATTGGCAACGCCCACCGCGTCCAGCGTGCCGCGAATCACGTGATACCGCACACCCGGCAGATCCTTCACGCGGCCGCCGCGGATCAGCACAATCGAGTGCTCCTGCAGGTTGTGGCCAACGCCGGGAATGTACGTCGTCACCTCAATTCCGTTCGTCAGCCGTACACGCGCCACCTTGCGCAGGGCCGAGTTCGGCTTCTTCGGCGTCTGCGTGTACACGCGCGTGCACACCCCGCGCTTCTGCGGACATCCCTGCAGCGCCGGGCTCGCCGTCTTGTAACGGGGGCGCTTCCGGCCTTGGGCCACCAACTGATTGAATGTAGGCACTCTTTCTTGCTCCTTGGGCCGCTCCTTCAAAGGGAGACGATCCTTGTCCCCAGCCGCACGCTCGCGCGCGCCCCTTCTCGGCCCTGATTTCTCGTCAGGACGCGCATTTGCAGGCATGGCCGATCGAAGCCGACCATTACTTCTCGCCGCGCAACTTCACTTCCGTGCAAGCTAACGCCGGAGAGATTCTGGATTCCTGTTCAGACCCGCGCTGCCGACGGTGGCGCCCGGCCAAATTCCGGGGGCACTCCGTTTCGTCAGCCTTGTCCTGCATATCCTCCCGCATTCGCGCGGAAAGCGCCGCAGGTACGTTTCAGCGAGGAAAGTTCCCGAACCACAACCTCATGTCCGGAAACGCGTTTCTCAAGAGCTTCGCTGCGAATCGGCCCACATGTCACCACTAAACGTTCTGACACGCGCGCACAAAAACCCGCACCACACAACAAGCCTGGGATAAACTCGCGGAACCTACCTACTATAGCAAGGGAAAAGAAAAAACGTCAACCCTCGTTATGTAGAGGGATTTGCAGTGGGAGAGCGTTTAGAGAAGCCCGGCTCTTAGAGACATATTGCCTTGCGGAAGAGTATGTGAGGCGTCGTTGGAGAGACTAGGGGGCGGGATCTGGGTCAACGTTTTCTAAGGAAAAGCCATTCGATTACCGAGGTCACACGGGGAGGGCCTCTATCTGTCGCGGCCCCGCCAGCACCTTGCCCCTCACGGCTGCTGGCCCGCAGGCGGCGCTGCGCCCTTCGCCCAAGCGGATGCATTCATGCACTCCACCACGCCGTCCACGTATTCTTTTGTCGACGCCTGCATCGGAGCGGCCGGATCCGCCGGCAGCGTGATCGGCCCCGTCATCGTTCCGCCCGCAGTCGGCAGATAAACTCCCGCGCCCACATTCGACACTGACGTATCCACGTACGACTTATTCGCCACATCGCCGGGGTTCACCGGCGTAGGCACATTCGGCGCGACATTGAACGTCTTCACGCCCGTGATCGTCTCCGCGTTCGCCAGGTGGACAACCGCGTTATCATTCGCCTTCGCCGCCAGCGCTGAGTTTACGTACTGCATCGAAACCGGCTGCGCGGCAACGCCCGATCCCGGAGTCGTCGCCACCGTCGCCAGATTCACCGGAGTCGTGCTCGCCGGCACCACCCAATACTCCGTCTTCACTTCGCCGGGGCCCAATTGGTACACGACCGTGTAATACACACCGGCTGGCGTCGCCCCCGCGTTCGGCACCAGCGCCACACTCAGCGCTCCGCTCGCCCCCAACGTCACGTTCGTCGAGCTCGCCGCGATCTGTGCTCCGCCCGCCGTCACAAACGTCGGCCACGTGATGATCAATGTTCCTTGCGCGGGCGCGCCATTTGCCAGATACACCGTGTCCGCCACCGTCGTCGTCGCGGGGCCGCTCTGTGCATCGGCACTCCTGCCCGCGGCTGCTAAGCCCAGCACAAGAACCAGCGCCCAATAACAAAGCCGCCCCATCGGGCGGCGGCTTGCGTCACGCATGTTCTCCTCCATCAATCTCTGGCGTCGATGTCTAGAGCGGCCCGGGTGCCGGGTGCCCCATTTCTCGCGGGCTTTTTGCGCGAAAGTGGGATTTTGACTCTCCCTGTACCCCTTCCCCACCCTCAATGCTCAAACCCGGCTAAATACTCCTCCACGCTCCGCACGTACACCTCGGCAAAATCCGCCACTGGACGCCGTTCCTCTATCAGATCCATCGCCTCATCCAGATCCCATCCCATCGAACCCAGCAGCGCCAGTGCCATCATCGGCGCGCGATGCACCCCCGCCGCACAATGGATGAAAACCCTCCCGTCATTCCCATCCAGCGCCTTCCGCGCAAACTCCACGCCGCGCTCGAACAGCTCCGCCGGCTTCGCTTCAAAATCATCGTCCGTCGGATTCCACAGCACATCGATTCCATGCACAGCCCCCAGCGCCGTATCGTCAAACTCGATCTGCATGTCAATGATGTGCGTGACTCCCGCCGCCGCCACCTTCGCCATGTTCTCTGCGTTCCAGATTCCGCCGCCGACCGCAATCCGGTCGGTCAACCACGTAATGTCCATGCCTATCCCGCGTCGAGGTCGACGTAGAGACAGCGGGTACCCCATCCTAAGCGCGTTCTTTGCGCTTAGGGTGGGGACTTTGACTTTCTGCATTCGTCCCAACGGGTGCTTCGCACCTTCGGGACCAACCCAAACCGCCACCGCTGCTTCTCGTCTCACGTCCCGCCTCATTCTACGGTATGTCTGGACGAACTACGTTTCTGACTTTTTCATGCCGAGCGAAGCGTCGGGTTCCGTGCCTGGCGTACTCGGCTCGCCGCCGTTCTCGACCTTCTCGACCTGCACCACCGTTGTCTCGTTCGTCTCTTCTTCCACTTGCGCTCTCACCGGGGGCCTCAGCCGATCCAGCAGCATTTTCGCCAGGCAGTCCGACAACACCTCCGCCGACTTTACCTTTCTGCGAAATTCACCAAAGTCCTTCTCTTCATTCGAGTTAGTTGGGTTACTGGTCATTGCCGTCATCCCTGGAGCGTACTGGCCCGTACTTTGCCGCGATCCTATAGCTGTGGATTTTCTCAGTCAAGGTTGGACTGGTAATGTCCTAACAATGCTGTTAGGACACTACCGGTTGGACTGACCAGCCTTGCCTGTGGAAAACTTTGTGCAATTCTAAGGTTTCAAAGTGGCAAGGTTTCAAGGTTTGAGGGTTGAAGATTGCAGATTTCTTAAGCGGGTTCACTTTGCCTTCGGCCTAAGAGCGTTTGCGATCTCCTGATGGAGAATGATCTGGACTTGCGTTCCTGCCCTGAAACCTTGCCACCTTGCCGCCTTGCCACTTGAAACCAGAGCTCGCACATCCGCCCGGGCTCCGACCTGCGCTATACTCCGCGCATGAAGTTCAAAGTCCTGCAGGAGAATCTTCGCAAAATTCTCCGGCAACGGATCGAGACAGGCGAACTCACCGGCCTCCACCTGGCCCAGCAGACCGGATTCAAGCAGGCCCACATCTCCAACTTCCTCAACCGCAAGCGCGGCCTCAGCCTGGAAGGCATGGACAAAGTCCTCCAGGTGCAGCACCTCTCGGTCCTCGACCTGCTTGATCCCGCCGAAGTTAACAAGCGCGCCTCCATCGTTCCTCCCAGCGGCGACGAATTCGAAAACATCGTCCTCACCGACGCCTCTATCGCTGCCACCCAGTCCCTTATCACCGCCATGCACGTGAAAGAGATCGTCAAGATGCGCAAATCCTTTCTGCGCCACCTGCGCGCCTCGCCCGTTGGCGACCGCACTCACTGGCAGCGCTTCGTGCTCATCAAGCTAGGTGCTCGCGAAGCCCTCAGCATGTCTCCTCGCCTCGCGGCCGGCGCCATGCTCCTGCTTGACCGCCATTACAACGCACTTACGCCGTACCGCAAAGGCGAGTTCAATATGTACGGGGTTCTGGAAAACGGAACGTGCGCGGTTCGTTATGTCGAAGTGGCAGGAAATCACTTAATCTTGCGTCCCCACAATCAGTCTTATCCCACCGAGGTCGTAACCATCGCCGAAGGCAAGTCGGCCAGCGACTACATAGTGGGCAGAGTCTGCTTTGTGGGAATGGAAACGTGAAGGCAGTCACTCTGGACGGGTGCCCCACCCTACGCGGTTTTCGTAGGGTGGGGGAATTTCTATTTCAGCGCGGGTGAGGTTGCCCCACCCTAGTCGCGTTTTTGCGACAGGGTGGGGAGTTTCCTACTTCAGCGCGTTCAGCAGCGCCTGCCCGTTGGGCGTACCCCAGCCGGTGCACGCGTCCCAGCCCGGTCCAGCCGGGAATTCGCCGTTGAGCAGGCCGTCGGTGTCGTTGTCGCCCTGCGTGATGTCATTCAATACGTTGTTGGGCCCGATGGTCGAGTACAGCAATGCATTGAAGTTTCCTACCCGCGCGCCCAGTTGCTGGTTGCACAACGCAATGAGCGAGGCCCACAGCGGCGCCGACGCGCTGGTTCCACCCACCGTGCCGAACTGACCGCCGGAGTAGGTCAGATATCCGGTGTCGGGATCGGCATTGGCGGCCACGTCGGGTATTGCGCGCCCGGCGAAGTTGCCCGGATTGATCGACGTGGGCAGATTGGGAGTGCCGACCTGCCACGCCGGCACCGGAATGTAGTCGCTGACGCCGCCGCCCGTACCGCTGCCCGGTCCGTCGTTCCACACCACCTCGTTCGCGATGGCCGGCGGACTGCCCGTGGCATGCAGCGTCGTGCCTCCCACCGCGAGCACGCTCGGATCCGTTGCCGGATAAATCACGTGCGCACGGCCATCCTGAATCTGCGCTTCGGAACCGTCGTCGCCGGTAGAGACGCAAACCGTGATCCCGAGCTGCGCCGCCGCCAGGAAGCTTTCGCCGATGTGCTCGATAACCGCCGGCGTCCACAGGATCGAATTCTGGAACGGCTGGTTTTCGTCCCATCCCCAGCTGATGGAGCAAACGGAAGGGTCATTCTGCTTGTCCGCGATCACGGCGCTGATGGCGTCAATCAGCCCTTTTTCGTCGAAGGTGGAGAAATAGACCGCGATCGTCGCATTGGGAGCGATCGAGCCCGCGACTTCAATGTCGAGCATGACCTCGCCGGTCGAATCCGGGTCCGAGGTGGGATCGGTCGAAACGTTATCGACCGGAATCGTGAGCACGTTGGGCGCGGGAATGTCCAGGTTCTGGAAATAGGCGGTGACGCTGTCAGCTTCAACGCCGCCCCCGAACTCGAGTAGGGCGATGCATTCGCCCTGGCCGTTGCCCGGCGGGAAATTGTAGAGCGCCGCGACCTGCGGCGGAGTAAACGTGCCGGGCTGCGGCGACACTACCGCGGAAGGCTTCGGATGCATGACGGCCACGGGCGGCGCAGCTGCCGACGATTTCACCGCCGACCGCGCCGACGATGATCGGGCTGTCTTGTTGCGGCGCAAGTGCCGATGGTTGTTGAATCCGAAAACGCCGGTGACCAGACCGCTCAGTTCCTGGGGTACGGACACCGGTCCAGTGTGAGCGTGGAACGAGCCCAGTTTGTCGTGCTTGTAATCAAACAGCGAGACGCCGAAGGCAGAGCTCACGTCCTGCACAGTGCCTGCCAGGCGAAGGCGCGCCGCGCCCGGCTCGACGCGCATGACCTGCATGTGGTGTGCGGTAGCGTAGTCGGTGATCTTCTTGATCGCGTCCGGACTCGGCCCATAGTCTTTCTCGAGCTGGTCACGCGTCATGTACTTGCGGTCGCGCGGCTTGAGTTTCTCCATGGAGGCCAGGCTGGGAAGCGCTTTCTGGCGCTTCAGGCCAAGCGTGACTTCAATCCATTCGCGAGGGCTGGTCTTGCGCTGGAGTACTGAGCCAGCGGGCAACGTATGGATGCTGTTGGCAAGTTGCACATTGGGCATAACTCCTCCTAATCAATTCGGACAGCGCAGCCGTCACCGGCCGCGGCGGATGCTTCCGGCTGCGGCCAGGATGCGGCCGGCCAGTCGAGTTACGATGGGGAAAGACTTCACAAAACCTGCTCGTTACAACAAAAAGTTATTTCAGATCCGCCAGGTCTTCCTGCAGCTGTTGCAGGCTGAATCCTGCCGGCGTGGTTTTCTTTCCAGTCAAGTAGTCCGTGCTGATGATCGCGTAGGCCTCGTCGCAGTACGCCTCCCAGAACGACCACGTCATCACTTGCAGCGCGCCCCACGTCACAACGGTGAGGCCGCGCGCGTCGTAGGCCACGACGGGAACGGCGTGTCCTCCCCAGGAACCGGGTTTGCCGTCGCCGGTAGGGCCTCCGGGAGGCACCGACCACGGCTGATGATTCTGCGTCTGCGCCTGCGCGCTCGTGGGCAAGGCCAGCCCTATATAACAGCCTTCGAACATGTAGACCGCGTCCATAACGTGCGTGTGGTTCGAAGGCTCGAGTGCGACATAGGCGCCAATTTTGTCACTGGCGATGCCCGTCTGCCGCCAGTAGTTGAGCACGTCGATTTCCTGCGCTCCGTTGTCGTTGGCGCCGGTCACCGGGTTGTAGCCGGTGATGGCCGAGTACGCCGCGATGATCTGCTTGTCGGCCGGTGTGACCATTTTCTTTTTCGCGTTGGCGGTCCACTCCATGATGAGGTGCCCCGCCGCGGCGCAGGTGCAGTCACCGATCTGGTCGTTGGCCATCATGCCCCAGTTGGAACCGACTTTCGCCGTGAGGTCGCAACTGGCCGGCGGCGCGGGCAGCGCCGGCGTCGTGTATGAGGCAAGCAGCAGCGTACGCGGGTCGTGCCGCGCCGCCAGCTTGCCCAGTTTCAGTTTGCGCGGGTCGATGCGCGTGGGATCGCCGCGCATGACCACGCTTTTGCGCGCATCAGAAGCGGCGCGTTCGAGCTTCTTCACGGCCATGGGAGTCTCTCCTTGGGACAGAACTGTCTCGGAAAAAGGGAAACAGGGCCAGCCCGCCCGCAACCGCCTTCGCGGACGGGGAATCAAACATCAAGGCTATTCGGAGGGGAAGACGCTTTCGAGGGAATGCTAGTCCCGGGGCAGGGTGAGGTCAACAGCAGGACGGAGTTTGTTACGAAAAACGGACAAAGCCGCCCTGAGCCTGGGCGGCTTGCTCATGATTCGCTGAAGTATTGTGGTCAGCCCGTCGGCAGCAGCGAGGTCACTGCGGCGTGACCGTTCCTCCTTTGAGTCCGCCGAAACGCGCTCGCCGCTGCAGCAGCTTGCGAACATTCTCCGGCAGATTAACCTTCGGGCGCTCGGTGGACGTCGCCATTGTGGCGCTCTCACTTTCGGCGTTGCCATAGCTTGGCGCTGCCAAGAAGGCATGAAATTCACCGCTGCTTGTGACGCCTCCGCCGACGATCAATCCCTCATCATTAATCGAGTCGGCCTCCACGAGAAACCAGCCAGAGCCGGAAGGAATGAGGGTGTTCAGGTCCGTTATCACGCCGTTTTGCCAAAGGACAGCACGTTCGTTCCCTGAAGCATCGTACGATCCTCCCACTGTCTGGCCTTCGATATTAATGCCGTCAGCCGCGCTCGCGACGTCCCCGGAAAGCGTCCCGAGGTCCTTCATCACGCCCTTCTGCCAGAGGAAAGCGTGAAAGGTTATATCGCCGGGCAGGTCGGATTCTCCGACAACCTGGCCTTCGTTGTTGATGCCGAAAACATAGTTATTCATCTTGCCGCCGAGGCCGCCCAGGTAAATGGCCTTGCCGTTTAGCCAGAGCAGCATGTGAACCAACGAGGCCGTGCAATTCTCGGAGTTCCCTGCGGCTTGGCCCCAGTCGTTAATCGCCCAGGCCACGCCGTCCGGGTCGCCGGGGAATGTGGGGAGTTCATGGGCCTTGCCTTCCGTCCAGATGACAGGCTTGACCTCCAGAAATGTGCCAGTGCAAGTTGAGTCTATGGTGGCATTCTCCACTTGCCCTGACACTTCGTCTTGTTCGTTGATTCCGGTGGCTAAGCCGTTATGGCCGCCGAGCGTGGGCAGCGCAATCATTTGTTGGATGTCGTTCCGCCAAGAGAACGGGAGACATTCAAGGCCGTCATTAAAGCCGCACCAATTTTCGTCCAGCGGGTCCGTAACAGAACTCTCCGCCGCACCCACGGTGTTGCCTCTGCCGTTTACTGTTCCTCCCAACGAAAAGCTGTTCAGACCGCCGAGTGTGCCGAGGTCACTCATCACGCCGTTTCGCCAGAGGAACGCGTGTTCATAAAAGTCACCGGGCAGGGTCGCATAGCCCCCCACCCAGCCGCTGTTGCCGAGGCGGTAGGCCTGGCTAAACGTCCCGCCGAGCGTGCCGAGGTCCGTGAGGGTGTAGTGAGGAGGTTTTTGACTGAGTTGCTGGGCGGCAAGCCGCGGGGCTGCCACAAGAGAAATGACAACAACCAACAGCAGAATGCTGATGCGTTTCATAGTCGCCTCCATGAAGCGGGCCCGTAATGAACGAGCCATTTTGTGAAGAAGGATTGAGTCGTCTCGCCTCTGGGGGTGTGCGTCTCGACCGGCGGGAAGTGCTCTTCGGGGAGGCGAGAGATTCTAGTTGGGGCATTCTGAACACAGACTTGAGGTTTGTCTGTGACGGTGGTCACCGATGAAGGGGATTGTTCGCTGGCGGCTTCCGCGGAAATCGTTTGTCCTGTCTACAGCCAGAAGTCGCTGGCGGGAGTGGCAGAGGAATTTTGGCCGGCGCGGGCGGCGCGTCCGGTCGAGGCGACGCGCGGTTCGACGCGGTTGCGCCCCGCATTCTTGGCCCGATAGAGCGCGGTGTCGGCGTCGTGGAGCAGTTTTTCCATCTCGGCCGCGCACTGTCCGGTGGCGACGCCCAGGCTGAGCGAGACCTGCACGCTCGATCCGCCGGCCACGATGTTGCATCCAGCGACGTGGCTGCGCACGCGCTCGGCGAGCTCCCAGGTGTCGGC
>JASHPH010000126.1 GCA_030038255.1 Candidatus Sulfotelmatobacter sp. | reverse complement strand
CGTTGCGCAGCCGCTTGTACTGGCCGAACAGGTAGCCGATCTCGCGTCCGCCCACGCCGATGTCGCCCGCCGGGACGTCGGTGTCAGGACCGATGTGACGGCAGAGTTCGGTCATGAAGCTCTGGCAGAAACGCATCACTTCGTTGTCGCTCTTGCCCTTGGGATCGAAATCGCTTCCGCCCTTGCCGCCGCCCATGGGCAGCGTGGTCAGCGAGTTCTTGAAGACCTGTTCGAACGCCAGGAACTTCAGGATGCCGAGATTCACGCTCGGGTGGAAGCGCAGGCCACCTTTGTAGGGGCCGATGGCGCTGTTCATCTCGATACGGAATCCGCGGTTGACCTGAATGTTGCCCTGGTCATCGAACCACGGCACACGGAACATGAGGACGCGCTCGGGCTCGACGATCCGCTCAAGCAACTTTGCCGACTGATATTCGGGATGCTTTGCCAGAACTAAACGGAGAGAATCGAACACCTCCTGCACAGCCTGATGAAACTCCGGCTCTGCGGGGTTCTTAGCTTTCACACTGATCATCACGGATTCAATGTAATCCCCGGGAACCTTGATCCCCGGGGGTGTCATTACAGACATAGTCCTACCTCCGTAGGTACAACGTGAGCATAATTCCGTAATTCATTGTCGCTTTCCAGAAGAAAGTGGCAGTGACGTTTCGCACCGCTGCGGGTGATTGGGGTCACGAGGCTTTAGATGCTTTGCAATCAGTAAGATGCGGGAGTGCCGAAATGGGTGGTTAGTGATTGCAAGGGTACCTCGGAGCGGCTTCAACGCCGCTAGCAGATCCTCGGCAGCTGCTCGCCGCTCAGCATGTCCACAACGCGGTTGCCGCCGATGCGGCTTTGCAGGACGACCGTGCGACCCGGAGTCTCTTCCACGCGCCCCACGCGGACTGATCCGGCCGAGACTGGAACCTTCTTCATCACTTCGAGTGCGGCTTCGGCTTGCGCGGCCGGCACGATCGCCGCGAACCGTCCTTCATTCGCTACATACAGCGGATCAAGGCCGAGAATTTCGCAGGCGCCTTGCACGACTTCATCGACCGGAATCGCAGCTTCTTCCAGCTTGATGCAGACATTCCGGTCGGATGCAATTTCATTCAAAGTCGTCGCCAGACCGCCGCGCGTCAGGTCGCGCAGACAGTGAATTTCGATTCCAGCATTCAGCAGCGCTTCCACCGCGGGCCAGACATTAGCGCAGTCGGTGAGGATGGGCGATTCGAATTCGAGGCCTTCACGCACGGAGAGAATCGCGATCCCGTGTCGGCCGAGATCGCCGCTGATGATGACGGCGTCGCCCGGTTGAACCGATGCCGGCCCGATCGTCGTCTTCACGTTCTCGATCACGCCGATGCCCGATGTATTAACGAAAATGCCATCCCCCTTACCTTTGTCGACAACCTTCGTGTCGCCAGTCACGAGCTTCACACCCGCGCTGGCTGCCGCCTGCTGCATGGAATTTACCACCGTGCGTAGCGTTTCCATCTCAAGGCCTTCTTCGAGAATGAACCCGCTGCTCAGGTAGAGCGGCCGCGCCCCGCACATCGCCAAGTCGTTCACTGTGCCGTTGACCGCGAGATCGCCGATATTACCGCCCGGAAAAATCAGCGGACGCACCACGAACGAATCCGTCGTAAACGCCAGCCGCGAGCCGTTCACCGGAACAACGGCACCATCGTGCCGTTGCTCGAGCATGGCGTTCGAAAACGCAGGGATGAAAATCTTTTCGATGAGCTGGTGCGTCAGGCGCCCGCCGCCGCCGTGCGCCAGAACGATGCGATCGTCAGCGACCCGCGGGACTGGACAGCTCAGGTTGAACGAGGTGGTTTTGGCGTCTGCCATAGTGGTAGTAGGCCGCGCATGCGCCCTCTGACGATACCATGGGAGCGCCCAGCGGGTTCTCCGGCGTGCACTTTACCGCGAACGCCGGGCACTCGTGCGGCTTCTTCAGACCTTGCAAAATTAATCCGGCGATGCATTCGGGCGACTCCTGCGTCGGCTTGCCCGAAAATGGGAAGCGGCGGCTGGCGTCGTATTTCTGAAAGCGGCCGCGTAACTGGAAGCCGCTGGCCGGAATCTCGCCCAGGCCGCGCCACTGCCGAGGAGCGATCTCGAACACTTCCGCAATCGTCTTCTGCGCCGGGCGATTCCCCTCCCTCCGCACGGCGCGTGCGTACTGGTTTTCCACCTCGTGGCGGCCTTCCTCCAGCTGGCTTACGGTCATCAGAATGCCTTCGAGAATATCCAGCGGCTCGAACCCGGTAACGACGATGGGAACCTCATATTTTGCCGCGATCGGTACATATTCTTCGAATCCCATCACCGTGCAGACGTGGCCGGCGGCAAGAAATCCCTGCACGACGCAGCTGTCGGAGGAGAGCAGAGCATCCATCGCGGGAGGAACGAGCACGTGCGACACGAGAATGGAGAAGTTCTCCACGCCGTCGTGATCGGCCTGCCATACCGACATGGCGTTGGCGGGCGCAGTCGTCTCGAAGCCTACGGCGAAGAACACAACTTGCCGCGCAGGATTCGCCTTCGCCAGCTTCAGCGCGTCGAGCGGCGAATAGACGATACGCACGTCTCCGCCCTCGGCCTTCACGTCGAACAAACTCTTCGACGATCCGGGCACGCGCAGCATGTCGCCGAACGAACAGAAGATCACTTCCGGCCGCTGGGCGATTGCGACGGCCTTGTCGATCAGCTCAATTGGCGTCACGCATACCGGGCAGCCGGGGCCGTGCACGAGCGTGATCTCGCGCGGCAGCAGGTCTTCCAGCCCGCTTTTTACGATGGTGTGGGTCTGCCCGCCGCAGATTTCCATGATGGTCCACGGGCGCGTGACTTTCTTCCGGATCGCCCCGGCAAGTTGTTCGGCGGCTTTCTGGTCGCGATACTCACTGAGGAATTTCACCGAGTTCCTCTTTCAATGCGCCGAGCTCTTCGAGGTACTGGAAGACGCGCTTTGCTTCGGCTTCGTCGATCACGCTGATGGCGAATCCGACGTGGACGAGAACATACTTCCCGACCTCCGCTTCGGGCGTGTAGGCAAGATTGACTTCTTTGCGGATGCCGCCGAAGTCTACCTTGCCGACGCGGAACGCGATGTCGCCTCCGTCGACGATTTCAACCACACGGCCTGGAACGGCAAGACACATGAGACAACCTCCAACACGACCCTCAGCGGCTAAAGCCGCCCATTTGTTTAAGCAGTCTGTGCGGTACGACTAGAGTCGTACCTTCCCATTCGTGCTCGCCCTCGCGGTGGAAACGCCTACGTCTGACGATTCATCACGGTCTGTCCCAGCGCGATGCCGCCGTCGTTGGGCGGAACGCGCTGATGGGTATAGACCACAAAGCCGCGGCATTCGAGCGCCGCTGATGCCCGTTCCGTCAAATACCGGTTCTGAAAGACGCCGCCGCTTAAAACGACGTGCTTCGTCCCGGTGCTCGCCGCGACTTCCAGGATCCACTTCACCAGCGCATTATGAAACCGCGCGGCGATCTCGGGCACGGCAATTCCGGCACGCTTGTCCGCCACTACCGCCTGAATCAGGGGACCCCAATCCCCACTTGGTAAAGGATACGCCTGTTCGGTGCGCAACGCGCCAATTTCATTTTCGAGCAGCATGGCGGCCTGGCCCTCGAAGCGGTTCTGCCGAGCCACTCCAGCAATGCTGGCCACGGCGTCAAATAGGCGGCCCACGCTGGTTGTCGGAACAACATTAATCCGGTTCTGGAGCATATAGCGCACTCGCGAGTCTTCCAATCGGGGTTTCCCCGCAGGTTGTGCGATTCCGTCAGAGTGGGGCGACTCGGCACCAAAGACCTCGAACAGCAAGCTCGCCGCCGATCGCCAGCCTTCGCGCACGGCCGCATCGCCGCCGGGCAGGCCAAACGGCCGCAGGTGCGCGATGCGCTCGAAGCGATGGCCTGCGTCATTCGGCGATACGTGGAAAAACTCGCCGCCCCAGATCGCGCCATCGAGGCCGTAACCGGTGCCGTCCCACGAGACTCCGAGATACTCGCCCTCAACGTTGTTTTCCGCTGCGCAGGCGGCCACGTGCGCCTGATGGTGCTGCACTCGATGCAGCGGCAGGCCCGCCCGCTCCGCCCACTGCGTGGACGCGTAGTCGGGGTGCAGGTCGCATGCAATCAACTCCGGCTTGAAGCTGTAGAGCCGGCAGAGATCGGCAATCGCTTTTTCAAACGCGCCGCGGGCTTCCAGCGTGTCGAGATCGCCGATGTGCTGGCTGAGGAAAACGTCCTGGCCAACGCCGATCGCGACGGTGTTTTTCAGATGTCCACCGACCGCGAGCACGGGCGGCACCGCGTGAGCGACGCGGATTCCAAGCGGCGCGTAGCCGCGGGCACGGCGCAGAATCCCAGCTCGCCCGCGCGTCAGCCGCACCACCGAGTCGTCGCAAGCGCGCATGATCGGCCGGTTGTGCATCAAGAAATGATCGGCGATGTCTTTGAGGCGTGCCGCCGCTTCTTCGTTCGCGATGCAGATCGGCTCATCGCTGCGGTTTCCGCTGGTTGCGACCAGCGGGAAGCGGCACTCCTGCATCAGCAAATGATGCAGCGGCGAGTACGGCAGCATTACGCCGAGATACGGCGAGCAATGCGCCACATTCCAGGCAATGTCCGTAGCGCTTTTTGGTTTAAGGAGTACGATCGGCGCCGCCTGCGATTCCAGCAGCTGCACTTCGGCGGGCGAGATTTCACAGTACTCGCGTGCCATTTCCAGCGACGCCATCATGAGCGCGAACGGCTTTTCTTCGCGATGCTTGCGTTGCCGCAACCGCCCCACCGCCGCGGCGTTGCGCGCATCGACCAGAAGCTGAAAGCCTCCAATGCCTTTCAGCGCGACAATTTCACCCTGCAGCAGGGCCTCCGCCACATCTTCGATCGCACCATCGAGTTTTGGCCCGCACACGGGACATGCATTGGGCTGGGCGTGAAAGCGGCGATTCGAAGCATTTTCGTATTCGGCGCGGCAGTCGGGGCACAGCACGAAATCGCGCATCGTGGTGTTCGGCCGGTCGTACGGAATGTCCACGACGATCGTGTAACGCGGGCCGCAGTTGGTGCAATTGGTGAAGGGATATTCAAAGCGGTGATTCTCGGGATCAAACAACTCTTCGCGACATTGACTGCAAGTCGCCAGGTCGGGAAGAACGTTGACCGATTTGCCTTCGTCCGAGTCGCTAGCAAGAATCTCGAACCGGTCTGCGCCCTCGGGAGCAATCCACGACGATTCGCGCACCGTCACCACCGAGGCTTGCGGGCGTTCCCTCTCGAGCCGCTGCTCAAAGAGCCGCAGCTGATCGGCCGGACCCTCGACTTCAACCACAAGCCCCGAAGAAGAATTCAGCACCCAGCCGGCCAGTGACATCTCCGTCGCCAGGCGGTAAACAAACGGACGGAATCCGACTCCCTGCACTGCTCCGCGCAGTGTGATGCGCAGGCGTTTCGTCGCAGATTTTGCCGCAACGGTCATAACCCCAGACGACAGTCGTGATTGTAAGACCTAGGGGAGTGCAGATTCCACCTGCCGGGGCCGTACGAGTGCACATCTCGCCTCGGGCCACTCTGCGGATTGGTCAGATTTGCTCTCGCTGCCCATCAGCTGCGCAACGTGAGCACCGGGCACGGCGCGCCGGCAATCACGTGATGCGCGGTCGACCACGGCAGGTGCGTGGTGCCAACCTCAGCCGCCGGGCGGGCGCCGAGCACGATCAGGTCCGCTTCGCGCTGCGATGCCATTCTCAGGATCTGCTCAGCCGCGCGGCCAAATTCGACCACCGTCTCGGGCGCGTATTGCAGTGCAGCTTCCTTTGGAACCAGATCCTGCAGACGTCCGACGGCCTCCTCGATCGGCGCCGGACGGCCGCCCAGCTGCGTGTAGTCCTCGATCACGTGCAACAGTGTCAGCCGAGACTCGAACGACTCGGCCAAGGAGACAACGGCTTTCGCAATGACGGCGGCGTTGTGCTCGAAATTCGTGGCAAACACGATCTGTTGCAGCTCCAGCTCGGGCGGAGCCAGGTCTCGCCGGTCGGCAGGAATCATGGGCAGCTTGGCACGACCGTAGACCTTCGGGCCCACAGTCAGCACCGGGCAAGGTGCACGGCGCAGGATACTCTCCGCCACGGACCCCAAGAGCAGCCGGCCCAGACCGGTGCGACCGTGCGTGCCCACCACAATCAGATCAATCCGGTCTTGCTCAATGACGCTCTCCAGGCAGGACCATACCGGGCCATGACCAATGTGGTTGCGGTGGGGAATCCCCTCACATCGCGCCGACATCTGTTCGAGCTTTTCCCTCGCCTCGGCCTGGGCGGAGTCGAAAATCGTACCCATACTGACGTAGTCGACGCCTCCGGTCGCCATCAGCAGGGTGGTATCGGACAGAATGTGCGCGGCATGCAAGGTGCTGCCGAAGCGCCGGCAGATCGCCGTCGCATAAGGCAAGGCTGCTTCGGAAATTGGCGAAAAATCGGTGGCAAACAGGACATTCCGGACCGTAAAACCGGTCGGCCGCTGCCCGCCACGCGTGACTTTTTCTGCTTCCACCGGTGCCATAAGACACCTCCCACTACCCCAGCGTGAGGATGACATTTTCGGTCTTCCTTCGGTATGGCCGGTGTCACCGGGTCTTGTGATTGAGGTCACGAGAACGCCGGCGAAAGCTTGTTTCCAGCAAGATAGAAGGGGATGTAGGCGCGATTCCACTCGCGAAAGGGGAGTTTCTAAGATACCGGCTAGATCCCGTAGTTCACGCTTCGCAGCGCGTCCTTGTAGGCGTCGCGCGCTGCGGTAGCCTTGAGATGGGCGTCGTGCTCGCAAAAGTGGGCGTCGTCCCAGCGTTCCCACGCGGTCATTGAGTGGTCTTCCGTAGCCAGAGCCTCTTCTGCCCGAATGGCGTCTACCCACTCCTCGACGGCCTTCTTGTAGACAAAACGCAGGTGATCGAGATTTTCTTTCTTCATAGGCAAGGCAGCTTGTGTCAGGTGCGGCGCGGCGTCAATCGGAACAACGGGAGGTTATGAAGGCGGCCGGTCATGGTTGTCCGACGTGCATCTCGCCGCGTTTCCACCAGTTCGCCAGGAACATTGCAGAGACCAGGAATGCCGGACCTGCGATGGTCAGAATCCAGTTCAGCTTCGCTGCCGCGGGCATGCGCAGCCGCAGAACCATGGCTATGTACAAGCCACCCGCGCCGGCAAAGAGCACCGCGCCAATCCACTCCCACCGCCATGCCAGAATCAGCCCTACGATGAGAACGAACGCCGGGATGAGATGGATGGCAAGGGCCGCGATGGCTTTCCAGAAACCGTAACCTTCGCTGAAAACATCCAGGGCAAACAGGCTCAGAAAAACGATGTAAGCCATTGCCAGCACGCGCGGCGTCCAGAACAGGGTCGTTCTTGAGAATGCAGTCATACCGACTGTCCGCGAAGCTGACTTGGAATTCCGCTCGCGCACTACTGCGCAAAGCCGTCGGCCTGCGTGACCGCGCCGACGGCCACCGTGTGGTCGATGTAGACGCGACCGGCGTCGAGAGCCTTGCGGTCAAGTTCAAGCAAGGCCGGATTCTTGACCTTCGCCTCCAGGACTTTCATGGCTGTTGCCGACGACAAGCATTCGGTCTCTTCGAGCAAAGCGCCCATCATCACCACGTTGGCCACTTTAGCCGAGCCGAGCTTGTCCGCAATTTCGGCGGCCGGGATGCACAGGACCTGGGCCTGCGGGATTTCCAGGTCATCGGGGAGATGTGAGAGTCCGTACAGGATGGTGCCGCCGGGCGCGACCTCCGAGGCGAACTTGCGCAACGAGATTTCGTTCATGGCGATCAGAACGTCCGGGCGCGACAGAAGCGGTGATCCGATGCGCTCTTTCGACAGGCAGATGTGGCAGTGGGCGCTACCGGAACGCATCTCCGGGCCGTAAGACGGCAGCCAGCTCACTTCCAGACCTTCGCGCATTCCCATCTCGGCGAGAAGCTGGCCCAGCAGCAGCACGCCCTGCCCGCCGAAACCGGCGATCTTGATGCCCATTTCGCGGAAGTGGTGCTGGCGTCCCGGCACCATGCCCTCGGCCGCGGCCTTGCGTTCACCAGTGACAATTTCCTCCACAGTCTTGTGCGGCGGGACGTTGTTGTTGGGAATCTCCACCTTGCGATCGCGGTAGACGTTCAGTGGGAACGCCGGAATCATCTTCTCGCCGACCCACTTTCGCGCTTCCACCGGATCCTTGCCCCAGATCGTCGGGCAGGGAGAAAGAATCTCGACGAACGTAAAGCCGGCGCCATTCTTTTGCAGCTCGAGCGCCTTGCGGATGGCCCGCCGCGCTTTCATGATGTTCTTGTTGTCCGAGAGCGCAACACGCTCGATGTAGACCGGGGCCTCGAGCGAGGAAAGCAGTTCGCACACATGCAGCGGAAAACCTTCGTTAATTGGACGCCGGCCCCACGGGGAAGTCGTGCTGCGCTGCCCCACGAGCGTAGTGGGCGCCATCTGCCCGCCGGTCATGCCGTAGATCGCATTGTTGACGAAGAAAACCGTGATCTTTTCTCCGCGATTGGCCGCGTGCACGATTTCCGCCGTTCCGATCGCAGCCAGATCTCCGTCTCCCTGATACGCAATGACCATCTTGTCCGGGCATGCGCGCTTCAGCCCGGTCGCCGCCGCCGGAGCGCGTCCATGCGCAACCTGCACATTACCGACGTCGAAATAGTAATAGGCGAAGACCGAGCAACCCACCGGGCTGACCAGAATCGTCTGATCCTGTACGCCCAGGTCTTCGAGTGCTTCGGCGATCAGCTTGTGGACCACGCCGTGGCCGCAGCCGGGGCAGTAATGGGTCTGGTGTTTGAGATCGGCCTTGCGGTCGTATTCCGGATAGAACAGCTTCGACTTCTCATGAACGACTTCATAGTTGTCGATCGCCACCTTGAGCTCCTCCGCCGGTTCGACGACGTGGATTGCGTCTTGCGTAGCCATAGCTAGCTCCTGCCCGGCAATTACACCGAGGCTGGACTGTGCTCCTCAATCTTCACCATCAGTTCCTCGACGGTCGGCACGTTGCCCCCGACCCGCCCGTAGAACTCGATGGGCTTGCTGCCATTGAATGCCAGACGAACGTCTTCGAGCATCTGGCCGTTGCTCAGTTCGACGACCAGAATCTTCTCCGCCCGCGCTGAGCAAGCGGCCAGCTCGCGCGAGGGGAACGGCCACAGCGTGATCGGCCGGAACAGTCCTGCCTTGATTCCCTGCTTGCGCGCCTGGTCGACGGCCGAGCGCAGCACGCGCGAAACGATGCCGAACCCCACCAGAATCAACTCCGCGTCTTCGGTGAGGTGTTCCTCGCAGCGCGGTTCGGTTTGCTGGCAGCGGATGTATTTGGCTTCCATGCGGCGCTGGTGCTCTTCCAGTTCGTCCGGTTCGAGCACGATCGAACTGATCATGTTCTTGCGCGTCTCGGCAGTTCCCTGCACCGCCCACGGCTTTGGCGGCGCGACGATTTCGCGATATTCGAGATCGAGCGGCTCCATCATTTGCCCGACGAAACCGTCGGTGAGGACGATGGCCGGGTTGCGGTACTTGTCAGCAAGTTCGAAGGCAAGGATCGTAAGGTCGGCCATCTCCTGCACCGAAGCTGGGGCAACGACGATGTTGCGGTAATTACCGTGGCCTCCACCCTTGACCATGGCAAAGTAGTCGCTCTGCTCGGGGGCGATGTTGCCCAGACCCGGCCCGCCGCGCATGATGTCGACAATGACGCAGGGCAGCTCCGAGCCGGCAAGATAGGAGATGCCTTCCTGCATCAGGCTGAGTCCCGGGCCGGAAGACGCCGACATCGCGCGCACTCCTGCCGACGCCGCCCCATAAACCATGTTGATCGCGGCGGTTTCGCTTTCGGCCTGGACAAACGTGCCGCCGACCTCGGGAAGGTACAGGGCCGCTGCTTCTGCGACTTCGCTCGCCGGCGTTATGGGGTATCCGTAGTAGGCTCGGCAACCCGCCAGCACCGCGCCCTTGATCACCGCAACGTTGCCTTTACAAAGTTGCCGCATGTTGCTCTCCTGGAACTTCTTGCGGAGCGACCGCCTTGTACGCGGCAATACGCCGGTACACCGTGATCGCGCCCGGCTCCGGACAGCAGTAGAAACAGATGCCGCATCCGGTGCAGTCGTGCCCGGTATAGCGCGCCGGGTGCACGCCGTAGGCACTCAGCTCCGGCGCCAGTTCCAGGCACTTCGGCGGGCACGACTCCACACACAGCCCGCATCCTTTGCACTCTTCCACATTGACCGTGACGTTGCCGCGCGCCGCTTCCGCTTTGGATGGGCTAGACATATTCGGCTGACCTCGTCGCAGCCGCTTGTGCCTTCAAATGCTCCGGCTTGGAATGCTGCAACCACTTGGTTTTTTCGCAGTACTCGTACAGCTCGGCGCGGTAGTCGGGATGCGCGATTTCGATGAGCGCCTTGGCGCGCTCGCGGATGGACTTGCCGTGCAGATAGGCCACTCCATATTCGGTCACAACGTAGCGCACCAGGCCGCGCGAAGTGACGACTCCCGCCCCAGGGTCAAGCATGGGTACGATCCGCGAGATGGTTCCCTGCTTGGCGGTGGAAGAAATCGCGATGATCGGCTTGCCGCCTTTGGAATGCGACGCACCGCGCAGGAAGTCCACCTGCCCGCCAATGCCCGAGTAGAACTGGTTGCCGATCGAGTCGGAGCAAACCTGACCGGTCAGATCGACCTGCAGAGCGGAGTTGATCGCAATCATGTTGTCATTGCGCGCGATCAGCACCGGATTGTTTGTGTACGCCGTGGGGTGAAACTCGAAAATGGGATTGTTGTCCACGAAATCGAAGAGGCGCTTGGTGCCGAGGGCGAATCCCACGATGATCTTGCGGGGATTGAAATTCTTTCTGGCGCCGGTGATCACGCCAGCTTCGACCAGTTGGATCACAGGGTCGGAAACCAGTTCGCTGTGCACGCCGAGATCCTTGCGGTCCATGAGCAGGTGGAGGACAGCATTCGGGATGCCACCAATTCCGGTTTGGATGACGGCGCCATCGTCAATCAGGCTGGCCACATTGCGGGCGATGGTAATTTGCAGGTCGGTGACGATCGACTCTTTCATGGCGCACAGCGCCCGTGAAGACTCGACAAACGCCTCAATGTCGTTGACGTGAATGAAGCTGTCGCCATAGGTCCGCGGCATGTTGTCGTTGACCTGGGCAACGACGTACTTCGCGCACTGCGCGGCCGTCAGGGTCGTATCCACGCCCACGCCAAAACTGCAGAAGCCGTGCGAGTCGGGAGGTGAAACTTCGATCAGGGCCACATCGATCGGCATGGCCCCGCTCTCAAACAACTCTTCGATCTCGCTCAGATAGATGGGAGTGTAGTCAGCGCGGCCGTCATTGATGGCGTCGCGGACATTGCCGCCGATGAACATCGCGTTATGCCGGAAGTGGCCGGCCATCTCCGGCGCCACGTAAGGCGCGCAGCCCATGGTCATCATGTGCACGATTTCCACGTCATAAAGCTCGGGCGCGCGCCGCATCAGCGCCTCGACCAGCGTCTCGGGCTCGGCACAGCCCGGCTGGATGTAGACGCGCATTCCCGATTGCACGCAGCGCAGCGCCTCGTCGGCAGTCTTCAGCCTTCTCTTGTAATCCATTTCCCACGACATCGACATTACTTCGTCCCCTTAGCGAACGCGCAGCTCTTCCTGTTCCTGCGCCGCGCGCGCTACTGCATCTTCATACCCCACAGAAGCATAGTAGATGGCACGGTCGAAAAACATCTCGAGCATTTGCAGAAGCTCCAGTTCACCCATGATTTCCACGGCGCGGTCCATGACGGCCTCGCTCTTCAGGAACTCCCACAGGTTTTCTTTGGTCAGGACGATGGCCTGGATCACTTCGCTGAGCGGGATCTTCTGGCCGGCACGCCGGGCACCGATCTCGCGGTAACGGTGCTCGATATCCAGTTCATTCTTGCCCAGCAGCCATTCGCCCAGATGGCGATAGATTTCGTACACGCGTTCGCGCAGTTCGTGCGGCGGAATATAGCGAAAATGGGTCACCTGCGGACTGGTCTGGACTTTTTCCTCCAGTCCGTTGGCGAGCGCGTCAGCATGGGATTCGATCAGACGGACCAATCTGTAGGAGAACATCATAATCACCCCCTTCGGCTACTACGCGGGCGGCTTTAGACCCCGACCTTTAAAGCCGCGTCCTGGCTGGTCCAGCCCTCGACCGGCACCTTGCCGGCTTCCACAGAGGGTTCCAGCGTCTGCGGGACGGTGATGGCGCGCGAAATCATACACCCGGCTTTCGTCCGCCGCAGCAACGCCAACCCGGCTTCGCGCTGCTCCTCAAACGGCACGGTCAGCCGGGGCCGGATCAGGATTTCGCTGAAGTTACAGCCGGCAGTCCGGCTGCGGCGCACGCAGCCCTCGATCTCGACCTCGAGATCGGTGAAGTCGAAGTGCGCACTGCGCGCCACTTCGTGAAATGTGGTGGTGAAACAGCCGGCCAGGGCGCACAGCAGCAACTGCTCCGGCGTCCAGCGGCCCTGCAGGCCGCCCAGTTCCGCGGCCTCGGAGAAGTGAATTGTGTTGGGAGAGGACTCGCACTTGGCCAGTCCGGTGCGGCCTGAAGTCCACCAAGCCGAAACGCGATAAGTATATTCAGCAGGCATAGTTCACTCCTGGCGCTCTCCTGGCGCCTGTCCCTTTCATGTTGTGAGCGAGAAGATCACCGTAATGGTGGTCTCTACCTCGACCGGTTGCCCGTTCAGAAGGTACGGTTTGTAACGCCATTGCTGGACGGCACCAATCGCTGCCGGCACCAGCATGGGATGCCCGCTCACCAACTGCAGGTTCTTGATCGCGCCATTGGTGTCGATGATCGCTGTCAGGATGACCTCACCCTGCACTCGTGCCGCTCTGGCCAGCGGTGGATACACCGGCTCGACGCGATGAATGAGCAAACCCTTGGTCACACCCTGAGAAATGCGCACGCGCTGCGGCACCGCGGTCACCAGCTTCGGGACAGCCGCAAGGCTTGACGTGGCGCTCACGATACCTCCAATGACACCTCCCAGTTGCCCGCCCGGAATTCCTCCCGGAACTCCTCCGATAACCCCACCCGTGGCAGGCATTGGCGGCGGCGCTTCTTCTTCCTTAATCATCTGGACCTTCTGCGGAATCCTCGCGGGCGTCCGCAACTGCCCGGTCGAAAGCATATCCGTCTGAATTTGCTTGAGCACCCTCTGCACCTGCTGCGCTGCGGCCGGAGGAGGCGGCGGGGGCGGGGGCGGCGGCGCCACCAGGAAGGTCAGCAACTGCGCTTTGGGCAGGCTCTGCGTAAACACCAGCGGCGTAATCAGCAACAATGAGACCATCAAGACGTTCAAAATAAACGAGGTTGTGGTCGCCAGAGCCTTCCGCTTGCGCTGCCATCCAAATTCCAACAGGCTGTCGGCAAACATAGGCCGCGGCGGTAACGGTGGCCCGATCACGAGCTCCGCCCGTGGCAACACTGCGGCTGTCGGTCGGCTGGCCGGTTTGGCTTCCTTAGTTTCCGTTTCGCGTACTGGCGGTTCGTGGATGTCGATTGTGCCTTTCATTTACAGCCTCCCCAACCCCGCCGCCTGGTTCGGCTCGGCGGTCTACCGGGACGTGGCCTCAACCGGTCACATCTCTCGCTATCCGTAACTTATCTTCTGCGACAGCACGGTGTAGGCAAATGGCCCACGTCACGTTTATCGGTGATCCGAATCACGGTTTTACGATTTTGCGCAAACCAAAGTAACTGCTGGAGATGACAAGGTGACAGAGATCACAAAGGGGACTCAGGAATATCCCTCGGCACGCGAAGAAGAAGCAAAGGTAGGACGAGGCGGGAATTGCTCGTAGTCAGTCTGACAAAAGAGGAGTGAAGGTTGACACAAACTATGGAGCGGGAGACCGGGATCGAACCGGCGACATCCAGCTTGGGAAGCTGGCGTTCTACCGCTGAACTACTCCCGCTCAGTCAAACAAGAATCACTGTATCAAGCGTTGGAGATCCTTCGCAAACTGCGCTCAGGATTTCGCCAGCAGGTTCCCCCTCCCCACTCCGTCACGCGAATATCGCGCGCCGGAGACCCCGGACTCGCTCACGCCTGCTAAACGGCTCAAGCTGGCCTTCTACCGCTGAACTACTCCCGCTCGACGAAGGTAGCTTATCACTGGAGACAAGCGGCTACAACTTGCAGGGTGAGCCTGAACTCGACATGCGAATTCATGCTTAAATATTCCCGCGACAGGTCAATCTTCTCCGCAAGACGTCAAAATAACATGCCCAAATCCGACTGCGTCCCTTCCCGCCGCACCTTCTTGCAGACAATGATCAGCACCGGCGCAGCCGCCACGATTTATCCCGCTCTGGGCGCGGGCCGGGTGGACGAAGCAGTGGCGCTTGCTACGCCAAAGATGAAACCGTTCGAGCTCGAGGAGATCACGATCGGCGAATTGCAGGATGGAATGAATTCCGGCCGATTCACTGCCCGATCGCTGGTGGAGAAGTATTCGGCCCGTATTGCGGAGGTCGACAAGCAGGGCCCCGCGATCAATGCGGTCATTGAAATAAACCCGGAAGCCGAGGCCATTGCCGATGCGCTCGATCAGGAGCGGAAAACCAAGGGTCCGCGCGGGCCGCTGCACGGCATTCCCGTGCTGATCAAAGACAACATCGATACCGCGGACCGAATGATGACCACGGCCGGGTCGCTGGCATTAATGGGATCAAAACCTCCCAAAGATTCTCTTGTCGCCCAGAGGCTGCGCGCCGCGGGCGCGGTAATTCTGGGCAAGACCAATCTGAGCGAATGGGCGAACATTCGCTCCAGCCACTCCACCAGCGGATGGAGCGGACGCGGCGGCTTGACCCGAAATCCCTACGCGCTCGACAGAAATCCCTGCGGGTCGAGTTCAGGCACCGGAGCCGGCATTTCCGCGAATCTCGCCGCTGTGGGGATCGGCACGGAAACGGACGGTTCGATCGTTTGCCCCTCGTCGTCGAACGGACTCGTTGGGATCAAGCCGACCGTGGGACTGGTCGGCCGCAGCGGGATCATTCCCATCTCCCACAGCCAGGATGGCGCCGGCCCGATGTCCCGCACCGTGCGCGATGCGGCAATTTTGCTGGGCGCGCTGACAGGCGTGGATCCAGAGGATGCGGCGACTTCGGCGAGCGCCGGCAAGGCACAAACCGACTATGCGCAATTCTGCGATCCGAACGGATTGAAGGGCGCGCGCATCGGAGTCGCGCGAAAATACTTTGGATTCAACGACGCTGTCGACGCACTCATGGAGCAGGCGCTCGACGTGCTCAAGAAACAAGGTGCAACGCTGGTCGATCCCGCGGATATTGAGACGCTCGGAAAATTCGATGAAAGCGAGTTACTGGTTTTCATGTATGAGTTAAAAGCCGACTTGAATGCCTATCTGTCGCGCCTGGGTCCGGGCGCGCCGGTACGAACGCTGAAGGACATCATTGACTTCAACGAGCGCAACCGTCAGAAAGAAATGCCATACTTCGGGCAGGACTTATTTCTCAAGGCAGAAGCCAAAGGCCCCCTGACAGAAAAAGAGTACACCGATGCAGTCGCGAAGAATCGTCAGTTAGCGCGCATCGAGGGCATTGACGCGCTCATGGATAAGCACCAGCTCGACGCCATCGTGGCTCCGACGGGTGGTCCGGCATGGCTCACGGATCTGATCAATGGCGATCACGTGGCCGGAGGCAGTTCGAATGCCGCAGCCGTGGCCGGGTATCCCAACATCAATGTACCTGCCGGTTTCATTTCCGGGCTGCCGGTGGGAATCTCGTTCTTCGGCCGCGCATGGAGCGAGCCTGTGCTGATCAAGCTGGCTTATTCATTCGAACAGGCGACCAAGGCACGGCAGGCGCCGCGGTTTCTGCCATCGGTTGGATAAGGTGGTCCGGGATCATAAGCGGCGTCGGGTAACCATCCCACGATCCGAAGGCCCTGTCCGCATGGATGTAAAGTTACGCAAAGCCGCTGGCAACCGCCTCTAGACAACCTACAATTAGAGGGAGCAGGAGGTGGCGTATGACCAGACTCCGCTGCTGCTGGCCGGCATTTTGGGGGAAGGCCAAGTTACTCGGGCTCAGCCTTGCCCTGGGTGGCTTCGCACCCGGGCAGATTTTGAACCAGGATGTTGAGATTGAGGTGCACGACCTGCCATCCTTGATGGCGCGCACGCCCCACTCCTCCGATGTCTTACTAACTTCGCTCGACACCGTACTCCACGACCCTGAGATTTGCTGCGGGAGGGATTCCGCACTCGTGGACAGCGCTGAGGCGGCAGACCCCCATTCTTTGAAGGATGTCGCCACCAAGCTCAACGGGAGACATCTGATGGGTGATGGTCGCCCCATCAAGGTGACGGCGCGGTATGTCACTTCCGATCAGGCCAATTCCGGAGACCTGATCACCAGTATCCTCAACCAACATGCGATGCTGATGCAGTGGAATTCGCACGTGTACGTGGTCCACGGCCTGGTCTATCAATGGGTCGCGTACGGAGACGACCAGGGCTACACACAGGGAACTGTAATCCGCAAGCTCCTGCTCTGGGATACGCGCTACTCCGATTCGCGGCGGGAAGTCGTATTCGATCGCACGACAGAAGATCTCAGCAAAGTACAGGGACTGTTGTTCTTGCAGTGGTCGCCGGAATAACTGAGGCGCATTCTTTCTTTTCTCTGTCCCGCGTTGCAACGCGACCGCTTTTAATTTTCAGTGAGATCGCGTCCGGTCATGTTAGCCTTGATATCGATGAGGGGGTAACTATGACCAAGCTGAACAAAGTAGTCACTTCCCTGCGGAGTGAGTACGCCCGTCTTGAGAAAGAGATGGAGCGTGTGGGGAAGGCATTAAATGCCCTCGGCCACGCCAGCGGCAACGGACTCAAGCGCACAAAACGTGTCTTGAGCAAGGAAGCCCGTCGGCGGATTGCCGAGGCGCAAAGACGACGCTGGGCGAAAGTAAGGAAGGAAGCTGCCAAGCCCGTCAAGTCGTAACTGCACTATCTCGCAAGCACCGCAGACGGCCTCGTTCGTAACTTCTCTCAGAATGCGCGGACGGGGCCAAGCGGGGCTGTTGGGTCAAGTAAGAAAGCAGAAGAAGTTAGTTCGGCCTTTTCTGATTTACGTCCAGCGGAACCACTTCAGCGCCAGCACGAAGGAAATCCCTCCCCAGAGAGTCATCACCAATAAGCGCGGCCATTGGTTCAGGATCGGCGTGCCTTCCAGAATGCAGGCGCGCAGGGCGTCGTTGAGCGCGGTGAGCGGCAGGGCTTTGATCAGCGGATGAATCACCGCCGGAAAGCGCTCGTAGGAGAAGAACACGCCGGAGAAGATCCACATGGGCATCATGACCAGGTTGATCAGGCCGCTGATGGACTCGATTTTCTGCGCGCGGCTGGCAGTGAGCAGGCCGATGCCGCCGAACGTCAGCGATCCAAGGCCGGCAATCAGCGCAATGGCGGCGAGCGAGCCGAGCACTCGCATGTGAAATAGAAGAATGCCGAACACCAGCAGCAAGCCGACTTCGAGCACCATCAACACGAGGCGGCTGGTCATGATCGCCAGCAGAAAATCTCCCCGGCGCATGGGCGTGCCCACGAAGCGCTTCAGCAGCTTGCGCTGGCGCATGTCCACGAGCGCGAAGCCGATGCCCCACATGCCCGAGTTCATCAGGTTCATGCCGAGCAAGCCAGGAATGAGGAAATCAATGTAGCGCGAGCCGGGCTCGGACGATGCCGTGGAAATCGCGCGGAATTGATCCTGACGCCCTGCCATTCTTTGCAGAGCATCGTCGACTTCGGCGCGTGCCAACACGCTCTCCGGACGCGCTGGATCGTAACGGTATTCGACCACGCCCTCCCCGTAAGGGGTTACGACTAAATCGAATTTGCCAAGGCGAAAACCTTGCTCGGCTTCGGCCTCATTGACGATTTGCGCCTTAAATTGTTCATGTTGTGGCGAGCGGGTGAGCAGAGCCTGTGCCTCTTGGGCGAAATCGCCAACGATTGCGACGGATGCAGCATTCCCGGGTTTGTTGCGGAATGCGATGCCAAGGCCGAGAGCAAGCAACAGCGGAAACGCGAAGACCCAGAAGACGACCTCCGGTTCGCGCTTGAGTTCGAGCATGCGCGCCATCAGCAGGTGCCAATAGCCCGCCCAGCGGCCATTGCGCCGCGGAGGCGTCGGGAACGTCTTTACCGTTTCGACCGGAGTTTCCTGGGCAACGCTCATACGATTCCTATTCTGCCGCCGGCTTCCACTTGTTCAAGAAGTCAGCCAGGACTTCGGGCGTCAGGCCGCGGGCATCTTCAAACTCGCCGTTCTTCTGGCTGAAGACGACCTTGCCGTCGCTTTCGGCAACCACTACGACCGGAACTCCCTTGTCGAGAGAGACGTCAAATTGTTTCAGCACATCGGCGTTCTTCTTGCCGTCGGGTCCGATATCGATGTGGACGACTTCATAGTTCGCCGCCACGATCGGCTCCAGTTGTGGACTATGAAATGCCAGGTCGAGCACGTGGCAGTCGAAGCACCAGTTTGCGCCAACCACCAGCAGCAGGCGTTTGTGCTCTTTCGCGGCTTTTTCTTCGGCTTCCTTGATTTCGGCGTGGGCCTCAACGCCGGCGGGGTACAGATCTTTCTTCATATCCGCCGGCTGCGGAAGCTGGGGCACATCGGTCCGCTCTGAATAGACAAGCCGCCATTGATCGCCTTGCTTCTGCCAGGTCTGATCGTCCGTGACGGCGATGGCCTGGTTGCCGGAAGTCACGTCGGCGCGGAAGATGACGTTCGCTCTGCTGGGACGGATGATGAGCCGCACGATCTCGACTTTCATGATTGGTGATTTGAAACCGAGCCAGAAACTAGTGTCGGCATCGGCATCGTGCATGACGGTTTTCACGCGGATCTTTGCCGCGGGATCGATGCTGTAGAGCGACTTCAGTGTGGCTGCGTCGCCGGTGAGGACCGCACCTATCCACTGCTGAAACGGCGCGAAGGTCGTGGTGTCATTGGAAGGGGACGTTTGCGCGAAGCCATAGGATGCCAACGCCGCGACTGCCAGAACAAGCATTGCAAAAAACTTCATGGAGCGATTCATATGAAACCCTACTCTGCTGCGCATCATTTCTTCGTTCGTATCATTCATCTCGCAGATGGCGTCCTGTGAGACGCACGAACACATCTTCCAGACTTGCCTGACGCGTGGTCAGATGTTGCAATTCGCTTCCTCTCTGGCCCACCACTTCAAGCAGCGCCGGAATTGTCAGGTGCGGCTCTTTTACGTTCAGAGCGATCACGCCCTCGTCCTCGCGCACGGACTCGACACTGGGCAAGCCGCGCCAGGCCTGTAGCGATGCACCGTCGGAATTGCCGCTCACCGAGAACTCGACCACATGGTGACCGCCCAGCCGGTCAATCAAGTCGGCGGGCGAGCCTTCGGCGATGATCTGCCCGTGGTCCACAATGGCCAGCCGGTCACAGAGGCGCTCGGCTTCGTCCATGTAGTGAGTCGTCAGCAGGACGGTGCCGCCGTCGCGCTGAAAAGTACGGATGATGTCCCACAGCTGGCGCCGGCTCTGCGGATCGAGGCCCGTCGTGGGCTCGTCGAGGAATAAGATTTTGGGATTGCACACCAGAGCCGTCGCGACTGCCAGCCGCTGTCGCTGTCCGCCGGAAAGCTTGCCCACCCAGGAGTCGGCTTTCTCGGTGAGTTGGAGCTCTTCGAGCACTTCTTCCGAGGAGCGGGGCTCGCGATAGAAGCTGGCAAAAAGCTCAATCGTCTCGCGCACGCTCAACTTTTCCGACAGCCGCGTCTCCTGCAGCGAGATCCCCAGCCACTCGCGCATCTCGCGCTCATTTTCCTGCCAGGTATGGCCGAAGATGAACACTTCGCCCGAAGTGGGCGCGAGCAGGCCTTCCAGGATTTCGATGGTCGTTGTCTTCCCCGCCCCGTTCGGCCCGAGCAGGCCGAAACATTCTCCGACCTGGATTTCGAGGTTGAGCCCGCGCACGGCTTCAACCTTGCCGTCGTAGGTCTTGCGCAGATTGCGGCACTGGATGGCGGCGGGCATGCAGGAATTTTACAGGATCAGGATGCTGCCTACGGCTCAAGCCGAGCAACGTTTTCTTCACGTTCATCCGGCAGTAGGAGCTCCCTGATCTCCCGACCTCCTTTGTAGATCCACCTTGCCATAAGTGAGAGGCCGATAATTCGTGTCACCAGGAAGCTGAGTTCGATGAGGTAGTGTTGCCGCCAATACTGCCAGTACTCGCCGTTGCTCGACGAAGAGACCTCATGGCCAACGTAGTGGCCAAAAGCCAACACTGCGGATGGCAAGTAAGACACCTCAGCGAGCACCCATAGTGTCAGCAGCAGGGCGAGCGAACGGCTGGCTAGCGTTACGGCGTCTTGTCTGCTCATGAGAATCCCTCCGGTGATCCGACGCTGCTAAAATACCGCATCGCCGTGCAGCATTGCGGCATTTTTCCATACGAGTTTTTATGCGCATTCTCAAGCGCGGCTTCACTTGACGGCGCTCTTTCTAAGACGCCCGTGTGTCGTTTCCAGATCAGCCTTCAGCTCTCAGAAATAGGAGTCCGCTTATGTTACGCAGGAATCGCATTCTGCCGTCGCTACTCCTGTTGTGGGCATCTGCCTTCGCGCAGGAGTCCCGCCACTTCACATTTCACTACGATTTCACTGTAAAGAATCTCCCACCGGGCAAGAAGGTTCGAATCTGGATTCCCGCGGCGCACTCCGACGCATATCAGGAAGTGAAGGTCGTCTCGGCGAAAGGCGACCTGCCGCTGCGCAGCACGCGCGAATCAAAATATGACAACGACATGTACGTTGCCGAGACGAGCGCGGCGCCATCGGAGTTGCGTTTTGACATCGAGTACGACGTAGTGCGGCACGAACGCATTGGTCTGAACCATGCTTCGCATGTGATGGGAGGTTTCCTCATCAATACGAACGAGTTGCGGCGCGACTTAGAACCGGACGCTCTGGTGCCGACCACGGGCCTGCCCGCCGATCTCGCCGAGAAAGTCACTGCGGGAAAGACCGACCCCCTCTCCAAAGCGCGCGCTATTTACGACTACGTCTTCGCCACCATGCGCTACGACAAAACCGATACGGGCTGGGGACGCGGCGACGTGCTCTATGCCTGCGATGCGAAAAAAGGCAATTGCACCGACTTCCATTCCCTGTTCATCGCCATGGCGCGGTCGCAGGGCATTCCGGCGCGCTTCGAGATAGGATTTCCTCTGCCCCCAGATAAGCATTCCGCCGAAATCGCAGGCTATCACTGCTGGTCGGATTTTTACATCGATGGCAAGGGCTGGATTCCCGTGGATATTTCCGAGGCGTGGAAACATCCGGAGAAGCGCGACTATTTCTTCGGATCACACGACGTGAACCGCGTGCAGTTCAGCATGGGCCGAGATTTGCGGCTGAGTCCCGCGCAGGATGGGAAGCCGCTGAATTATTTCGTCTACCCCTACGTCGAGGTGGATGGTCAGGAGTGGCCGAACGTGTTGCTGGCCTTCTCGTTTGCGGATGTGGGGACAACCGCGGCGGCGAGGTGAGCTTGTCATCTTGAGCGAAGCACGACGACGAGCGAAGTGAGTTGTCGTAAGCAGTCGAAGGATCCCTACCCAACCCGTGTGTCGCGGAAGAGATAGGGATCCTTCGGCTCCGCAGGGAGCGCCGAAAGCGCTTGCTGCTCCGCTCAGGATGACAGTGCTGGGGATTTCTGGCGGAGCGGCTTATCTTAAGGCCGCCCACGTCGCCCCGGGGCCGGGATCTCCCGGCTGCGGCAACGGTGGTGGGGGAACCGGCTGCGCAGGATTTGGTCCGTTGGCCGGCTTCGGCACATTTTGCGGATCTTCCCCGGGCCGCCGCAAGCTCGGCGCATTGGATGGGTGTTCTTCCTGCTGCTTCTTGGCCTCGACTTCTTTGTCGGGCTTGTTGAGGATCACTTCCTTTTCTGTACGGACGATTTTTTCTCCGCCGACTTTCATGGTTTCGACACGCACGACCTCATCGTTCACGATTCGGACGAAGTCCACATCCTGCGGCGGCTGGCCGTAGATCCACTCTTCGTATTGCGTCTCGCCGTCATTCTCCCGCACTTTCTTCGGCGGCCTGCCCTTGGCATGTAGCACCATTTCTGAATCCATACCGACAAGAACCTGGTGCGCCTGAATGGCTTCCTTCACTTTGGGAGGCAGCGTGTTGAGATAGGCCTGTTCCTTATTCCGCGCACTGAAATCGAGCACGGGAAGCAGCAGGTCGCGCAACTGCTGCGCGGTCATCTCCGGAACATACTTATCGAAGTAGATCTCCAGATAGGATCCGTGGGGATTCTGTACCCTCTCGTCCGGCCGCGGCGTGACGTCCTGTCCATACGCACCGGTGACCTCAATGTGCTGGTACCACTTCTTGCGACGCACCGGGCCGTTGTTGAGTTCGAATTGGATGTGGTCGTTCGCAATCTTCACGTACGAGATGTTGGCGGGGTCGCCCGGCTTGATCGCCGGTCCCCACAGCGCCAACTGCCGTTGTAGCTCTTGGCCGTTCGGCGTAGTCACGCCATCTTTCAGAATAAGTCCCTTTGCACTCATGGGAAATGCGGTGCGCGAGTAAACGATCTGGGTCTCGAAATCGCGAATGATTTCGTAGCGCGTCTGCTTCGACATGTGCGGGGCGTGGGGGTCAATGGGCGGGGCGAGTGGCCGGTAATCGGGGGCATCGTTTGCCGGGGCGGCTGGCACCGGAGTCGCCGGGGCTGGAGTCGCTGGCGAAGCAGGCTGCTGGGCATTGTCCTTGTCGGGCGGAGCGGTCTGTCCGTACACCATCGCGGAACCGAGAATAAGGGCTGAACACAGGAAGGACGCGCCGCGCGGACGTTCCATAAAGCACCCCGGGACTGAAGCCATTATAGCCCCGTTTTGGAAGAGGGCGATGAGCGAAACGCGCGCCTATGCCGCAAAGGAGTAGCTTCGATTGCGGAGGGTTGACGCCCAGCACTACGACAGATTCAGCGCCTTGCGGATGGTCCCGCGCTCTTTCTGGATTTTTTCCTGCAGCAGCGTGATGGCGTAGATCAGCTGCTCAGGGCGCGGCGGGCAGCCAGGAACGTAGATATCGACCGGGATGACCTGATTCACACTCTGCACCAGAGCATAGTTTTGGAAAACTCCGCCCGAGGTCGCACACGCGCCCATCGAAATGACCCACTTGGGTTCGGGCATCTGCTCCCACAACTGGCGGATCACGGGAGCCATCTTGTTCGAGACGCGGCCCGCGATGATCATCAGGTCGCTCTGCCGCGGCGAGGGGCGGAACACCTCGGCTCCGAAGCGCGCAATGTCGAACCGCGACGCCCCCATCGACATCATTTCGATGGCGCAGCAGGCCAGGCCAAACGTCATGGGCCAGATCGAGCTCTTGCGCATCCAGTTGACGGCGGAATCGAGCGTGGTGAGCACGACGCCTTCCGGCGTGGGGTTGCCGAAGGTCAGGTCTTTGACGACCTTTTTGCCGTTTTCGACGTCAACGTAAGGGCCGAAATTCAGTTCGCGGGACATACAAAGCATTCTAAACCACAGAGGGGCACGGAGGCTCCATAACTCTGTGTCCTCTGTGGTTGACGTTCTACGGGTTCACCACGATTTTGCCGAACATCTGGCTCTTCTCCAGATACTCGTGGGCGGCGCGCAGGTCTTTCAGCGGGAACGTCCGGTCCACGACCGCTTTCAGCCGACCCGCGAACACGTGTCCCAGAACCTCATGCAGCTCGCCCATCGTGCCCATGTAGGAGCCGCGAAGGGTCAACTGTCGGCCAAACAGGTGCCCCAGATTGAGACCCGCCTCGCGCCCGGTGGTCGCTCCGCAGGTGACCAGCGTACCTCCGGTCTTGAGCGAGCGCATGCTCTCGTCCCAGGTTGCCAGGCCAACGTGCTCGACGACGATGTCGACGCCCTCTTTATTCGTGATTCTGCGGACTTCCTCGGAAATTTTCTGCTTGTAGTGATCAATGCCGAAGTCGGCACCGAGCGCCCGCGCCTTCTCGAGTTTCGTGTTGTCGCCGGCGGTCGTGATCGCGCGGCAGTGAAACATCTTGGCAATCTGAATGGCGGCGATGCCCACACCCGAACTCGCACCTAGGACGAGCACGGTCTGACCCGGACGAACGCCTGCGAGTCCCACCAGCATGTGCCACGCCGTCACAAAAACGAGGGGCACGCTAGCGGCCTGAGTGAAATCGAGCGAGTCGGGAATGGGAATCACATTCGCGGCGGGGACGGCGATCAGCTCGCAGTTGCCGCCATCCACGCCGTTGCCCAGAACGGTGAACTCGCGGCACTGGTTCTGCACTCCGGCGACGCACTTGCCGCAATGTCCGCAGTAGTGCATGGGCGCGAGCAGCACGCGTTGGCCCGGTTTGAAGCCGCTGACGAACTCGCCGGACTCGACCACTTCTCCGGCAACGTCGCTGCCCAGGATGTGTGGAAGTTTCACCCCCGGCAATCCCTTGCGCACCCACACGTCGAGATGGTTGAGGGCGCAAGCCCGGACCCGCACCAAAACCCAATCCTTGCGCAGCTCGGGATCAGCGATGTCTTCGTAAGTAAGCACTTCCGGCCCACCGAATTGATGAATGCGAACGGCTTTCATGTGTAGTCCTATTTTTGCGATGAGCTCGCGTCAGCTGAGGGCGCAGTCGCGAGAGTCTTCAGGCGATTCATGACGGTCGTCATGGCCTGGTCGAAGTTCTTGTCCCGATTGCTTAGAAGGACCGCCCCGCGCACGTACTGCGTCAGATTCCACAACGTGACGTGCGTTTTCGGATCGATCACCACAACTCGTAGCTGCCCGAGAACCGGAAGCTTGAGCGCGACATCGGTCAGGGCCCAGCTGACCTCGAAAACCAGGTCAGAGTCAGCCGGGGTCGACGCCATCTCATAGCGGCCCCACTCTTTCATGGCGGCGTAGAACTGGTTGTAGGGCCTGTCGGGCCCGCCGTCGAACACGGTCTGCTCGATGACGTTCTCGAAACTCTCTCCGCCTGCATTCGAAATGAACACTTTCTTTGCCGTGCAGACCTGAGGCGGAACCGGAGCGGCTGACGGTCCTTTCGTCTGTTGACCAAACGAAGCCGAGGCAATGCTGAGGAATACAACAGCCACGCAAACTGCCAACCGGCCTTGTTTCGTTAGAACCGGTTTGGGTAGTGTGTTCAACTTGACCACCTTTCTCCCCAGTCGAACTGACCGATCATTGTATCTCCCAGCACGTTCGGGCTGCAGCACGCCTTCATTCATGAATTGACTCGTTCTTGTTAACCGATTGATAATCAGGAAGAGCGAACGGCACTCGCGTTGAGCATGGACATCTACGAGCAGATCGTCGAGCTTCGCCGCCAGGGACGCCGCGGTGCTGTAGCCACCATCGTCAACGTGCGCGGATCGATTCCGTCGTTCAAGACGGCGAAGATGCTGGTGCGCGACGACGGCTCGATTGCGGGCACGATCGGCGGCGGCTGCGTGGAGGCGGAGGTCTGGCAGGCAGCGCGGGAAGTCATGGAATCGGAGAAGCCGCGGACGCTCACGTTCGATCTGAATCAGGATCCCAAGTACGATACTGGCCTGGTGTGCGGCGGCACGCTGGAGGTTTTTGTCGAGCCGGTCCTGCCTCCAGCATTACTTTATATTTTCGGTGCAGGTCACGTAGCTGCCAGCCTTTGTCAGATCGCTGCGGCTGCCGGGTTCGAGGTGATTGTGAGCGACGATCGCTCGTCTTACGCGACCCAGGAGCGCTTCCCGGCCGCACGTGAGGTGCATGCGCTCGACTTCGACGAAGCCATGCGGCGGCTGGACCCGAACGAGTCGTCTTCCATCGTCATCGTGACGCGCGGGCACCGCGACGATATGCACATCCTGCGCTGGGCGGTGCAGACGCGGGCGCGCTATGTGGGGATGATCGGATCGAAGCGCAAAGTGATCAAGATTTTTGAGACCCTGCGGCAGGAGGGATTGCCGGCTCATCTTTTCGACCGCGTGCACGCCCCTATCGGGCTCGACATCGGGGCGATCACGCCCGAGGAGATTGCGGTTGCCATTACGGCCGAACTGATCGCGGTGCGCCGGAATGCCGGTGCGGCGCTGCCACACATGAGCTGGTTCAAGTCAGCTGACCAGCCCCGCACCTCCGAGCAAGAGCAAGCCTTGGACCAAGCTCTCGATGAAGAGCAACCTTGATTCCGCTCACTGACTTTCTTCTCGCTTTCTGCTATGTTCCGCAACATGCCACGCTTCGTGAGCTTCGCCGGTGTGATCCTGGCAGCGGGCGAGTCCTCGCGCATGGGCACGGACAAAGGACTGCTGCCGTGGCCTCCGCAGGCCGCAGGGCAGGCACCGCAGGGAGAAACCTTTCTCTCAGCCGTGATCCGCTCGCTTTCGCTCTCCACGGACTTTGTTGTCGTAGTCGCCGGGCAGAATGAGGCCGTTCTGGCGCCAGTGGTGTATGCCAATGGCGCCTCAATCGTGGTCAATCCCGAACCGAGCCGCGGCCAGTTCAGCTCGCTGCAGGTGGGACTGCAAGATGTGCTCAACCGCGGCCGCGATGCCGCGATGATTACGCTGGTCGACCGGCCTCCGGTCCGCCCGGCCACTGTCGACCTGTTGCGTGTAGCGTTTGCAACGGCTCCTGCGACAATATGGGCGGTCGTGCCGGAATTCTCTGGCCAGCACGGCCATCCTCTGCTGGCCGGCCGCGAGCTGATCGAGGCTTTCCTGCAGGCGCCAGCGACGGCCAACGCCCGCGACATCGAACACCAGCATCAGGAGCACATTCGTTACGTCGCGGTGAGCGATCCTTTCGTCGCGCTGAACGTCAACACCCCTGAAGACTACGCCGCGCTGGTGGAGAAGGCGAAAGGCTAAACAGGACTCCGTGCAATTTGTGCCGGGCGCATTCCTGTTTGCGCATTTCCTTTGCTGCAAGTTATCGTCAGAGTGCATGGGCATTTCTAAGACCGACGTACTCTCGCGCAAGGATTTCCTCGACTCCGTCCTGCGTCTCGAGGCGCGCGTCGCTGCGTTCGACTGCGACGGGACCTTGTGGTCGGGCGACGCGGGCGAGAGTTTTTTCGACTGGGAAATCAAGCAAGGGATCGTGCCGGCCGAAGTCGGCGTGGCCATGCGCGCTCGCTATGCCGAATACAAGGCCGGCAAGGTCAGCGAAGAAGACATGTGTGGCGAGATGGTCACCATGCACCGCGGCCTGTCGGAAGAGATGCTGATGCAGGCGGCCTCCGATTTCATGCAGCATTCCTTCCCAGGTTCGATTTTTCCTGAAATGCAGGAGTTGGTTTGGCGCTTGCGGCAGAATGGCTGCGATGTGTGGGCTGTGTCCTCATCGAATGAATGGGTGATCCGGGTCGGAATGAAACCGTTCGGCATTTCCGACGACCACATTCTCGCGACCAAGGCCCAACTGGAGAATGGCACGGTCACCGACCGTCTGGTACGCATTCCGTCGGGACCAGGCAAGCCGGATGCACTGCGCGAGGCCGTCGGCTGCAAAATCGATGCCGCCTTCGGCAATTCGCGCTGGGACACGGAAATGCTCGAACAGACAAAGCATCCCTTTGCCGTCAATCCGAATCCTGATCTTGAAATGAAAGCGCGCGAGAAGGGATGGCCTATCTACTTTCCCGACGGCAGACGGTGAGTTTTGCCACACGACTTCTGCCGACGTGTCAGCACAGCACCTCTTCTGCAAAACTCGCGTTGGCCACGCCCACTTTCTTGCTTCACCACATTTACAATCTGTCCAGGATGTATTCAGCTCAACTTCTCGACCATTTTCAGAATCCGCGCAATGCCGGCGACATTTCTGACGCCGATGCCACGGTGGAGATCGAAAACCCGGCCTGCGGGGACCGGCTTCGTTTGACTATGAAAATCAATTCGGGCCGCGTGATCGACATCCGGTTCAAAGCGAAGGGGTGCGTGCCCTCGATGGCGTGTGCTTCGGCGTTGACGGAGATGGTCGCGGGAAAAACTCTGGACCAAGCAGGGCAACTTCAGCGTGAAGATTTGATCGCTGCAGTTGGGGGATTGCCACAGGCCTCGACACATGCCGCGCAACTGGCGCTGGACGCGCTGTCGGCAGCACTCCGGCAGCTTGGGCGATGACTCGCGCCATGCCGAATTCTCACACGCCACTTCGCATTGTCTGCCTGCAACCGAGTGCGACTGTAATTCTTCACGCCATCGGGGAGCTGGGGCGCGTTGTGGCCTGCACGCGGTATTGCGCGGACGTCGTGCCGGAGGTTGCGGGCGGAGATCGCGTGATTCTTTCGGATTCCTGGACGGCCGACGCGAATCAGATTGTGGCAGTGCGGCCCGATCTTGTGATTGCGGCAGTGCCCTACCAGGAGAAGGCAGTGAGCGAGATTTTGAAGTCAGGTTCACGCTTTCTCGGCCTGGCGCCGAAGACTCTGGCGGATATCTACACCGACATCGCGACGATCGCTGGTGCGGTGGGAGCGACGACACGCGGCGAACAAGTCATTGCAGAGATGCAACGCCACTTCAACGAAGTGCGATCCCGCACAACCGCAACGAAGCGACTACGCGTCTTCTGCGAAGAATGGGGCAAGCCGATCATCGCTTCGCAACCCTGGGTTGCGGAGCTGGTGGAGATTGCGGGCGGAGATTTTCTCGGCAAGCCAGGCGCGTCCATTTCGCCAGAGGAAGTGCTGCGGCTCGAACCTGAAGTGATCATCGCTTCCTGGTGTGGTGCGGGAGAACGCGTTCCACTCGAAAAGATCGTTGGGGAACGAGGTTGGCAGCAGACCGCAGCCGCGCGAACGGGGCACATATTCTGCATTCGCGATGAGTATCTGAATACCCCTGCGCCCACGCTGCTTTACGGTTTGGATGCGCTGGCCTTCGCGATTCACCCCGAACTTTTCTCGCGCACGAAAGGAATACGGCAGATTACTGACGTTCCGGCTTCCCAAGTGTCGTACTCAGGACCTTGAGGTAACATTTACAGATGCCCACAACCAGCAAGATTGCAGACCTGCGCACAGAGGTGGAGGAGTTATCCGCAGCATCGCCGACCTCCCAGGACCTGATGAAGGCGATGGTGAAAGTGCTGCACGATCGCATGCTGAAGTACAACTGGGTTGGCTTTTATATGCTCGAACCGGGCGCTCAGCCACCGATTCTGGTTCTGGGTGCTTTCGAAGGCGCCATGACACCGCATACTCGCATCCCGCTCAACCAGGGCATTTGTGGCGCAGCGGCTTCGAGCGGACAGACCGTTGTGGTCGACGACGTAAGCAAAGACCCCCGTTATCTGGCGTGCTCACTGGAAACGAAGTCTGAGATTGTCGTCCCCGTGTTTGTGCGCGGAAAGGTGGCCGGCGAGCTCGATATCGACAGCCATTTTCCAGCAGCCTTCACTCCCGAAGACCAGGAACTGGTGCAGTTCTGCGCAGCCGTTGTAGGGAAGAAACTGGAAACCTCCCGTTCATGAAGCGCGTGGTAGCGGGTCTGATTGTGAAAGACGGTAAAGTACTGGTGTGCCAGCGCACGCGCCACCAGACCATGCCCCTGAAGTGGGAGTTTCCCGGCGGCAAGATCGAAGAAAAAGAGCAACCGCGCGACGCCCTGCGCCGCGAACTGGAAGAAGAATTGGGAATTGTCGCCACCATCGGAGACGAAGTCGCGCGCATCCAGCACGAATATCCGAATCACTCCATGGTGGAGCTGCGGTTTTTCGTGGTGCGCGACTATCGCGGAGAAATCGAGAACCTAATCTTCCGCGACATTCAGTGGGCCGCGCCAAGAGATCTCCCTAACTACGATTTCCTCGAAGCCGACCTGACGCTCGTGAGGGATCTGGCCGCAGGCAAGCTACTCTAGCCCGACCGCAGCGTCCAGAACCACGCCAAGGTCAAGCCGATCATGACCACGGTTGTGATCCAGGCAATCACATTAAACAGGCGTGTGTTGACGTATTCGTCCATCAGGTCTCTGCGGTTGATCAACAGAAGCATGAAGATCAGCACAAAGGGCAAAACCACGCCGTTGACCACCTGCGACAAAATGGCAATCTTGACGAGAGGCAACCCGGGAATGAGCACGACCGCTCCGCCGGCGGCGATCAGCAACGTGTACAGCCAATAGAACAGTGGGGCCTCGCCGAATTTCATGCCCACACCGGATTCGAAGCCGAGTCCCTCGCACACCGTGTAGGCGGTCGAGAGCGGCAGGATGGAAGCCGCAAATAGCGACGCATTGAACAATCCCACTGCGAACAAAATGTAAGCGTAGTCGCCAGCAAGAGGTTTCAGTGCCTGGGCGGCGTCGGCGGCGTATTTGATGTCGCGGTATCCGTGAATGTAGAGCGTGGCCGCGCAGGCGACGATGATGAACCAGGCCACGATGTCGGTAAAGATGCAGCCGGTGACCACGTCGAGCATGGACGCCTTGTATTGGCGGCGCGTGACTCCTTTCTCGACGATCGAGGATTGCAGATAAAACTGCATCCAGGGAGCGATCGTGGTGCCGACGACGCCGATGACCATGTAGAGATACGCCTGCTCGCGGAAGGCGCTCAATTTCGGCGGCACGAATGTGGCCTTCGTGGCGTCAACCCAGGCAGGATGCGCCAGAATGCCAGCAAGAATATATGTCACGTAGAAAAACGACGCCGCCAGAAAAATTTTCTCTACGCTCTTGTATTGCCCATACACCACGATCAGCCAGACGATGACGGCGCAGACCGGCACGGTGATGTATCGAGACATTCCAAACAATTCCAGGCTGGTGGCGATGCCAATGAACTCCGTCACCACGTTGCCGAAGTTCGTGATGAGGATGCCGATCATCATGAAGAAGGTGATCCGCAGCCCGAACTCTTCACGGATCAGGTCGCTGAGACCCTTGCCGGTCACAGCGCCCATGCGCGCGCACATTTCCTGCACCACAATCAGCGCGAGCGTGATCGGGATCATGGTCCACAGCAGGAGATGTCCGTATTGTGCGCCGGCCTGGGAATAGGTCAGGATGCCGCCGGCATCATTGTCGACGTTCGCAGTGATGAATCCCGGGCCGACTACGGCGGAGAACAGCAGAATCCGGGTTTTCCAGCGTCTCAGGAACCTCATGCGCACATTTCGCAGACATAGGGATGGAGCAGATGATGGCTACCAACGACGCCACAGGATAAACGCAGGCAGGGAATTCGGCCAAAGAAAAAGTGCGGCTGCGAACACAAACGCTTACGGGATCATGGTTCGTGCGCTGGGGCGCCGGCTGACTCGTACCGGCTGAAGCCCCTTTAGCTCGTAAGGTTGTAAATCAAGCCGAAGGGGTCTTTGACGTAGACACGGGGAAAATGCGGCTCTTCTTTGACGATCTCGCATCCATTCTTGACGAGCCGGCGTTTCATTTCTTCGACGTTGTCCACCGTCACTTCCAAAACCGGTCCAAGCGCCGGGCCGGGCTCGATGAACAAGTTGATGTGGTTGCCATGCAGTCCAATCATCTTCGGGTTGGGATCGGTGATCTCGAATCCGAGATGTTCAACATAGAAGGCAGCCGCCTTCTTTGGATCCGGAGCCTGGATGAGGATGTCGGTTCCAAAAGTATTTGCCACGATCAGCCTCCTTACAGCTTCGCCCGCAGCATGCTGATCACGTCGTCTGAGGTGATGATGCCGGTCAACTTGTTGTGCTCGTCGACGACTGGGAGTGAGCTCAGGTTGTATTTGTCGAACAGCTCGGCGACCTCGTTTTCCGAAGCGTTCTCATGCGCCAGGATCAACGGTTCCTGGGTAAGCGAGAGCATAGGCGTCGTGGTCGGAACCAGGACAATTCGAGCCAGCGGCACGGCCCCGGTCAGGGTGCCGTGCGAATCCACGAGATAAATGGTGCTTACGGCCTCTACGCCGCCTTCAAATTCGCGCATGGAATCGACGGTATTCTGTACCGTTGCCGACACCGGCAGAGCCAGGAATTCGGTGGTCATGCGGCCGGCGGCGGTTTCTTCCTTGTGCTCGAGCAGTTCGACCACGTCCTGCTGCGCTTCCGGCTCCATCTGGACCAGAATCTGCTCGGTGCGATCCTCGGGCAGTTCGCCGAGCAGGTCCGCCGCTGCGTCGGGATTCATTTCCTCGACGATGTCGGCGGCGCGTTCGGAGTCCAGCGATTCAACGATGGCCTTCTGAACCTTTGGCTCGACTTCCTCCAGAGCCTCCGCTGCTTTTTCTTCGGGCAGAGTCTCAAACACGGCCTCGCGCTCGTCGGGCGCCAGTTCTTCGACGATGTCGGCAATGTCAGCCGGGTGCAGTTTAGCCAGGCCTTCATGCGAGATTTTGAGCTTCACCCGGCGCGCCGGGTCGGTCTCGATCACGTCGACAAAATTCCACGGAATGGTGCGAGGTGGAATCTTGCCGAGCAGCGCGTGCAGAGCCGCCTTCGGCGCCAACCCGCGGAGCAGGCGTCGCACGGCGCCGCGCGCCCCAACGTCGACCGAGTAGACCCGCAGCACGGGGCTCTGTCCGGGAGTCTTTTGTGGCTCGAGCTGCAGATCGACGTCGTTCACCCTCACGACTTTTCGTCCGTTGATGTCGATGACCTGCTGATCGAGCAGATCGCGCTCCAGCAGAAACAGACCCTCCGTGCCATTCGCGACGGGCCAGTCTCCAGCTGAGGTGGCCGCACGAACCCCGCCGTTGATCGCCGAGACCGCTGAGGAGGGCAAGACGCGGTTGCCCGATTTCGTCTTTACGATCAGCGACGCAATCCGCGAACGGTCCTCCTGGGGGGCAAGCGCGACCTCACGCACGCGCCCGCTGGCGGCGCCGGACTGGTCGTAAACCGTGGCGCCCAGCAATTCGCTGAGAGAAAGCGTCATCACCCCGCCAGAATAACCAACTCATGCCGGATTCGGAACGAAAATCCGCCTTTTCCGCAAAGAATCTTCGTTCGAGTTGCTCGTCCCGCAGGCGGGAATGCCCCGGGACGACAGCAGTTCGAAACCTCAGGTCCTATCGGCCTTCTGGCCACCTGACCGTATAATCATTCCCGTGCGTTTCCTTCGCTCCATTCCCGATATCTTCGGTCAGACGCTGCGAACCCTCTGGGCGCACAAGCTGCGCTCCTTTCTGACCATGTTCGGCATTGCCTGGGGCGTCGGTTCCCTGCTCCTGCTGGTGGGCCTGGGGGAGGGATTCCGCTCCGGGAATCGCAAGCAATTCGACTCCCTGGGCGAGAACGTCATGTTCATCTGGTCGTCGCGCGCGCCCATGGTGCAAGGTAGTTTCACGGCCCTGCGGCAGTATTACCTGACCTACCGCGATTATGAGGACATCCTGCGCGACTGCCACAGCGTGGGCGCGGCAACGCCAGTGATCCAGCGCCAGGACATTCGCGCCGTCAGCGATTTCTATCAGGCCAGCGGGCAGATCATCGGCGCACGCCCCGAGTTCAATCAGATTCGCTACATGCCCATCAAGGAGGGACGCTGGATCAACGAAATGGATGACCAGCAGAAGCGCCCCGTGATCGTGCTTGGGGATGAAATCCGCCGCACGCTTTTTCTGGGACGGCCGGCGGTGGGCAGCACGATTTTGCTGAACGGGGTACGGTTTACGGTGATCGGAACGCTGCAGCGAATCGGCCATGGTGACAATATGGCGCTGAATCTGAAGAGCGTCATCCCGTTCAACACCATGCGCGAATATTTCCGGCTCACTAATGTCGGCATCGCTCCCGACGTCATCTCCGTCATCGACTACCAGCCCAAGTCGCGCGCCTTGCACGAGGCGGCGCGGCAGGAAGTCCACCAGGTCATTGCCCGCAATCATGGCTTCGATCCCAATAATCCGGACTCTTTTGACGAGTGGGACACGGTGAATACCGTCGACCAAGTGGGCAAGATTTTCGATGCCATGAACACTTTCCTGGGCAGCGTGGGCCTGGTCACGCTTGCGTTGGGCGCGATCGGCATTATTAACATCATGCTGGTCGCTGTAGCCGACCGCACGCGCGAAATTGGCCTGCGCAAGGCGCTGGGCGCAACCAACGGCAGCATCATGTTTCAGTTTTTTGTGGAGGGTGCGTTTCTTACCCTGCTCAGCGGCGGTATCGGGATCGCTGGCGCGGCGGCCCTGATGGCGCCTTTTTCGGGCGTGGAATTGTCGCCCGGTTTCGATGCACCGCGGCTGGTGCCAGCGACGGCGGCTCTGGCGGTCCTGTCGCTGGCGATCGCCGGCGTTGCCGCCGGGCTCTATCCCGCGCGACGCGCCGCGTTGCTCGAACCAGTGGAGGCGCTGCGTAAGGAATAGCATGCACCGCGATCTACTCCAACAAGCCGTCTCCGCGATGCGCCACGACCTGCGCCGCACCCTGCTTACCATGGCGGGGATGGCATGGGGCATCGCGACGGTGGTTTTGCTGCTTTCCTATGGAAACGGCTTTGGCCGCGCCGTCGAGAATATTTTCGAGGCCTTCGGCGCAACTTCCGTCGGCGTCTTCCCCGGCCGCACCTCGCAGCAGGCGGGCGGCAATAAGGCGGGCGTGCAGATTCGCTTCACCAACGACGACGTGGAGCTTCTGCGTAACAATGTGCCTCTGTGCCGCCACATCGCGCGCGAAGCCGACAAGCAGTCCACGGTGCAGAACGAAAACCGTTCCTTCACTTTTCCAATCATGGGGTTTGATCCTTCGATCCAGGACATCTGGAATCTCGAGCTGGAGGAAGGCCGATTCATCGACGACGCTGACAACATGTCGCACGGTCTGTACGCCGTGATCGCTTCGGAAGCGCGCGACAAGCTCTTTTCCGGCATGCCCGCGCTGGGCCAGACAATCCGCGTCGACGGCGTGAGCTTTGAAGTGATTGGTGTGGGCAAAGCGCGCATGCAGGAAGGCGACAACGACAACAACCGCGTGGTTTATATTCCGTTCAACTCGATGGATGTCCTAAAAGACAACCACTACTTGGACGGGATGTGGCTCGACTCAGTCGGTCTGGACCACGACAAGATGGACAAGACCATCCGTGAAACCCTCGCGACCGCCCACAATTTCAAGCCGGACGATCCTCGCGCCATATATGTGGATGATGCGCAGAAGCAGCTGGCGCAGTTCGGCATTCTCAGCATGGCCCTGAAGGTTCTGCTGGCTTTCATCGGTACGATCACACTGGGCATTGGCGGCGTGGGCCTGATGAATATCATGCTGGTCTCGGTCACGCAGCGCACGCGCGAGATCGGCGTGGAAAAGGCCCTGGGCGCGCGCCGTCACGACATTCTGTTTCAGTTCCTGGCAGAAGCGATGGTGATTACGGCCGTGGGCGGAATTCTCGGAATCCTGCTCTCCTACGCCGTTTCGATCTCCGTCGGGCGTCTCACGCTCTACAGCGCACTGGCCAAGCATGCTGAGGCGGGAGACATTCGCCTCATCGTCTCGCCGATGATTCTGCTGGTCGCAACGTCGATTCTTGCAGTGGTTGGTGTGGTCAGCGGCATGGTTCCGGCGATGCGTGCCGCCAGCCTCGATCCCATCGAAGCCCTGCGCTACGAATAGAGCAACGCGTCTGGTCACGACAAAACGTGCTCATCTTCTTGAACGAGAATCGTAGAATCGGAATCAGTCATGTCTGAGGACATCCTGACGCTGACGCCGCCGCGCGCCGACAAGCGCGTAGCCTACGGCTCAGACCCAAATCAGTTCGTGGATTTGCGTTTCCCCTCGCAAAAGACCGGCGACAACAAGGATGCCGCGCCCTATCCTGCTGTGATCAACATCCACGGTGGATTCTGGCGCGCCAAGTACGGTCTCGAACATGCCGGCCATTTGTGCGCGGCCCTCACGGCTGCGGGATTGGTCACAGCCAACCTCGAGTATCGCCGCGTGGGCAACGAAGGCGGCGCGTGGCCCGGTACATTCGCCGACATTCGTTCTGCGTACAGCTTTCTGCTGCAAAATGCAAACGAATACAGGATTGACCCGCGACGGGTCGTCCTAATGGGTCACTCCGCTGGAGGACACCTCGCTCTTTGCCTCGCGGCCCACGAATCCGGCGTAACGCGCGTTATCTCGCTGGCGGGAGTCGTTGATCTCGAGCGCGCCTATCAACTCCATCTCAGCAATGATGCCGTGGTCGAGTTTCTCCGTCGCACGCCCAGTGAAGTGCCCGATCATTATCGGGAGGCCGATCCCATGCAGCTTTCCATTCCCAGGGCGCGGCAATGGCTGATTCATGGCTTGGCCGACGACGTTGTCCCTCCCACCTTCAGCCGCGACTACGTTGCTGCCAAGCAGAAGCGAACGGGCAAGGAGAAAGAAGACGTGAATCTGCTCGAAATTCCCGGAGCTGGGCACTTCGACCTCATCGACCCGCGCACCGCAGCCTGGAAGCGCGTGGAACAAACCGTCCTGCAACTCAGCTCCTGATGTGCAGCCGTTGACGCCGGCCTTACGTAACACATACGATTCTGCTTCCACCGAAAGTCGACCATGCAGAATCGCAAACGATTTCGCGCGTTCCTACTCGTTGTCGGCGCCTTCCTGCTCACCGCGGCTTCGACGCCACTCCAGCAGGCCGATCCAGGGCGATATCTCAACGACATCAAGTCGCTCGCGTCACCGGAAATGGAAGGCCGCGGCGCTGGTACAAAGGGCTTGACTCGCGCCGAACACTTAATCGAGAACCGATACAAGGAGCTCGGCCTGCAACCCGCCGGCACGAACGGCTATGCCCAAGCTTTCACGGTTGTAACCGGGGCGCGCCTGAAGTCGGACAACCATTTCTCCGTGCAGACCACAGAAGGGAAGAAAAATCTGAAGGTAAATGAAGATTTCGTTCCCTTCAGCTTTTCTTCTTCTGCCTCGGTCGACGGACCGGTGGTTTTCGCGGGATATGGAGCAACCGCCGACGAATTCAATTACGACGACTATGCCGGCCTGGATGTGAAGGACAAGATCGTGGTGGTGCTGCGCTACGAGCCATCGGGCTTCGCGGAGAAAAGCGGCAATCATGGGCTGACGCAGCACTCGCAGGTCATCACCAAGGCGATTAACGCGAGGAATCATGGGGCAAAGGCGGTAGTGGTCATCAACGGAAAGCTGGGCGACGGCGAGGAAGATCTGTTGACCCGCTTTGGCAGCGTCAGCGGTCCGGAGGACGTCGGCATCGTCTTCGTGCAGGTGAAGAACGCAGTCGCAGAATCCTGGTTTCAGACTGCCGGCAAATCTCTGAAGGATGTGCAGGATCAAATCAACTCCACGTCAAAGCCCGCATCGTTTGCGTTTCCCGAAGCGCTGCATGCCTCCCTGCACATCGACATTGAAACCACGCGCGCGACCGTGCACAACGTTCTGGCGTGGCTGCCGGGCCGGAGTGACGAATACGTGATTGTCGGAGCCCATTACGACCACCTTGGCCGCGGTAATGTCGATTCACTGGCGCCATCGCAGATTGGGCAGATTCATCCCGGCGCCGACGACAACGCCAGCGGCACCGCAGGTGTGCTGGAACTGGCGCGGCTGCTCGCTCCCGAGCGCGGGCAATTGAAGCGCAGCATCCTCTTCATGAATTTTGCCGGTGAGGAACTTGGCCTGCTCGGCTCGGCGGCGTGGGTCAAGGACCCAACGCGCCCGCTCGACAAGGCTGTGGCCATGCTCAACATGGACATGATCGGCCGCATCAGGGACGACAAGGTCTACATTGGCGGCGTTGGCACGGGGTCGACGTTCAAGTCGGTGCTCGAGCAAGCGCAGAAAGATGCGCCGTTCAAAATTGAGTACTCGGCCGGCGGATACTCTTCGAGCGACCACACTTCCTTCGTGGCCAAGAGAATTCCCGTGCTCTTCTTTTTCTCCGGCCTTCACTCCGATTACCACAAACCCTCCGACACGTGGGAGAAGATCAACGCTCCCTCGGCCGCTCGCCTGCTCGACATGGTGGAGAGCGTGACTGTACAACTGGCCAGCGCGCAGGACGCGCCCGTTTTCCAGGTTGTGGCCGAAGAGAAGCCTCCCGGCGGAGGAGGCGGCGCCGGCTACGGCCCGTACTTTGGGTCGATTCCGGACTTCGGGCAGACGGAAAATGGCGTGAAGTTTTCTGACGTGAAGCCGAACTCGCCGGCGGCCAAGGCCGGACTGAAGGCTGGAGATGTTCTGATTCAGTTCGGCGACAAGCCGATCAAGAATCTCTACGATTTCACCGACGCCCTGCGTCGCAGTAAAGTCGGCGACGTGGTCGAGGTCAAAGTCCTGCGCGACGGCCAGCCCGTGACGGCGAGTGTGAAGTTGGAGCAGAGAAAGTAATTCTCGCCTTGTGATTCCGAATCCAGCGAGGAGTCCGCTTGCTACTGCGTCCGCACGAAGTCCCTGCTGAATCCCTTATAATCGTCCGTCGCACGAATCGCCCATCACCCTGAGGAAATTCTTTGCCCTTCGACGACCTGCGCCAATGGATCGCCGCGCTCGACAAAGCCGGTGAACTGAAGCGAATCCGAACCGAAGCCGATCCGATTCTGGAGATCGCGGAAATCACCGACCGGGTTTCAAAGGGCTGTGACGCGAAAGGAGCGGCCGGTGGACCGGCATTGCTTTTCGAGAACGTGAAGGGCCATCCGGGCGCAAAACTTCTAATTAATCAGTTCGGCTCCGAGGCGCGCATGAAGCTCGCCCTAGGCATTCAGTCCTACAACGAAGTCGCCGATCGCGTCCGCATGTTCATGGACGTCAAATCGCCGCAGGGCTTTCTCGACAAACTCAAGATGCTTCCGCTGCTGACTGAAGCGGGAAAATTGTTCCCACGCACGGTGGCGACTGGCCCGTGCAAGGAAGTCATCAAGCGCGAGAATTTTTCGCTTCTGGACTTCCCTGTGCTGCAGTGCTGGCCGAAAGACGGCGGACGATTCATTACGCTGCCCTGCGTTGTGACGCGAAGCCCAAAATCAGGCAAACGCAACGTCGGCATGTATCGTATGCAGATCTACGACGAGCGCACGACAGGCATGCACTGGCAGCGGCAGAAAGTTGCTGCGGAACACGCCCGCGATCGCATGAGGATAGCCGTCGAAGGCAAGTCGGCGGCGGTCGACATTATGGCGCGTTCTTCAGGCGGAAGCGTTCTGGCCGAAGGCGAGCGGCCCTCGGGAAAAATGGAAGTCGCGGTCGCGATCGGTACAGATCCGGCGGTGACTTTTTCGGCGATTGTCCCAGCGCCGCCTGATCTTGAGGAATATATCGTCGCCGGCTTTCTGCGCGGTGCGCCCGTCGATCTGGTGAAATGCGAAACGGTTGATCTGGAAGTCCCCGCTTCAAGCGAAATCGTTCTCGAAGGCCACATTAACCTTGACGAGCTTCGCAGCGAAGGCCCGTTTGGCGACCACACCGGTTTTTATTCTCTCGAAGATTTGTATCCGGTTTTTCATGTAGCCTGCGTGACGCATCGCAAGGATCCCATCTACGCTACGACGATTGTCGGGAAACCTCCGCAGGAAGATGCGTATATGGGCAAGGCGGTCGAGCGCCTATCGGTGCCGCTGATGAAGCTAGCCATCCCGGAGGTAGTCGACATCAATTTGCCAGTCGAAGGGGTGTTTCACAATTTGATGATCGTCTCGATCCGGAAATCGTATCCCGGCCAGGCGCGCAAAGTCATGAACGCTATCTGGTCGCTCGGCCAAGCGATGTTCACCAAGTGCGTCGTGGTGGTGGATGAAGACGTGGACGTGCAGGACCTGCGCGATGTCGTGCTGAAAGTCTTCAACCACATCGACCCCGAACGCGACATCCAGTTCACACTCGGTCCGGTGGATTCTCTCGACCACGCTTCGCGCCTGCCGAACTACGGATCGAAGATGGGCGTTGACGCTACGCGCAAATGGGCGAGCGAGGGCTTCACTCGTCCCTGGCCCGACGAGATTGTGATGGATGCCAAAACGAAGGCGCTTGTGGACAGCAAGTGGAAAGCGCTGGCCAAAGAATTGGGGATTGGCTAGCGCCGCTTCGTCCTAGTGAATCAGGTGCAGCACGCGGGCTCCCCACATTGCGGCAAATCCGAATGCAACCAAAAAGACCACACCCGTAATTCGTTGCGAGAAGCTGTTCTTGCTCCAGGCCTGGAGCACGGCAACGAGTCAAACGAAAAACATTCCGATTGCAGCGACGGCTAAGATTTTCAGCAGCATGATCCCATTCCTTTCCGGATGTCTCTTCGAGACTTCGGTTCCATGCTGCTGCAACACGGCCGTTATGACAGTGACGCTAGTCACTCCGCTCCGCTTTCGGCTTTGCGCTGATCCGAGTGTGTTCTTTCATACCCGGCGCACTGCAGAACCGGCAGGCGAGGATACTTGGGGAACGTCTGGTCAATCTTGGAGCGTTCACACAAAATGAAGATCGATCCGCGGTCAGATCGCATTGTTCGCATGAAATGGCAATCCGCGCAGAGTCCCATGCGATGCTTATTGTTTTCGAGGTCGGTCATGACTTCCAATGGTAGAGCACTCCAAGCAGTCATTCCCTTGATACACCAGCCGCCTGACATCCTAGCCGCGACGGCTTCCGCCATCTTTCGGTATACTTACAGGACGTATGCCGGTGCTGAAGAACATCGCGGCCATTGCCAAGGGCATGAGCGTCACCTTCATGGAGATGTTCCAGCCCACGATCGTGGAGAATTATCCCGATGGCAAGGGGCCGCTGAAGGGTGCCGTTTTCCAGCCGCGTTTCCGTGGCGCACATGTGTTGCAGCGCGACGAGAATGGGCTGGAAAAGTGCGTCGCCTGCTTCCTGTGCGCGGCGGCATGCCCGTCGAACTGTATTTATATTGAAGCGGCTGAGAACACGGCGGAAAACCGCGTCAGTGGCGCCGAGCGCTACGCCAAGGTGTACAACATCGATTACAACCGTTGCATTTTCTGCGGGTACTGCGTGGAGGCGTGTCCGACCGACGCCATCACGCACGGGCACGGTTTCGAGCTGGCCACGTTCAACGCCAGCAACCTGGTTTACCGCAAGGAGCAGATGCTGGCGCCCCGGCCAGCACACATGGGAGCCAACATCATTTTCAATCAGGCCGACGTGAATGCGGGAGCGCCGGCGCAGCTGGTGCCGGGGAGCTGAGTTTCGAAACGAGTTCGGATTTCGACCACACGCCGGTCCACTCCAGACCGGCGTTGTTGCATGGGGACGAAAAACTTCTTCGCCGCGGACCCACGCGGATGAACGCGGATAAAGCTTGGGGGCTCAGCAGCTAAGAGCTAGAAGCTTACATGGCTGACTTTCTACAAACCGTGCGGGAGCGCGTCGTCGTATATGACGGCGCCATGGGGACCAACATCCAGAAGCGCAATCCCACGCTGGATGATTTCTGGGGCAAAGAGAACTGCAGCGAAGTGCTGGTGCTGAGCCGTCCCGACATTATTCGTGACATTCACGCCGACTTTCTTGGCGTGGGCTGCGATGTAGTCGAGACGAACACGTTCGGCGGCACGTCCATCGTGCTGGGCGAGTTTGATCTGCGCGACCGCGTCCGTGAGATCAATGTGAAGGCCGTACAGCTCGCCAAAGAGGTTGCGCAACAATTCTCGACGAAAGACAAGCCCCGTTTTGTGGCCGGATCGATCGGGCCTACGACCAAACTGCCCTCGCTCGGGCACATCAGTTTCGACGCCATGGTGGCGTCATACGAAGAGCAGGCCGCGGCGCTGATCGAAGGCGGCGTGGACGTGTTGCTGGTGGAGACTTCGCAGGACCTGCTGCAGGCAAAGATCGCGACCGTCGGGGTGCTTGAGGCGATGAGGAAGTCGGGCAAGCGCTTGCCGGTGACGGTGCAGGTCACTCTGCAGGAATCCGGCACGATGTTGCTGGGCACCGAAATCGGCGCGGCGCTCACCGCGCTCGAACCTTACGACGTGGACGTGATCGGCCTCAACTGCGCCACTGGACCGGTCGAGATGAACGACGCGGTGCGCTTCCTGGGGGCGAATTCCACTAAGTACGTATCTGTACTGCCCAACGCGGGCTTGCCGCAGAACGTTGGCGGCCACGCGGTTTACAAGCTGACTCCGAAAGAACTGGCCGAATACCACAAACATTTTGTGCAAGACTACGGCGTGCGGATTGTGGGCGGCTGCTGCGGAACCACGCCGGAACACTTGAAAGCAGTGGTCGAGGCGGTCTCCGGAGTCGAGCCTGCGAAACGAGACGTAAAGCGCGCTGGGGCGGCGTCGAGCGCGTATACGTCCGTCCCGCTCGATCTCGAGCCGAAGCCGCTCATCGTTGCCGAGGAAATGAACACGACCACGCGGGTCGAACACTTCCGCAACCTGGTCCGGGCGAAAAAGAACGATGAAATTCTGGCGCTGGCAAAGAAGCTGGTGAACGACGGCTCGCACATGCTGGATTTGTGCTGCGCGATTGTGGGCGAGGATGAGAAGGGGTACATCACCTCGATTCTGGAAAAAATCGCGACGCGTGTTCCGGCACCTATTCTCGTGGATTCCACCGAGGCCGACGTGGTGGAGGAGGCGCTGAAGCGCATCCCCGGCCGGGCGATCATCAACTCGATCAATCTCGAAGATGGTGAAAAGCGAACGGCAAAAGTGTTGCCCATGGCCAAACGCTACGGCGCCGCGGTGATCGCCCTCACCATTGATGAAGAGGGCATGGCTCTGACCGCCGAAAAGAAAGTGGCGATCGCGCATCGCATCTTCGATCTGGCGACGAGAAAATACGGCCTCGACGGCACCGACCTGATTTTCGATGCCCTGACTCTGCCGATTTCAACCGGCCAGGAGGAATATCGCACGGCCGGAATCGAGACGCTGAAGGCTGTGGAACGGATTAAGAAAGAACTACCCTCGGTCAAAACGATTCTTGGCGTGAGCAACATTTCTTTCGGCCTCGATCCGTATCCGCGACGCGTGCTGAATTCCGTCTTCATGCACGAGGCAGTCGACCGTGGCCTCGACATGGCGATTGTTAATTACACCAAGATTTATCCGCTGTACAAGATTCCGCAAGAAGAAGTGCAGTTGGCGCGGAAGCTGATCTTCCGCGACGAATCGGCGGGCGATCCGCTGCAGAATTACATGGCGCACTTCGCGGGCATGAAGGGCAAACCGGCCGCTTCGACGACCGCGCATCTCGACACGCTGTCGGTCGAGGACAGGCTGAAGTTCGCTATCATTAACGGCGAAAAATCGGTGGGGGAGGGAGCAAACAAGAAATCGCTGGAGCAGTTGCTGGACGACGCTCTGGCGAGCTACTCACCACTCGAACTGATCAACACCGTTCTTCTCGACGGGATGAAGACCGTCGGCGATCTGTTCGGTGCGCGCAAAATGCAGCTGCCGTCGGTGCTCGATTCAGCGGGCGTGATGAAGCAGGCGGTTGCCTATCTTGAGCCGAAGATGGAGAAAAAATCGGGCTCGCAAAAAGGCACGATCGTGCTGGCGACCGTCAAGGGCGACGTGCACGACATCGGAAAGAACCTGGTCGACATCATTCTGTCGAACAACGGATTCAAGGTCGTCAACCTTGGGATCAAGCAGCCGGGGGACGCGATCATCCACGCGGCTCAGGAGCATGGCGCAGACGCCATCGGGTTGAGCGGCCTGCTGGTGAAATCGACGCTCGAGATGAAGTATGTGATCCAGGACTTGCAGCGCCAGAAGCTTGAATTCCCAGTGATCTGCGGCGGGGCGGCGCTGACGCGCAAATATGTCGAGGACGATCTGCGACGCGAGTACGCTAGCGCCGTTTTCTACGCCGAAGACGCTTTCAGCGGCTTGCACATCATGGAGGATCTATCGACGGCCGATGGCAATCGTGAAAAGCGGCTGCAGGAGGGCCGCACGGTGAAAGAGTATGCGAAGGCGACGGCCGTAGACGAAGAGAGCGGGCCGGTGTTTGCCGAGCGCAGTCCGGTGGTCGGCGACGCGCCGAACATCCCGCAGCCTCCGTTCTGGGGATTACGCGTGCGCAAGGATTACGATGTGCGCGAAGTCTTTCGTTACATCAACGAAACGGCGCTGTTCAAGAATCAGTGGCAGCTCAAGACGGCGTCGCAGTCGGATTACGTCCGCCTGGTCGAAGAGAAGTTCCGCCCGATTCTGAGCAAGCTGGGAGAGGAAGTGGCGCAATCGGGCTTGTTTCAGCCGCAGGCGGTTTGGGGTTACTTCCCGGTGCAGAGCGAGGGGAATGATGTGATCGTGTACGCGCCGGACCGGATCAAAGATCCGGTTCCACGCGAAGTGTTGCGGTTCACGTTTCCGCGGCAGAAAGAAGGACGGCGTCTCTGCATCTCCGATTTCTTCGTCCCCAAGAGCTCGGGAAAAATGGATGTGCTCGGGTTGTCGCTGGTCACGATCGGACCGAAGGCGACCGTGGAAACGCAACGGCTGTTTGAAGGCGGCGAATACACGAAATATCTCTACTTGCACGGGCTCAGTGTGGAAACCGCCGAGGCGCTGGCCGAACTGCATCACCGGAACATGCGCCAGGAATTGGGGATTGCGGGCGAGGATGCGCTGGAGATTCGCGATTTGTTTCACCAGAAATATCGAGGTTCGCGGTATTCCTTCGGCTACCCGGCGTGTCCGAACCTGGAAGATCAGACCAAGCTGTTCGCGCTGCTCAAGCCGGAGGAGAACGTTGGCGTTCGGCTCACTTCGGGCTTCCTGCTCGAACCCGAGCAGAGCACATCGGCGATCGTGGTGCATCACCCGGCGGCGAAGTATTTTGTGGTTTAGGCGGACCGCCAAGGAAGCGGGCGGACAGTAGGGATCCTTCGACTGCGTTTCCGAATTCACTTTGTGAATTCCGAAACTCCGCTCAGGATGACAACCCCAAGAAATTAGAACGTAGTCTGCAGGCGCAGGGCGTAGCTCCTGGGCGGAGCGATGGCGTTGCCCGAGAATAGTCCTCCAAAGTCGATCACGTTCAATCGATTGTTCAAATTCTGCGCGTCGGCCTGCAGGCGCATGGAGACACGATCGTTCTTGTACAGGTTGGCGCCAATCGCGCTATCGACCGCGAGCGACGGCTTTACGCGGCCGCGGGCAAAGTTGATGCGATCGACCATTGCCTGTCCGTATTCGGCGAGCGCTTCCTGATAGGTGCCGGCAAAATCGAAGGGCAGGCCGCTGCCGTATTCCGCCCCGCCGGCAATCCATAATCGCGAAATGAGCTGATAGCGTAGCCGCATGCGGACGGTATTGCGCTGGTCCTGCGAGTCGGGAAAATGGCCGGTGAACTGCGTGCTGGCGCTCACCGCATCCTGACCGAGGAACAATCCACCCGTTACAGGAAACCAGGCATTGCCGACGATATAGGAATAGCTCGCAAACCCGGAAAACCGCTTCCAGTGCGGCAATTCGAGCTTGCCCTCGGCGCCGTAGATGATTGACTTGCGAAATGCGATGGGAAAGCTCACCGCCGTGTTCAGAATCTGATCGTCGTCGGCGTAATTGTTGACGTAGCGGCGGAAGTAATTCACATCCACACGAAGCTGGTCGAGCACGCTGCTGGTTGCGCCGAGTTCGAAGTAGTTGCCGTGAGAAGGCTGCACCGGCAGGCGCAGAACTGTGGGCTCGAACGACTGCACCTGGCTCGAGCTCGAAAGCAAAATGTTCTCGAACGAGGGCGTTTGAAAAATTCGGTCGTAGGAAGCATGGACAATCACCTTGGCCGGGGGAAAATAATGCGAGATCGCGACTCGCGGGCTGGCGGCATTCTGATTGAGCAGCAACTGGTAATGGTCCCAGCGCAGGCCCGCGTTGACCGTCCAGTTGCCGAAGTGAATCAGGTCCTGGACGAAGGTCGCCTGCTCGAGATCGGGCCGGTGGCCAGAAAATCCGAATGGACTCTGCGTGCTCGGGTCGAACGGATACCCGGGATAGTTGGGATTGGCAGTTATGACGTCGTCGTAGTTCTCGTGCAGGAAAAGATTGTCGGACTCGATGCCGCCCTTCCATTCTTGGTGTCCGCGATGAATGGAGACCGAGGTACTGAAGTACCCCTCGCGAAATGAATTGTGTTGCGTGACGATGACCGGCCAGGAATACGGACTGGAATAAAAGTCGTTGGAATTGTCGCGAACCATGCCACGAACGCTGGCCAGAGTATTCGCAGAAAAAATGTGTTGGTACGAGGCGATACCCATCGTCTCGAAATTGTCGGCGGTCTGAAGCTGGCCCGGTGTTCCCGGCGGCGGCGCGGGCTGGCCGAGATCGACCAGAAGCTGGGGATCTTCCTGAACCTGCTCGTTGGGAATCTCATAGCGCGACAGTTCGTGCCGCACGCTGAGCATCAGGCGATCTTTGGCAGTGAAGTCGCGCGCAAAGCTCAAAGAGAAATCGCCCGTCGTGCCCCGGTTCGTGTAGTTTTCCGGGACGACCGGGTTCAAATAGCGAGCGGTCATGTTGCCACTGGCGCTGGCGCCGACCGTGTTTTGGCTCCATGTGTACTGCGCGCGAGCGAATGCGCCCGCAGTATCGAAGCTGCCTCCGGAGAGCACCGCTTCTCCGTGCAGGCCGGGCTGATCATCGCGCAGCGTGTTCACTTCAACCACGCCTCCCATCTTGCGGCCGTATTCCGCCGGAATTCCCGCCGTGTAGATGGTGAGCGAGTCGACGTCGTCGGCCTCGATCTCCGGACCGAAGCTGGGCGAGCGGTTGTCGGTGAGCGGAATGCCATCCACCACGAATTGCGTCTGATATTCGGAGCCGCGGGGGTGCAGCACGGCGTTGCCCTCGTAGAGCCAGCCCGGCTGCGAGTTAACCAGATCCTGCAGCGATCGGCCGGGCAGCGAGGTTGGCCGCGTCTGGATCGTCTCGGGACCGACTTGGTTAACTGAGCCTGAGCGGTAAGGATCTAACAGCGTACCGGACTCCTGCACCGTGATGGACTCCGTGACTGGAGCTACTGAGAGCTTGACCGAATATTCGACCGGAATCACCGAGCGGATCTCTACGGATTGCGCGATAGGAGCGAAGCCCGGCTGCTGAATGAGCAACTGATAAAGCCCGAACGGCAGTCGCTTGGCGATGAGAAAGCCGGCTTCATCCGTCATGAAGGCGTTGTGATACTGGTTGGCCTCGCTCACCAGCTCGACGGTGCTGCGGACTCCGAAGCCGTCCTGGTCCAGCACTTTAAGGCGCAGCTCTCCGCGGTTCCCTTGCGCCCAAAGCGACAACGAAAGGAACACCAGTCCAAGACCAAGAAAGGGCTGCATGGCCAGCCGCACCATGCTTGTATGCTAGCAGCTAAGAAGTCGGGAGCCGGGTTACCAATGGCATGCTTCGCTGGCCCGCCACAGAGATTCGCGCCGCCACTTTTTGCAAAATTCAGACATCGCTGTGACAATCGGACACCCGGAGTCAGTCAACTTCTATTCAGATCATTCCCGAATGCTGGCTTCCCTCAACCGCTTCGGGTTTGAATCGAGACCTTCGCGCTCTCCGTCACCGGGAGAGCATGGAGAAAAACGGGCACTCGCACCGCAGGGGGTGTGAGTGCCGTTTTGCTTCTGTGCCGTGTTGGTAATGGGACCGCGCCACAACTCCCCCGGCGCGGATGACCCTCCCGCTCAACTGCTACAATTCCAAGTTAACCATCGCACAGCGGACTCGTCTTCTGGCTCGGGTTGGGCGCTTTCGCTCGCTCCCGGACTGACACGGGTCTTGCAGCCGGTAAGAACGCGCCATGAAATGTCCTTTTTGCGGATTTGGCAATGACAAGGTAGTTGACTCGCGCGAGAGCAAGGAAGCGGAATCGATCCGCCGTCGGCGCGAGTGTTTGAAATGCGGCAAGCGCTTCACCACCTATGAGCGCATCGACGAAATTCCCTACATGGTGGTGAAGAAGGACGGCCGCCGCGAAAAGTTCGACCGGCAGAAAGTACTCAACGGGCTGCTGCGGGCGTGCGAGAAGCGTCCGGTGCCGATCAGCAAACTGGAACAGATCGTGAATGAGGCCGAGTCGTTCGTCATCGAGTCACCCGAGCGCGAGCGCAAAACGAGCGAACTTGGCGAACTGATCATGAACCGCCTGCGCCGCTACGACAAGGTCGCGTACGTGCGTTTTGCCTCGGTTTACCTCGATTTCAAAGACGTCAAAGAGTTCATGAACGAGTTGAAGGATCTGGTGAAAGCAAAGGCATAGCTGGAGTTATGGCTCACAGAATTACACTCATCCCCGGCGACGGCATCGGCCCGGAGGTCACCCATGCTGTCGTGCGCATTTTGGAAGCCACCGGGGTGAAGTTCGAGTGGGAGACCTTCGCGGTCGGCGCCGACGCTTACAAAAAAAGCGGCGAGTACATTCCCAAGGAAGTGATTGAATCGATCGAGCGCACTCGCGTGGTGCTGAAGGGTCCGGTGACCACTCCGGTGGGCGGCGGCTTCGCGAGCATCAACGTCGCCCTCCGCCGGAAGTTCGATCTCTATGCCAATTTCCGGCCGATCCGCAACCTGCCTCACATCCCGACGCGATATCCCGACGTCGACTTGATCATCGTGCGCGAAAACACCGAAGGCCTTTACTCCGGCCTGGAGCACGAGGTCGTTCCGGGCGTGGTGGAGAGCCTCAAAGTCATCACCGAGAAAGCCTCGACCCGCATCGCCCGCTTCACGTTCGAGTATGCACGCAAGTATCAGCGCAAGAAAATTCACGCCATCCACAAAGCCAACATCATGAAGATGTCGGACGGGCTGTTCTTGCGCTGCTGCCGCGCGGTGGCCAAAGACTATCCTGAAATTACCTACGGCGAGCACATCGTCGACAATACCTGCATGCAACTGGTGATGAACCCATACCAGTACGACATGCTGGTGATGGAAAACCTGTACGGCGACATTCTCTCCGATCTTTGCGCCGCCTTCGTCGGCGGCCTGGGCTTCGTGCCCAGCGCGAATATCGGTGACAATTGCGCCATGTTCGAAGCCGTGCACGGGTCGGCCCCGGACATTGCAGGAAAAAACCTGGCGAATCCGACGGCCCTGCTGCGTTCCGCCCTTCTGATGGTTCGGCATCTCAACGAGCACGGAGCCTCGACGCAGATTCGCAATGCGCTCGAGCGAGTCTATCGCCATCGCGAAAAACTCACGCGCGACATCGGCGGGCAGGCGGGAACGTCCCAGTTCGCGGACGCGGTGATCGAAGAAATGCAGAAGAGCCCCGAACCAGCCCGCGCTTAATTCCTTCAGCGACGCTTTAGCGCTTCCAGTTCCTCGAGCGTCCGCGGCCAGTCCGATCCCAGCAGGCGCGACAAACTTCGATCGGCCAGCACCTTGCCGCCAGTCTGACAGCGGGCGCAATAGTTTGTTTCTTTATCGGCATAACGAATTCGCAGAATCTTGTCGCCACACCGCAGACAGGCCTTCCCGTAGCGGCCATGGACAGCCATGTCCGGGCGAAACGCCGTCACTTTCTCCGGAAACGCGCCCTGCGCCTCGGCGCACAGCCGGTCGATCCACAGCTTCAGAGTCTTCTGCGCCGCGGCGAACAGCCGCTCCCACTCGTCCGGCTTGAGCTTTTGCGTCAACGTGAGGGGAGACAGGTGCGCCGCGTGCAGAATCTCGTCAGAATACGCGTTGCCGATGCCGCTCAGCAGCCGGGGATCGGTCAGTGCCCTCTTCAGCGTGTGATTTTCCGCGATGAGCGCCGAAGAAAACGAATCGAGGTCGGCGGCAAGAACATCGATCCCGCCCGCGTCGTAAGCGACCAGATTTTCTGTGCCACTCACGACATGCAACGAAGCCCGATGCTTGGAGCCGGCTTCGGTCAACACCAAAGATCCCTCGGGAAAATCAAACGCTGCCAGACTTTGGCGTCCGGCCAGCTTTGCGTTCGGCGGCCGCCAGTGCAGGCGGCCCGCAATCATCAGGTGCAGCACGAGCCACAGGTCGCCCTCCAAGCCAATGGCAATGCGCTTGCCGATGCGCTGCAGTCCGCGCACGTTGCGTCCCTCTGCGCTCGACAGCGGTGGCTGCGCAGTTCGCAGCAGAAACGGGCTGGGCACACGAATCCGCTCGAGCTTTCGACGAATAATGCGCGACTCGAGGGCGGTGAGGTAGGCCGAGATGTCCGGTAACTCAGGCATACCGCATCAGCTTGCATGTCCGCCTGCGGATTTGGCAACGCCGGTGCAAAATCTCCAAGCGCTTTACATTTCCGCCATTGACTCTCACCGCGGATTGGGAGTAAATTTCCTTCGGTTCTGGGGCGCAGTGAACGTGGTTCTGGGGGAAGATGACGCGCAAAGCTCGGCGTGTGGGGATAGTTCTCTTTCAGCTCGGTGGACCCGACACGCTGGAAGCGATCGAACCATTTCTTTATAACCTCTTCTGCGATCCCGACATCATTGACTTTCCTTTTGCCCGCATCGGGCGCAAAGCTCTGGCCAAACTGATCTCCACCACCCGTGCGCGTAAAGTGCAGCACCATTACGCGACAATTGGCGGAGGCTCGCCCATTCGCCGTCATACCGAGCGGCAGGCGCGCGCCCTGGAAACCGAATTATGCGGCCAGGGCCTGGATGCGCGCTGTTTCGTGGCGATGCGCTACTGGCATCCTTTCACTGAAGAAGCCATCCAGCAACTGCGCGCCGCGGAGTGCGACGAAATCGTGCTCTTACCCCTGTATCCGCAGTATTCGTCTACTACTACGGGTTCGAGTCTGAACGAATGGCGGCGACGCTTCACCGACGATCTGCCGGTGCATTGCGTGCGGGAGTTCTATCGTAATACGATATATCTGGATGCGATGGTGGAAAGGGTGAATGAAGCGCTGGGCCGCTTCCCTCAGCTGAATCGACCAGAAATTCTCTTCAGCGCCCACAGTGTGCCCATGTCGGTGATTGAAAAGGGCGACCCCTACCAGCAGCAGATCGAAGAGACAGTTCAACTTCTGATGGAACGGGGAGGATGGAGAAATCCGCATCAGCTCTGCTACCAGAGCAAGGTGGGCGCCAGCCGGTGGCTGCAGCCATCGCTGCGCGACGCCCTCGACAAACTCGCTGCCGAAAACATGCGGGAGGTATGCGTAGTGCCGGTGGCCTTCGTCTCCGATCATGTCGAGACCCTCGGCGAAATCGACCACGAGGCGCGCGAACAGGCGCAGCGGCTCGGCTTTACGCAGTTTGAAATGAGCGCCGGGCTGAACGACTCGCCCCGATTCATCCAAGCGCTGGGCCAGATTGTGCAGCAGGCTCTGAGCGCGCCGGTCCATGAGGCAATTCCGATTCACACCACAGGGAGGCAGTTGGCCGCGCCGCAGTATGCCGCGGCCGCAGGTCTGGATTAAGGGTTAAGATCGCGGTCTTCATCGTTCAACAGGAGGAAGCTCATGGCCGACCAAGAAGTCGGCAAGCCCAATCCGAATCCCGAGGCAGCGAAACCTGCAGCCCCGCCAGCGGCCAAACCCGCCACCGCGGATGCCACGAAATATGTGGGTACGCCGGCCGTGGGAACATCAAAAGCCGCAGCTGCGGCAGGCGTGGCCGGAACCGCGCCCTCGACCGAAACCGATCGCCGGCGCCGCCGCTTCGTCTGGGTCATGGTGACCGGCTTCTTGACCGCGTGGTTCCTGGCTTTTTTTCGTTTCTTCCTTCCTCGCACTCTGTTCGAACCGAATACCATTTTCAAAATCGGATACCCTTCCGAATTCGCGCTCGGCGTCGACACTAAGTTCCAGCAGAAATATCGCATCTGGGTCGATCGCACGCCCGACCGGCTGTTTGTGATCTACGCGCGCTGCACGCATCTGGGCTGCACCCCAGACTGGAAGCCAAGCGAAAACAAGTTCAAGTGTCCGTGTCACGGCAGCGGCTACGACAGTGAGGGCATCAACTTCGAAGGTCCGGCGCCGCGTCCCATGGACCGGGCACACATCGAGCTCGCGCCCGATGGGCAGATTTTGGTGAACACGGCCAAGTTGTATTCCTGGCCCAAGGGGCAACAGACTCAGTTCAACGATCCGGGAGCGTTCTTGACGGGACTGTAGTCCGAAGGAAAAAGCAGGTTCCTCGCCGGTTTTCAGACTGGGTCGGAATGACAAGAAGTTTTGCGAGTGGAAATCATTCATGGCTGACGAAAACAATGCGAACGGAAAGAACGGCAGCAAGACGGGCTTGCTCGACAAAGTGACAACCGGGGTCAAGGACGACATTCAAGCCCTCAAGACCGACATCCCTGCGAAGGCGAAGGAGCAGATCGAGGGACTGAAGGACCCGACCAAGACTCAGGTCTACACCTCGATCTTCCGCCACAAGCACGACGACACGCCGCGAAACCGCGCGCTGGGCGTGCTTTCCAACGTGTTCCTGCATTTGCATCCAGCGAAGATCAATCGCGATGCGGTGCGCTACAGCTACACCTGGGGCATGGGCGGCATCACGTTTTATCTGTTCATCATCCTCACTTACACCGGCGTGCTGCTGATGTTTTATTACCACCCGAGCAAGGTGCAGGCCTTTCGCGATGTGCTCTACCTCGAGCACGACGTTCCGTTCGGCAAGATTCTGCGCAACATGCACCGCTGGGCCGCTCACCTGATGGTGATTGCCGTCTGGCTGCACATGTTCCGCGTGTTTCTGACGGGTTCTTACAAAAAGCCGCGCGAGTTCAACTGGAATATAGGCGTGCTGCTGCTGGTGTTTACACTGCTGCTTTCGTTCACTGGATATCTTTTGCCCGACGACCAACTCGGATTCTGGGCCGTCACCGTAGGCACGAACATGGCGCGCGCGACACCGCTGCTCGGTCACGAGGGGCCGTTCGGGCCGCAGTTGGGCATGACTCCATACAATGACGTGCGATTCGGTTTGCTCGGCGGCTCGATCGTCGATGCGAATGCGCTGCTCAGGTCCTACATCTGGCACTGCATCGGGATTCCGATTGTCGCGTCAGTGTTGATGATCGTGCACTTCTGGCGCGTAAGAAAAGACGGCGGCATTTCCGGCCCGGCGCACGTGATGCTTGCCGAAGAGGCGGACAAGCCGCGCAGGGGGCCGAAAGCGGCGGGAGAGTGAAGATTTACGTAGCGACAGCCGCCCTCGGCTGTCGGGCCGGGCGCAGCCCGGCAGTTTAGAGTGACCACGAAGAGCCCGTCGAGCTTCGCCCGACCGGACAGCCGAGGGCGGCTGTCCCCACATGGTTCGTGGAGAACTTATGGATTGGCGACAACTGTGGGAAATTTGTTCGGCGCCGGATAACGTTCCGATCGTAGCCCTGATTCCGCTGCTTGCCTTCTACATTTACCTGGCGTGGAAGCAGGCCCATGCCAATGATCAACTAATCGCGCAACTCGAAGCCGATCCCGCCCTGGCCAAGACGCATCATCGCAAGACCTGGCCGTTCAAACCTGGTTGGCAGAAGGAAGTTCACGTCTGGCCGTTCCTGCTGCGGATTGAGTTTCTCGGCGCCATTATCGTGACCATCATCCTGATGATCTGGTCGATCACGCTGAACGCGCCCCTCGAAGAACCGGCCAATCCCAACCTGACGATGAATCCGGCGAAGGCCCCGTGGTACTTCCTCGGCCTGCAGGAGATGCTGGTTTATTTCGATCCTTGGATCGCCGGCGTGGTCATGCCCACCATGATCATCATCGGCCTGATGGTGATTCCGTATATCGATACCAATCCGCTGGGCAGCGGCTATTACACGTGGAGGCAGCGCCGGTTCTCGATTTCGACTTTTCTCTTCGGCTTCGTCATTCTCTGGGTCGCGATGATCATCATAGGCACGTTCATTCGCGGTCCGGGATGGCAATGGTTCTGGCCGGGGCAGACGTGGGACCACAACCGGCTGATCTATGAGGTCAACCGCGATCTGCCGGATATTTTCGGCATCACGTCGAACTTGGGCAAAGGAATTTTCGGGGCGATTGTCGTTGTCGGATATTACTTGATCGGCGGCGGACTGGTGTATTCATTGTTCCGGCGGCGCATGGCCAAGGATTTTCAGCGCATGAGCCTGTTGCAGTTTTTCATCATGCAGTTCTTTCTGCTGACTATGGTCGCGCTGCCGATCAAGATGGGGCTGCGGTTATTGTGGCACATCAAGTACGTGTGGATTACGCCGTGGTTCAACATATGAAACCGTCGTTGGTCGTCAGTCTTTGGTCGTTTGCTTTGTCATGCTGAGCGGAAGCGGAAATTCGCGAAGCGAAATTTCGCTGGAGTTGAAGCATCCCTGCCGGCGAGGTTCATTTCGAGGGTAGAAATTCCTCGCGCCAGAAAAAAGGCGCTCGGAATAACCAAGTTTAGGGAAGGCAAAGAGAGTCGGAGGAAGCGGTGCCTGATAAACCCATCCCCGAGCAGGATCCGATCACCAGTAAATCGTATGCTGCGCATTACATGGTGGCGACGGTCATCCTGATGGCCACGCTGTTCTGGGCGCTGTGGGACGAGGCCTGGGGCCAGCGTCCGTGGAAGGAGTTTCAGGACAAGTGGAAAGACCGCTACGGCGCATTCCTGAACACAGCGAGATCGAGATCGACGGCCTCGGAGAAGGACGTTGAGCAGAGCGCTCAATATGTGGAGCTGTCGGCAGCGCTAAAGAAAGCGACAGAGGATTCCGCCGCCGCGGCGAAACAAACCCGCGAGAAACTTGATGATGCCAGCGCACGTCTGCTCGCGGTCCAGAGCGTCTTCACCGACCGTCGCGCCTATGTAAACGCGCTGACGTATGAACTCGAAACTAGCACCAGCGCTTCCGCCAAGGCCAGCAAGCAAAAAGAAATTGACGCGTACAAAGCCGAGCTCGCGACCGTCGAATTTCCCGATGGGAGCAAGAAAAAGCTCAATTTTCAGCAGCTCGAGGAAACCTACAACGAAATCCGCGACGAACGAACCCGGCTCAGCCTCGAAGTCGGCGATGTGCTGAAGCCCGCCACTGACGCCAGAACAAAGCTCGACGAATATGTAACGGACCACATGGTCGACCTGACGCCGCAGCAGATCGATGGCCTCAAGAAGAAAACTGCCGACTGGGATCCCAAAATCGTGCAGATCAATGTGGCCGAAGCCAATATCGTCGACCGATGTGAATCCTGCCACCTGAATGCGCGCGAACCGCTGCAGATTACGGCCGCGGACATGACGCCCAAGGGCGAAAAGAAACCGGATCAGTACGCACAGGCATTCGTCAGCCATCCCGAACCGGACTTGCTGCAGGTTCATGATCCCGACAAATTCGGCTGCTCACCTTGCCATCAGGGCAACGGACGCGCCACCACGAGCATCGACAAGGCCCACGGCAACTACGAACATTGGCTGTGGCCGCTCTATCCGAAAGAGAACGCCGAGGCGGGCTGCCAGACCTGCCACGCATCCGACATGCTGGTAGTCAAGGGCGATGTGGGCTGGACCTTGAGCGAGGGGAAATATCTTTTCAGACAGCGCGGCTGCAACGGCTGCCACCGCTTCGAAGGCTATGACCGCGAGTCGGAAGAGATCACGTCGGTTATGCAGGAAATCAAGCAGATCGACCAGGAGAAAAGAGCCAACATCAAGCAGGCGGCTTACCTGATGAAACAGGCCGACGCGGCCGAATCCAACGAGGAAGCCAACCACCTGAACGACCAGGCTGTAGCGCTACGCGTGGCCAACAGCAAACTCGACCTTCGCACCGTACAATTGGAACGCACCACCAAGAGCCTGCTGCAGGACGTGAAGAAGATCGGGCCCAATCTCAAGGATGTCCGGCTGAAGCTCAATAAGAACTGGATTCCGGTGTGGCTGAAGAAGCCGACCGACTTCCGGCTGACGACCAAGATGCCGAACTTCCGCCTGAGCGATCATCAGATTCGTGCGATTTCTGCTTACCTGTGGCAATCCGCCCTCACCGATCCGCTGCCCAAACAGCCGCCGGGCAACGCCGAGCATGGCAAGGAATTGTTTGAGACTCGTGGCTGCCTAGCTTGTCACTCCATCGGAGAAGGCAGTGAGATGCGGGGCGGAACCTTCGCCGCCAACCTTACCCGCGTGGGGGAAAAAGCCAATTACGCTTATCTGGTGCGCTGGGTGCACAATCCTCGCGAGCGCACCCGCCCCTACTGCATTTACGAGAAGAAAGACATCGGTCCGGAAGACTACGCCAAGAAAGGCAAGCCTTACCTGTTCGACTTGGACCACAGCCGCTGTCCTAATGACGGCCACGAACTGCAGGTTCAGAACATGACTGTCATGCCGAGCCTGCGCCTGTCCCCCGAAGATGCCCGCGACGTGGCCAGTTTCCTGATCACCCAGAAAAAAAAGGACCCCTCGGACTATCCGGACGCCTCCTTCATGGACGATCCCGGCCTGAAAGCTGAAGGCGCACACTGGATCCGGCAGTACGGCTGCGCCGGCTGCCATGAAATCGCCGGCATGGAGGATGAGGGACGCATCGGCACAGAGCTTACGTTTGAAGGCAGCAAGCCGATCGAGCGCCTCGACTTCGGCCTATTCACCGAGAAAGCGCAGCGTGGCGGCAAAGACGCTGAGCCCATCAAAGACGCGGAAGATCTGGCGCGTCTGCCCGACGGTCCCGCCACCAAACCCTGGTGCAACCACAAGGGATTCTTTGAGCACAAACTGGCCGAACCTAACGTCTACGACCAGGGCATGGTCAAGAGCGAATCTGAAGCCCTACGCATGCCCAACCTGCACCTGACGAAAGACCAGGTGCTCGCTCTCACGACCTTCCTGATGGGCAGTCAGGAGACTTCCCTGCCCCAAAGCTATCAGTACAAGCCGGGCGACGCGCGGCATGACATTCAGGAAGGCTGGTGGATCGTGCGGAAGTACAACTGCATGGGCTGCCACCAGTTCATTCCGGGGCAGAAGACTTCACTGATGGGATTGCAGCGCTACGTGGAGAATCCGGAGTTCCTCCCGCCAAAACTTTTGACCGAGGGGGCTCGCGTCGATCCCGAATGGATGCTGCACTTCCTGGGCAATCCCGCGCTGAGCACAACCGACACCAACCGCAATGGCGTGCGTTCGTACCTACAGGTGCGTATGCCGACGTTCTCCTTCTCGGAAAACGAACTGGGCAAGCTGGTACGTTTCTTCCAGGCACTTTCGCGGCAGCCGTTCCCCTATATTCCCGACGTGCGGCCGACGCTGACCGCAAAGGAAACCGACATGGCGCGGAGTCTGTTCTCCAGCGCGGCCGCGCCTTGTCTGAAGTGTCATGCCACGGGCGACGCCGCGCACGACAAAACTGCCACGGCGCCCAATTTTCTGCTGGCCAAAACCCGCCTGAAACCGGACTGGGTGGAACGCTGGCTGATCGATCCGCAGGCCATCAGCCCGGGCACTGCCATGCCTTCCGGACTGTTCCAGAAAGAAAACGGCCAGTGGGTGTTTTCCGGGCCGACCCCGCCATCCTTCCAAGGTTACGAGAAGGATCACACGAAGCTGCTGGTGGATTATATCTTCCAGCTAACGCCGGAAGAGCAACGCAGGGTCGCGGCCTCGATGCCGCGGGCCAAGGCCGCAGTGCAACCGTCGAGCGATCGCCGGCACGCGGCTGTCGAAGCGCACGCTGCGGCGAGCGGAGGTTCGCGGTAGAATTCCCAGGGCTGAAAAACGATTTTTCGGATTGCCGCGTTCGCTCCGGCTCGCTCGAAATGGAAATTCAAACGTTGCAACTTTACGAAAGGCGACATCATGAATGGGAAGATGAGTTGGGTGAGAATCACGCTAGGGACATTGGCCTTGTGCGCGCTGTTGGTGCTGGCGGCGTGCAGCAAGAAGGAAGAAGCGCCCGCCGCTCCCGCGGCTGAGCAACCGGCAGCGCAACCGGCCGCCACGCCGATCGATCTGGCGACGGCGGCGACGATCAGCGGTACGGTCAAGTTCGACGGCACCGCTCCGAAGGCTTCGAAAATTGACATGAGCCAGGATCCCGGCTGCAAAGGCAATAACGAAGCTGAGAACGTCGTGGTCACGAACGGCGACCTGGCGAATGTCTTCGTCTACGTCAAAGAGGGCC
>JASHPH010000125.1 GCA_030038255.1 Candidatus Sulfotelmatobacter sp. | reverse complement strand
TGTGCGGGAGCAGTTCTTCCTGGCGGCGGTAGCGCAGAACATTAAGCGGCTGGTGCGCTTCCTCAGCCAACCCACGCGACCGGTGTGGTCAGCGATTGCCTAGCGGAGCTGGAGGAAGAAGAGCTCGCCGACAACGCCTTTGTAGCCGAAAAGACGTTCCCCTGACCCACTTTTTCAACACGCACTCTCGATTACACTCATTGAGCTTTCCGACAGGGGCTACACAAGTTACTTCACGGCGGCGGCCTTCTTGGGGAACATTTCGCCGATGCGGCGGATCTGGGCGCCGACTCCCTTTAACTTCTCTTCAATGTGCTCGTAGCCGCGGTCGATGTGGTAGACGCGATCGATGATAGTTTCGCCGTCGGCGACGAGGGCGGCGAGGACGAGTGACGCCGACGCGCGCAGGTCGCTGGCGAGGACGGCGGCAGCGCTGAGTTGAGTTTTGCCGCGGACGATGGCGCGGCGGCCTTCAATTTTGATGTTGGCGCCCATGCGCACGAGTTCGAGCGCGTGCATGAAGCGGTTCTCGAAAATATTTTCGGTGATGACACTTGTGCCTTCGGCTTGCGTAGCCAGCGCCATGAATTGCGCCTGACAGTCGGTGGGAAAGCCGGGATATTCCTCGGTGCTCATATCGGCGGCGGTGAAGGGATTGTCGCCCATCACGCGGACGGAGTCGCCGTTGGTTTTTGTCTTCACGCCGACTTCATGAAGCTTGCTGACGATCGCGTCCAGGTGCGAGGGATCGCAGCCGGCGATGTTGAGATCGCCTCCAGTCATGGCGGCGGCGATGACGAACGTGCCGGCCTCGATGCGGTCGGGAATGATGCGGTGCTTCGCGCCTTTCAGCTTGCTGACGCCTTTCACGCGAACGGTGGGCGTGCCGGCGCCTTCGATTTTCGCTCCCATTTTGTTGAGCAGGTCGGCGAGATCGGCGACTTCGGGCTCGCGGGCGCAGTTCTGAAGGATGGTCTCGCCTTCGGCGAGCGTGGCGGCCATGAGCAGGTCTTCAGTGCCCGTGACGGTGATTTTGTCGAAGACGATTTCGGCGCCTTTCAGGCGATCGGCACGGGCTTCGACGTAGCCGTGTTCTTGGGTGATCTTCGCGCCGAGCTGTTCGAGCCCCTTGATGTGCAGGTCAATCGGGCGGGCGCCGATGGCGCAGCCGCCGGGGAGCGAGACGCGGGCGCGTCCGCAGCGGGCGACCAGCGGGCCGAGGACGAGCGTGGAGGCGCGCATGGTCGTGACCAGTTCATAGCTGGCTTCGGGCGTGGCGAGATTGGCGCAGTGGATGGTGGTGCGGTGCTGGGCGCGTCCGTAGCCGAGTTCAACTTCGGCGCCCATGGCGGTGAGCAGGTTGCGGGTGGTCTGAATGTCGCGCACCTGGGGAATGTTTTCGAGGATGACGGGCTGATCCGTGAGCAGAGCGGCGGCCATGCAGGGAAGGGCGGCGTTTTTTGCGCCGCTGACGCGGACGGTGCCGAGCAGCGGCTCTCCGCCGCGGATGACGAACTTATCCATAGTCGAGATTTATTGTAGCGGGTGGGCGAGGTGGTTGATTGGTGGAGGGAGCACCGGAGTAACCAATTAATTCAGTCGAAATCCCCGCCCTACGTCGTTTATGTCTCGCCGTTGCGGCGGAAATCAGGTTCCGCCTGTCTCGCTGCGCTCGCTACGTCGGAATGACAAGGGTCCTTGGAACTGCAGAGGCTAACATCTGCCTGCGAAATGAATCGCGTTCCGCACGTGGCCGTCTGTCCTCTTCAGCGCGGCGGTGGCTTGGGCTCGACTCACTCCTGCGGCCAGCATGACCACGGCGACTGGCGTGCGGTTGCCTGCGACTCTTAGCGCCTTCGCGGCGGTCTCGTGATCGGCTCCGGTGGCTTGCTCGACGATGCGCACGGCGCGCTGGATCAGCTTTTCGTTTTTCGTCCACACGCTGACCATGAGATTGCCGTAGACGTAGCCGAGGCGGCACATGCTGCCGGTCGAAATCATGTTCAGGACCATTTTGTGCGCGGTGCCGGCTTTCATGCGCGACGAACCAGCGAGAACTTCGGGGCCGACCTCCGTGACGATGGCGAGATCGGCGGCGCGCTCGAGCGGGGAGTTGCGGTTGCAGGTGAGGGCGATGGTGCGGGCGCCGCGACGACGGGCGTATTCGACGGCGGCGATGGTGAAGGGTGTCCGGCCGCTGGTGGCGATGCCGATGACGACGTCGCGCTTGCCGGGTTTTCGTTTTTTCAGTTCAGCGACGGCGAGCGCGGTGTCGTCTTCGCTGGCTTCGGTGGAGGCGCCGAGCGCCCTGGGTCCTCCGGCCATGATGTATTGCACGGTTCGGGGACTGGTGTTGAAGGTGGGACGAATCTCAGAGGCGTCGAGAGCGCCGAGGCGGCCGCTGGTGCCGGCGCCGACATAGATGAGACGTCCGCCGTGGCGGAGTGCGTCGACGACAACGTCGATAGCGCGGGCGATTTGCGGCAGCGCCCGTTCAACCACGCGGGCGACGGTCGCATCTTCGCGGTTGATGAGACGGACGATCTCGAGCGAGGACATGCGGTCTAGGTTCGGCACGCCGGGGAGAATCTGTTCGGTCGAGAGGCGGTGAAGATCCGAGGCTTGCTTTTTAGGTGTCATTTCGTGGTTTCTGATGCGCGCTCGTTATGCTCCGGCTCTAAAGACTCGATCACCGCATCGTGGAACTTGGGGCGCACTTGTTTGATGGCCTGGTTGGCGCAGTCGGGCCAGGTGCGGTTGGTGAGCAGCGTAATGGAAAGCTGGCGGTCGGGATCAATCCATAGCGAAGTGCCGGTGTAGCCGAGATGGCCGAAAGAATTCGGGCCAGAATATTTGCCGGATTGCGATGGGCTGGACGGCACATCCCACCCAAGTGCGCGCGATGCGCCGCTGGGTGTAGATTCGCGGCGAGTGAACAGGGAGACCGTTTCAGGGCGGAGGATGGGGCCACCGCCGTTGAGCATGGCTTGGGCGAAGCGGGCGAGGTCTTCGGCAGTTGAGAAGAGACCGGCGTGTCCGGCAATGCCGCCGAGGACGAAGGCGTTTTCGTCCTGCACTTCGCCCTGTATGATGCGGTGGCGGAACGTGCGGTCATCGGCAGTAGGAGGAATTTCTCCGCGCATCGCCGCCGGTGGATTGAATGTGGTGCGAGTCAGCGCCAGCGGCCCGAAGATTTCGCGCTGGCAGAATTGGTCGATGGATTCTTCGGCAATGCGCTCGAGAGCGACACCGAGAATGATGAATCCGATATCACTATATTCAGCGCGCGAGTCGGGATCGGCGGTCAGCGGCACAGCGAACGCGGCGCGAAGGAGGTCCTCGCGGGTGCGAGCTTTCAGGAACAGCTTTTCATAGGCCGGAAGACCGGAGGAATGCGCCAGCAGCATGCGGAAGGTGACATCGCGTCGGCGCGGATCGACGGAGATGCTGGCAGTACTGGAATTGCCCGACCCGGAGAGGAATTCCGGCACGGTGCCGATTATCGGTGCGTCGAGTTCGAGCAGACCGCGCTCGTAGAGGATCATCGCCATGGTGGTGGTCGCAACGACTTTGGTCACCGAGGCAAGGTCAAAGAGAGTCGCGGGAGTGACGGCGGGTGAATCTGGTTCATAGGTGAAATGCCCGAAGGACTTCAGTGCGATCAGGCGTCCCTGGTGTGTGACGGAGATCGACGCGGCTGGGAATGCCCGCGCAGAAATGGCTCCCTCGAGGATCGAGAAGGCGGAGGAGAAAAACTGATCCTGTTTCGCGCAGTCGTGCGGGAGCGGCGGCGCAGAGTTGGCCTGGGTCGATTTTGAAGTCACGCTGTTCTCTTCGCCCAACTTCCAGAAATTACATGATATGGCACATCAGGCACCCTGTTACTTGAGATTCTTGAGTCATCCCGCATCGGTTGTGTAAAGTCGAGACATCTCTTCCACAGGGTCAAATACGCTTGCGTGGCCACGCCTGCACGCCTTCTCGAGGAATGCGCGAGAGAAAGCTGCCATCATCTTTTTTCTCATCTTTGTTCTAACCGCAACCACATTGGTCGGCGGTGCGACCACGGCTTCCAATCCCGTCCGCCTCGGGGCTGTGGATTCGATCATCCAGCAGGCGATTGCCGACAAGAACATTCCCGGAGCTGTGCTGGTCATCGGGCACGACGGCGCGGTGATTTATCGCAAGGCGTACGGCGAGCGGTCGCTCGAGCCGCGGCGCGAGCCGATGACCCTCGATACCGTGTTTGACCTGGCCTCGCTGACCAAGGTGGTTGCTACGACAACTGCGGTGATGCAACTGGTGGAGCAGGGCAAAATCAGGATGAACGATCCGGTGGTGAAATACCTGCCGGAGTTCGGGCAGAACGGGAAAGAGGACATCACGGTGCGCCAGCTGCTGACGCACTACTCGGGGCTGGAGCCGGACTTGGATTTGAAGACGCCGTGGGAGGGGAAGGACACGGCGTACAAGATGGCATTTGCGGACGCGCCGGCGCAGGCGCCGGGATCGGGATTCGTTTATAGCGATGTCAATTTCATAGTGCTCGGAGCGCTGGTGGAGCGCGTGTCGGGTGAGACGCTGGATGAATACGTGGTGCGGCACATTTTTCAGCCGCTGAAGATGACGCGCACTCGCTATCTGCCTCCGGCAGCGTGGCGGGCGAAGATTGCGCCCACGCAGTATGACGAGAATGAGCACATGCTGTGGGGGGTGGTGCACGATCCGACGGCGCGGCGAATGGGCGGGGTGGCGGGACATGCCGGACTGTTTTCGACGGCCGACGATCTGGCGAAATTCGCGCAGGTGCTGCTGAATGGAGGCGACGGGATTTTGTCCGCGGCAGCGGTCGAGAAGATGACGACGCCGGAACAGCCACCGGCGGCGCCGGTGCTGCGCGGGTTTGGATGGGACATTGATTCTCCGCTGTCGTCGAATCGCGGCGATCTTCTGCCGGTGGGGTCGTTCGGGCATACCGGCTGGACGGGAACATCGATCTGGATCGATCCGACCACGCAGACCTACATCATTTTGCTCACGAATGCGGTGCATCCGCGCGGAGGGAATGCCATCGCACTACGCTCGAAAGTGGCGACGGAAGTGGCCGCGGCTTTGAACCTGACCGCGAGTGAAAAAGACGAACTGCGATGGAAGAGCATTACTGGCTACAACGAAGCGCAGAGTGCCGCACGCCGCATGAGCGCGCGCAATGGCATGGTGAAGAATGGAATCGACGTGCTGGAGGAGCATGGGTTCGATGTGCTGAAGGGCGCATTCCCACCCTCCGCAAAGAACGCTGAAGGGGCGGGCAACCCCGTGCAAGGATTGGGCAACCAGCCGGCGAATCCGCCAACCACTGACACGCAGAGTCCCGGTTCGAACAGCGCGGCTGTAGTCAGCACGCCCCAAGTCGGTGCGTCGGCGAAAAAGCGAGTCGGGCTGGTGACGAATCAGACGGGAATCGACGCATCGGGCAAGCGAACGATCGATGTGCTGGCGGAAGCTCCGGGTGTGGCGCTGGAGACGATTTTCAGCCCCGAGCATGGCGTGACCGGGACGCTCGACACGACCAACATTGGCAATACGGTCGATGCGGCGACGGGCATTCCGGTGTACAGCGTGTACGGCGGCACGGATGCAGCGCGGCGGCCGTCGCCCGATGTGCTGAAGACTCTGGATGCAGTTGTGTTCGACATTCAGGATGCCGGAGTGCGCTTTTATACCTACGAGACGACGCTGGGATATTTTCTGGAGGCCGCGGCCCAGGCGGGGATCGAGTTGATCGTGCTGGATCGGCCGGATCCGATTACCGGATCGTTTGTGCAGGGGCCGGTGTCGGACGCGGGCAAAGAAAGCTTCACGAATTACTGGACCGTCCCCGTGCGGCACGGGATGACGATGGGCGAGCTGGCGAAGATGTTCAGCGCCGAGCGAAACATCAACGCGAGGCTCACCGTTGTGCCGATGGACGGCTGGCAGCGTGGCGACTGGTTTGATTCGACCGGACTCGCGTGGGTGAATCCGTCGCCCAACTTGCGCAGCGTGACCGAAGCGGCGCTGTATCCGGGCGTGGCGCTGATTGAGGGAACGAATGTTTCGGTCGGGCGTGGGACCGATACTCCGTTTGAGCTGGTCGGCGCGCCGTGGGTGAAGAGCAGGGAACTGGCGGCCTATTTGAATGGCCGCGGAATCGGAGGCGTGCGCTTTGTTCCCGTGACGTTCACGCCGACGGCGAGCGTTTACAGCGGGCAGGAATGCCAGGGGGTGAATGTGATTCTGACGGATCGAAACGAATTTGACGCGCCGGAGCTGGGGATTGAACTGGCGGCTGCGCTGCACAAGCTCTATCCGGCTGATTTCAAGATCGAGCGCATGCAAGACCTGCTGGTGAACCAGAGCGTGTACGACGCGCTGGTGGCGGGCGAAGATCCGCGGCGGATCGCGCAGGATTGGCAGGAGGGGCTGGAGAAGTTCGAGAAGGTGCGGGAGAAGTATTTGATTTATAAGTGAGTCGGACGATTCGGTTCCTCTACAAAATCAATCGCATTCACGCATCGATTACGAAATGCTGCTTCTCTCTGGCCGGTTGGTCAGATGTAACGGCCGACGAAGGTGCAGTCCAGATTCCAGGTCCACTGGTGCAAATCATTGGCAGCGTAAATTCGTTTGAGGCGTAGCGGCTCATCGCCGCGGCGGATGGGCCCGCACTTGGTTAGCACGGCGGACTTGAATCCCACTTTTCGGGTAATTTGAAAAGTATCAGGACTCCATTGGGGATTGAGCGCAGGGTGCGGGTAGGAGAAGTGGTCGACGGTATCGCCGATGGCCTTTTCCAGTTTCTGCTTGCATCCCTCGATTTCTGCGTGGGCTTCCTCGCAGCTGATGTGGGCAAGGTTGGGGTGCGAGAGGGTGTGAGCGCCGATCGTGTGTCCAGCCTTCTTTATTCCCCGCACCTGCTCCCAAGTCATCATCAGATGGGAAGTGCAGGGCTCAACGTCGAGCGAATCTTCGACCGAGCGAACGAATTCCTGCTGGGAGCAGCCTACCTTCCTGGCCCCGATTTCGCAGCCACGATGAAACGCTACTTCCCGCTCTTGACCGTTTGACAGTTTGTACGTCTGATGTTGTGCCGGATCGATCCATTCCGGGCGAGAGGTCGTTCGCAGCGCGAAGTTCAGGCGGCAGTACCATGGCAGGTCTCCGCTCTCCACCGCGCTCACCATGATGTAGAAGGTTGCGGGGACGCCGTAATGCATCAAGATCGGGAGGGCACACTCGTAGTTGTCGGCGAAGCCATCATCGAAAGTGACGGCCACAGCCCTTCGCGGGAGCGGTCTGCCTTCGATGACGAACTGCAATACCTGATCCATGGTGACTGGCGTGAACCGCTGCGCCAGCGTGCGGATTTGATCTTCAAATTCTCGACGTAGGTTGCGGCGCCGGTCAACTGGCGGACGAACTCATGCGGCGCGGGTATGAAGCATGGGGCATGGATGTTTCCGAAGCGATGGTTGCCTATGCGCGCCAGCAATATCATCGGGACCGGTTTCAAGCGGGCGATATCGAACGGATGAATTACGCCGACAATACTTTCGATGCCGTGACCTGCCTGGGCGTAGTGGAGTACC
>JASHPH010000124.1 GCA_030038255.1 Candidatus Sulfotelmatobacter sp. | reverse complement strand
TGGGTGGCTTTGACCAGACTGGCCCCAGTCTTCGTCGCGAAGTAGATGCTGGATGCCTGGGTTTCCGTGCTGTCGTTGTCCACGATTATGCCGGTTGTGCCCCCTGCGGCGGGCAAGGCAGTCGTGGCCGCGTTGACCGTAGGGAACCCTCCGGTGATGTCCAAACTCATCACGCAACCGGCCCCTCCGCCCTCCGTCGTGGCGATACAGTTGTTCGTAACCCCTACGAACAGATAATCCACTCCCAGGGAGCTGTTATAAAACTCCGTCACCGGCGAGGAGTCCGCCGGCCCGCCGGCGAGCGCAGCCATGGAAACGCCGCCGGTGTTGAGTGTGCCATCGGCGTTGAACCCAATGCCGTAGAGAGTAGGGACCGTTCCGGTGTCTGTTCCCGCGACGTAGAGAAGAGGTGTCCCCGAACCGGTGTACCAGGCGTTATTAAAGGCCACTCCGTACGGCGCACCGTAAAGGGTCGTGGCCGGACCTACGGGCACGGAAACATAGCTCCCCAAGTTCGTCGCTGGGGCTTGCACCACCACGGCATTTGTCCCGTTGGAGTTGAAGCAGGCATAGACCACCTGATTGGTGTAATCCAGGGTGAGCGGATTGGGAGAGGTGCTGCCGCCTCCGACGATGGGACCGTAAACCACCGAGAGCGGCAGAGTGCCGTTGTCCAACACATAATCGATGCCACCGTTGCTGTCCGTAAAAAAGACCTGGTTGGTGACGTCGTCGAAGATGGGAGTCGAAGGCATCGCATCGATGGGCAGACTCCAAGCGATGGTCGGCGCCGAACCATTGAAGACGTTCACCAGTTTATAGAGATAGCCGGAGCCGCCGTTGGCCGCGCTGTAGGTGGTCACATAGGCGAAATCATTCGCATCGTACGAGCTATACACGACGAAGGGAGCGTTCGTGGAGCTTTGGTTGGTGACGCCCCCGTCGGGCGAGAGCAGCACGGTCTGGTCCACAGCGTTGTTCCCCTGGCCCGGTACCGCCGCATCGGTCGGACTGGTTCCGTTGTTTCCCGTGGTGCCGATGGTCAGCACGTGAAAATAGGAACTGCCGGTGGAGAGATTCTCGATGTAGGCAATTTGGGTCCCGTCTTGGGAGAGGGTCACAAAATTCGGCACCTCTCCGCTACCGGAGGCATAGGAGAACATCACGGTCGGCCCGGTGGTTCCGCAGAAAGGGGCGGGGGGCCCGGAAGGGCCCTGGGTGCTGTAGAGATTGTTCATGCCCACGATGTTGGCCTGGCCACCTGGGGCGGGGTTGGCCGCGATGCCCAGCACCACGAAGTCGTTGATGCAACTGGGCGCGGCCGTTACGTCGAAGACGAACTTGGAGGCGTAGGTCTGGCCGCTGCCCGGATCGGAGGTTAAGGTGAAGTTACCCATTCCGGAAAAAGAGGTCACGTAAGATCCGCCAGACTCGGCCAGATATCCATAAATGTCTGGTGAGTTTGTGGGATTGCCGAAGATGTTGATCTCCAGATTAACGCCCGTAAAGAGAAGGCCATTATCATCGAGCGTAGGATCCGCAAGGTAAAACAGGAGGTCATCGAAGAAGAAAAGCCCGGAGGGGCTATTCATTCCCGCCGCCGGGCCGGAGTAAAGCGGGTATGTGCCCAATTCGGCGCCGGCGGTTAAGGTAACCGTTCCAGCGGTGGCGAGAAACTGGCCGCCGCCCTGGTCCGCGCTATTCAGGCTGCCGTAGCCGAGTTCCGGATCAATTTCGAAGCTGAAGTCGAAGATCGGCTCAAACGTCGCCGTGCCGAGCGAGACACTCCAGTCTCTGCCGTCTCCGTTCTTCATTTTGCCCCGCCCGCGGAGCCGCTCTGGTCCCCAGTCCGGAGAAGAGTGGCGGAAGCCGCCAGAATTGAGGGTCGGAATCGCGGGAACCCGAGGCAGTGCGGATGCTCTTCTTACAGCCGGATGGAGAGTATGATAGCTCCTCCAATCGAAGACAGCGCTTTGCGGGATGTGGCGCAGGGGCTGGCCAAAGAGGGCCCCCGCAAGCAATGCCAAAATGGGAATTGCGACCAGCGCTTTGCGATCGATGAGAGAGGCAAGCGCCCAACGGACAGGAGTTGGAAATCTGAATCTCATGCGCTTCCCCCTTAATCCGCGTTCTGGATTAAACCTCCTAGAATCAAGGAGATCGCCCAAGAACGTTCTGTGGAAATCGGGAGAATCCCTTCAGGCCGGGCCCCGCGACACCGACCGCAATACGCAAACAACAGATCCTGCCTTGCACATCGCAGGAGTGCTGGGTTCCGATTGAGGCTAGGCCATCCCCCAAAGTGACACGCCCGACGGCCAAATCTAGCACGAGTGTAGAAATGGCAATGACTTGCATGGAAAGGCTGTACTGCAAAAGTTAATAGGAAACCGGCTTTCGCGAGTGCCTCGGGTGGCCGGGGGATGGGATGGCAAGGCGGATCAGGCGCTGAGAAACAGGGTGTGAAGCTGCTGGCGCCAGCCGGGCAATTGGAAGTGGAAGGATTGCAGAAGGCGGGCGTTCGAGAGCACGGAGTAAGCCGGGCGGCGAGCGGGAGTAGGATACTCCGGGGTGGTGATCGGGACTACGCGCCGGGTAATCGTAGGCCGATTGCCCGTCGCGGCGGTGACCCAGGGGACGCCGGGTGGGGCTGAGGAACGCTCTTCAAGAATAGCCTGGGCGAACTGATACCAGGAGGTCTCGCCCGCAGCGGTCATGTGGTAGGTGCCCGAAAGACTGGAGATGGATTCAGCATTCCAGCCCTCTGCGGCGAAGCTTGCGACGATGCGAATCGTTGCAGCAGCGATTTCTCGGCTCCAGGTGGGGGCGCCAATCTGATCACTGACAATTCGCAATTCCTCTTGCTGGGTTGCCAGCCGCAGGAGAGTCAGCAGAAAGTTCCGTCCTCGAGAGGCATACACCCAGGAAGTACGAAAAATGAAGTGAGCTGCTCCGCTCGAGCGGATGGCCTCCTCGCCAGCCAGCTTCGCAGCCCCGTAGACACTGAGGGGGTTAGGAGGATCCGTCTCCACGTAGGGGGACCCCTTGGTACCGTCGAACACATAATCGGTGGAATAGTGGACTAGAAAAGAATTCAGTTCCCGGGCTTCTTCGGCTATGACGGAACACGCGTCGGCATTGACGGCCTGGGCGACTGCCCGATCCGTCTCGGCTCGATCCACCGCGGTATAGGCGGCTGCATTGACGATCAGATTCGGCGCCAGTTCGCGGATCCTCCAGCGAATCTCCGCAGGGTTCGCCAAATCCAGTTCGTTCCGCCCTAGTGCAATCAGTTCCCCCAAAGAGGGCAGGAGGGCGCACAGGTCCGAGCCGATCTGGCCGTCCTTCCCGGTGAGAAGAATCCTGGGTTTCATGTCCGCGCGGAGTGCCGCGCATTCTCGCGAAGCGCAGAAGACGAGAGGCAGAACGGGCGCGGCTGCGGGGGTGTCCCCGGAATCCCCTAGTCTTTTCTCGTCCCAGCGATGGCTTGCAGGGACGCGTTCCGGTTCTCGTAGAATTTCTCGTAATAGCTCATATATTCGCCGTCGCGGACCGCCGCAAGCCATTCCGAATGCTCCGCGTACCATTCGATGGTCTGCCGGATTCCCTCCTCAAGGGCCACCTTCGGCCGCCAGCCGGTGTCCGCGGCGATGCGCGAGGAATTGAGAGCGTAGCGCCGGTCGTGACCGGGGCGGTCCGCCACGTGGGAGAGCAACGATTCCGACCTGCCGAGCAAGCGGAGCACGCGCCGCGCCATGTCCAGATTGGCTTCGACGTCCAATCCGCCGATATTGTACACGGCCCCCGTGCGGCCGCGCTCCAGGGCGGCCAGAATTCCGCGGCAGTTGTCCGCCACGTGAAGCCAGTTGCGCTGCTGTCCGCCGTCCCCATAGAGGGGGAGTGGTTTGCCGATCATCGCGTTAGTGATCATCAGCGGTAGGAATTTTTCGGGAAATTGATATGGGCCGTAATTGTTCGACGAACGGGTGAGGACGGCCGGAAATCCGTAGGTCCGGACGTAAGAGAGCACCAGCAAATCCGCGCTGGCCTTGGAGGCAGAATACGGGCTACTCGGCCTCAGCGGATAGTCTTCGTCCGCGGCTTCGCCCGGCGGCAGGTCTCCATAGACTTCGTCGGTCGAAACATGCAGGAACCGGGGCACGGCCAGTTCCCGAGCCATTTCCAGCAGGGTGAACGTGCCAATGACGTTTGTTCGGACAACCGGGGCCGGCTCGTAAATGCTGCGGTCCACATGCGACTCGGCCGCAAAATGCACCACGGCATCGCATCCCCGCATCGCGGCCAACACGGCGGCGCCGTCGCAAATATCACTTCTTACGAAGCGGTGGCGCGGATGGGAAGCAAGGGCGGTGAGATTCGCCAGGTTTCCCGCATACGTGAGTTTGTCAAAATTGACCACCGCCCAGTCGGGCCGCCGCGCGAAAACGTAGTGGACGAAATTCGAGCCGATGAAACCAGCTCCGCCGGTGACGAACAGCTTCATGCTCTGCTCTTCTGCGCCGCGGCTTCAACCGGCAATTCGCCGGGCTCTTCGCTGTGGTTGGCGCCATTCTGCGCCACCAGGTTGTTGGCTCGAAGCAAGGAATCGAACGTTCCGGCATCAGTCCACCAGCCATCGAGCAGCTCGCAGGTGAGGGTCCCCTCCTCGATGTAGAAGTTATTCACGTCGGTGATTTCCAGTTCCCCGCGCCCGGAGGGTCTAAGTCGCCGGATCTTCTCGAAAACAGAGTTGTCGTAGAGGTAGAAGCCGGTCACCGCAAAGTCGGATTTAGGCACCTTGGGTTTTTCTTCAATCCGAACGACTCGATCGCCTTGGATTTCCGCCACGCCGAACCGGTGCGCGTCGGGAACCTGCTTGAGCAGGATCTTGGCGCCACGCTCCTGCTGCCGGAAGCGCTCGACGGCGCGGGAAATATTCTTCTCGATGATGTTGTCGCCCAAAATCGCGCAGATCGGCCCGCCCTCGGCGAAATGCTCGGCCATCCCCAGGGCCTGGGCAATGCCGCCTTCGCCTTCCTGGTAGGTGTAGTGGAGACGATTGAGGCCCAGGGCCCTGCCATCGCCGAGAAGGCGCAGAAACTCGCCGGCATTTCTACCCCCGGTGACCAGCAGGACGTCCAGAATTCCCACATTCACCATGGTCTGGATCGGATAGGAGATCATGGGTTTGTCGTAGACGGGCAGCAAGTGTTTGTTGGTGACTTTTGTGAGCGGGAGCAGGCGACTCCCCATCCCCCCTGCCAGGACCACACCTTTCATCCCTTTCTCCTCCCACGAATCGCCCGTCCGTTGCTGGACTGCGTCCGGCCAAGACAGCTTACACCATGTCCGCCCACTCCGGCCGGTCAGCGGCCGCCGGGGCCGCCCCGTTGCCATTCGCAGCGCCGGGCGATGCGATCGCGTCTAATGTGGCAGCCCTCTCCCATGCTCTAACGACGCCACATCCGGCGAGTTTAGCCGCGGAGCAAAAAACAGGAGAATTTGCTGGGGAATTGTACTCGCTCTGCTCCTGGGAACCGGTCCCGTCTGGGCGGCGCTCGGCGAGCCGGAGCAATCAGTCCAGCAGGACCGGGAGCGCCTGGGCGGAGAGTCCAAACGTGCGGTCTACCCCACTTACACGGTGCCCGAACTGACGGCATCAGAGACCGTGAGACCAGATTGCAATCGGCTATTGTTTCGTACCGACCGGAATCTCGATGTTCGAAGGAAAGCGGCGCGAGCGATAGATTTTCTGCGTGGCTTTCTGATAGTCGGCAGCAGTGGCCGTGAAGATGTTCGGCATATACGTCTGAGGATTGCGGTCGATCAAGGGAAACCAGGTGCTTTGCACTTGCACAAGAACACGATGGCCCTTCAGAAACACGTGGTCGTTGGTGTGCAGATCGACGGTAAAAGGCACGACCTCATTTGGCACAAGGGGCGCGGGGTGTTCGAAGTTTCTGTAGAAACGGCCCCGAAACACCTCGTCAGAAATGATCAGTTCGTATCCCTCGAGCTTCGGATCCTGGGGATACTTATCGGGCAAAGCGTCAATCAACTTTACGATCCAATCGCTGTCCGTTCCGGTGGTGGAGGCGAAGAGGTTCGCCACGATGTCTCCCGAAACAGTCAAATCTTCCATTAAGGGAGGCGTGGACCACGTGAGCACATCGGAACGCCCCTGTACGAATCGCTGGTCCTCCAGGAGCCATGTAGACCAACCGCTTCCGGACGAATAAGCTGCCCGAATCGGCCGATGACGATAGGGCACAGGATCTGCCGGATCCGAAATGTAGGAATCGAAGGCTTCGTCCGTTTCCTGCGGCGGGTCGAAGGAAAGCTTGCCCTGTGGGTGGAAGTAAAGCTTGCGGCGAGTGGTTCCGGATTGTGGCGGCCAGGCGTCGTATTCCTTCCATTGGTTTAGCCCAGTCTCAAAAATCATCGCCTCTTTGATCTGGAACGTGCCGCGGTCATGCAACCAGAAAGCAAACCAGGGCGCTTGAATCTTGCGACGGAAAAATGCGCCGGTATCGCTGTCCAAATTCACTTCACCCAGCTTGGTACCGGCAGCGCCGGCCATCCCGCCATGGTTCCACGGCCCGATGACCAGGAAATTCATGCGGTTCGTGTCGTGCGCTTCCAAGTCCTCGTAAATTTTCACTGACCCATAAAAGTCCTCCTGGTCCCACCAGCCCGCTACGTTGAGGATGGGCACGGTGGGCGTCAGCGCCGAAAAATACAGATGGAATGCTTGGGCTTTCCAATAAATGTCATAGTTTGGGTGCTCGACAAAATTGTTCCATGTGGGAAGTTTGCCGTGAAAATAGAACAAATTAACAGTGGAGAGCGGGCCGAGATCCAGATACCAATCGTAGGTGTCGGGCTTATCAAATGGAAACCCGAAAAGCTTTCTCGAGGACTCCATGTCTGAAATGTATTCGAAGCCGTAGCTCAGGCGAAATGCTCCGTTATGATGGAAGTCGTCACCGAGAAACATATCGGCCGGGGAATCCTGGACAGAGACGGCCTTGAGGGCCGGGTGCGGGTCGAGCAGGGCCATCGCGGTGAGCCAGCCGCCATAGGAAACACCGAACAGACCGGCCCGACCGTTGTTTTTCGGCACATTTCTGACCAGCCAGTCGATGGTATCGTACGCGTCGCTAGCTTCGTCAATTGCTTTTGGGTCGCTGCGATTACGGGGCGGGCGCAGCATCACGAATTGTCCCTCCGACGGGTAGCGGCCGCGGATGGTTTGGAAGACGAAGATATATCCGTCCGGGAACATCTCAGTGAACTGCGCGAGCGCGGGAGTGTAATGTGCTGGATCCCTTTGAAAGGCGGCGTTTCCGCGCACAATTAGAAAAGGCATCGGCTCCTTTGCACCCTTGGGCGTGTAGATTTCCGTATCGAGCTGGACGCCGTCTCTCATCGGAATCATGACAACCGAGCGGTCAAAGATCCGGCGATAGTCCGACGTTTCCTGGTCTTCCGCCGAAAGTTCCATTTGGCGAGTCCAGGCACGGTGCAACGTCGCGAGAATCAGAAGACCGCCAGCTGCGATGGCCAAGCCCTTGATGAACAGCGCCTTGTTGCCTTGTGGCGCGAGAAGTGCGCCGACCGACGCAGGCACGAGAAACAACCCGAAGCTGACTCCCCGGATGCCGGCCAACGATGCCAGATGAAACACAGGCAACCAATCCATCTGCGTGTAGCCAATGCTTATCAACGTTCGATGCGCAGGAATGGCGGCCATGAAGTATTCGTAGAAAACCCACAGGATGGGAACGATCAAAGCGGCTTGCCATAGCGCCCCATGTCGAATCAGCTGCCTGTAGACCAGCGCAATGATGCCGAATACGCAGGACGGGAGAATGAGGAGCAGTAGCGCGGCACTCAGCGGGATCCCGAGCACAATTCGAATGTAGTGCCAGACATTCAACTCGCCCATGAACCAAGACAGCGCAGCAATTCCGAACGCCGGCCAGGCGCCAATGCGAGCAGCGATCAGTAAAACCGGCAGAGGCGCAAACCAGGAAAGGCACCAGACCGGGTAAGGACCCGTGCCGAAAAAGAGCAGGGACGAGGACGCAGCCAATGCGCAGGTTGCGAGGACCTGCAGTTTGACCTGGTCGCGATTTAAGAACACTGAAACAATCCCCAGACGATCGCCCGCGCAACCCTTGCGCACAACGCCTGCAATTCGTACCATACCAACCTGAGTTCCCGATTTAAACCTGCGGCTCGAAAATTGTAGGTCTCCTCTCGCTTGGACACAACGAATTGCCCCAAATGGCGATATAAGCGCGGGCGGCGGACCATAGCCAGATCGTCAACCACATCCAAGCCGCCGATGTTATGAACGCCGCCGGGGCGGCCTTTCTCCAAGACTGCAAGGCTGCCGCGGCAGTAATCCTCGAAATGGAGCCAGTTGCGCTGCTGGCCACCGTCGCCATACACGCGCAGTGATTTACCGGCGAGGGCGTTGGTGATGACCAGGGGCAGGAATTTCCCCGGAAACTGATATGGGCCGTAATTGTTGGTCGAGCGAGTGATGACTGCAGGGAACCCGTAGGTGCGCACGAAAGACTGCACGAGCAGGTCCGAGCTGGCTTTGGGTGCGGCGTACGGGAGAACGAGGACAACCTGGAAAGATGTGTTCCCGGGACGACGAGCGTCACGGGATCGGAAGGCTGTGGGGGAGTGTGCTGCGCAGCCTGCTGCGCGAGCTTAGTGTTTGGGGGTGAACAACCAGTGAAGGGGGCTAGAGACGATCCCTGCGAGAAGGGGAGAAAGTCTCCATCCATTTTTGTCGAGAGAGCCAGACATTGTGCTGGCGGCGAGTGTGGATCCCGGCCAAAACCAGGCCAGGCTCCTCCCAGGGCACATCGTGATAGGCGGACTGGAGAAATGTGCTAGCCGGATTCCGAATCCACTCGGAGGGAAAAATTGCAATCGTATCTTTTTCAGTAACTCGCGGAGCGGGCCGAATCTCTTGCCCGGTCAGAAAGGCGAACAAAGCCGCCGGGAGATCGCGACCCGGACCGAGCGCCAAATGACCCACCTGGGTCGTTCGTGGATTCAATTCGATGAGGTAGGGATGCCCAGTGGCTTTCTGTAGCATGAAATCAAGACCGTGCAGACCGGACAATTGGAGGCGAAGCGCCATTTTTTCGCCTGCGGCAGCGATCTCCGCGTTCTCGATCAGCCGCAGTACGGTAGCCGGCCCACCCGGAGATTGTTCATGGAGCACCTCGAACTGGAGGCTGCCCACCACCGCACCTTTCCAGCAGGCGATGAGGCTGGTGGCTTCGCGGCCCTCTACATAAGATTGCGCGTTCATGATGTACCGTCTGCGGAGCAGCGCAGGCCGTAGCAACGCCGTCTCTCCGTTCACGAGCGCCCGTTTCGCGGCCCGGAGGAGTTGGGGAGGAGCTTGGAGGCTGCAAAAGGCAGCTTTGGCCTTCTCGAGTTCCCAAACGATTCTCACTCCGGCACCGCTCCAGGTGCGGTCGGCCTTCAGAACAGTGGGCAGACCCATCTCCGAAATCCACGTTTGAAGATCATCCGTGGATGAAATGACCTGCGTTTTTGGAACTCGTATTCCTTCCGCCTCAGCAAGCGCCAGGAGAGCGCTACGCTGGAAAAGGACGGAAAAGTATGCAGGCGATCCGAGAGAGCGTTCGATCAGAGCACACAACCATTCTCCCCTGCTACCGCCTTGTCGCGCCTGGCGATGCAGAGCATGGAGTTGTGAAACGGCAAGCCCGTCGCCCGGGATGACTAAATCCGGTCTCGCGTGGGCAATGGCGCGGGCGAACGAGCGAAGCGGTGCCAGAAAGTGATAGGTGTAGACACGATCCAGGGCATGGACGGCGCGCAGGGGGTGCCGATAGGCGCAGAACGCTTGTACCCTCCATCCGGCTTTTGCCAAGGCAATTGCTAGCTTGGCGGAGGAGATCCAAGGAGCCGTTGAAGCGACAAGAACAGTCGGTTTCACTTCGGGGTCGTCCTCTGCTCACCGATGCTCGGGGATAGTAATGTAGTACAGCAGGAAGTACACGGGAGAAATCTGGCTCAAATTATTGCTGAATCAGCAATGCCGGCAGCGTCTTCCAGGCAGGCGGAAGAGGCGCAAACGGATTTTCCAGCAGGAACAGGGAAGTTGACGTGCCTGCTGGAGGTGACGTACCTTGCCAGGAGTTAAGCACAGCAGGTCTCATTTCGCTCGCGGTGATTTTTCAGAAGCCGATACTGTCAACCGGCGGAAGGTTCCCTCTTCTCCGTTCCAGTCGAGCCCTGTGGCACACTGCGCGCGAGCGGAGGAGAGCTGAGGGGGGAGCGGGATGTCATTGGGCGCTGCGAGTTCAAAAACCTGGACATATTTTGATGGTGGCTGGCACGAAGGCAATATACCCATTATGGGAGTGCGCACGCACGCCGCCTGGTTCTGTTCCGTGGTGTTTGATGGAGCCCGGGCGTTCGAAGGCGTGACTCCGGACCTGGATCTACATTGCGCACGGGTGAACGATTCCGCCTCGAAGTTGTTTCTCAAACCCTGCGTCTCCGTGGAGACGTGGGTCCGCCTGACCAAGGAGGGCATCGCCCGATTCGACAAGGATGCCGCACTGTATATCCGGCCGATGTACTGGGCGGAAAGAGGAGGGCCGTGGGTGCAAGAGCCCGACCCGGAGTCCACGCAGTGGTGTCTGGCGATCTATGAAGCACCGATGCGGAAACCTACAGGGTTTTCCGCCACGCTTTCGCCGTTTCGCCGGCCGACACTGGAGACCGCACCGGTGGACGCGAAGGCGGGATGCCTGTATCCAAATAACGCGCGTGCGCTAATGGAGGCACGGAGCCGGAACTTCGACAACGCGGTGATGCGCGACTGCGCGGGAAATGTGGCCGAGTTCGCGACGTCGAATCTTTTTTTCGCGCGGGGCGGCGTGGTGTACACGCCAGTGCCGAATGGAACGTTTCTAGCAGGGATCACCCGGCAGCGGGTGATCGGACTGCTGCGGGATGCGGGCATCAGTGTGGTTGAGAAAACGCTGGTGTATGGCGACGTGCTGGCTGCGGAGGAAATCTTCGCGACGGGAAACAATTCGAAGGTGGTGCCGCTGACGCGCATCGAAGAACGCACGCTGCCGATTGGCCCCATGTATACTAAGGCGCGGGAGCTGTATTGGGCATTTGCGCATTCAGAACGATCGTAGCCTCGCTGGAACTGAAAGATTGTGAGAGGAGAAGAATCCACCTGTCTGGATGGGCCGAGGTGAAGGGTGCCACCTAAGGCCGTCTCCAAGACAATCGATGTGCTTTCCCCCCTATGGCGGCGCGTATTGGGCCGCTCTCAGGCTGACATGGACGAGAATTTCTTCGAGCTGGGCGGTAATCCATGGCTGGCAATTGAGCTGTTCCGAGGGATTGAGGAAAACACGGGCCGGAACCTTCCTCCGATGATGATTTACCAGGCGCCCACGCTTGCGGCGCTGGCATGCCTGCTGGACGACCCCGCGCCGCCGCGGCTTGCGCCGCTGGCTCTTCTGAAGGCGGGAAGCGTGGAACCACCAGCTTTCCTGCTCCACGGCATGGGAAGCAATGTGATGGAGTTCTTCGAGCTCGTGACACTGGTGGAAACGCGACATTCGATGTACGGGATGCAGGCGCGGGGATCCGACGGACTCGAGGCACCGTGCGAGGGTGTTGAGGACTGGGCCCGTTTTCACCTCGAGACCATTCGGCACGTGCAGCCACAAGGCCCGTACGTGCTCATTGGCTATTCATTCGGCGGTCTGGTGGCATTCGAAATGGCCCAGCAATTGGCCGAGCGCAGCGCCGAAGTGGCCTTGCTTGTTCTAATCGATTCCTATCCACATCGGCGTTTCGTGCCCTGGGTACAGCGTGCAAAGGTGCTCGCCAGGGAATTCAGGGAACGCGGAACTCGAGGAGCGACTGCTGTTCTCGGCCGCTCGCAGCGTTCTCCGGACATCGCTCGCGGTCAGGGTTCGCACAGCGCCAACCGAATGCCACTCGGGACCTCGTTCACGCCGGCGATGTCGCTAGTGCAAGAATACACCGCTCGCGCTCTCAGAAATTACCGTCCACGCCCTTACGCAGGCAGGATACGGTTCGTTAGAGCGGGGGTCAGCCTGCACTTTCCGGATAATGCCATAAAGGCCTGGGCGAAATTTGCGGGCTCAATCGAGGTCGAGACTGTGCCGGGAGATCATCACGGAATGCTGAACGACCACACCGAAGTTCTTGCGGCTGTTCTTTCCCGCTATCTTGCCGAAGTTCCGGACGCGGGCCCGGTGAAGCCATAAACCGATGAATGGGGCCGAAGCTCTGATCGCGGCGCTTGTATCCGGAGAATGCGATACCTGCTTTACGAATCCCGGCACATCGGAGATGCACATTGTTGCTGCGCTCGACCGGCGGCCCGAGGTTGGCTGCGTCCTCTGCCTGTTTGAAGGAGTGGCCACGGCAGCCGCGGACGGCTATGCGCGCATGAAACGAAAACCGGCCTGGACGCTGTTGCACCTCGGGCCGGGACTGGCAAACAGCCTAGCGAATCTTCACAACGCGAGCCGCGGGCATGTGCCGATCGTCAATATCGTGGGACAACACGCGATAGACCACCTGAAGCACGACACGCCCCTCGTTTCTGATATCGAAGGCATCGCGCGTCCCTATTCGCGGTGGCTGCGGACATCTCGAAGCGATTCCGAAGTGGGCCGGGACGCGACGGAAGCCATCGTGGCATCGCGGACGCCGCCGGGGCAAATTGCCACGCTGGTCGTTCCCGCCGACGTGGCCTGGGGAGAAAGCGGCTTCCCTGCCCCTCCGCCGGTATTCCCGTCGCCGAGGCTGCCGGCTCCAGAAACAATCGAGCGGATCGCAGCGATGCTCCGCACTGGCGCGCGGACGGCGCTGCTACTTTCCGGGAGCGCGCTCTACGGACGGGGGCTTGCGGCGGCGGCGCGGATCGCAGGCGCGAGCCGGGCGAAACTGCTCTCTCCCTATCCCCTAGTGCGCATCGAGCGGGGGGCCGGCACAGCCTGTGTGGATCGCGTCCCGTATGTTCCCGAACAGGCGATGGAGGCGTTGAAGGATTTTCGCCAGATGATCCTTGTTGGCGCAGCAGCTCCGCTGGCCTACTTCGCATCTCCGAGCAAGAAAACCGTTCTAACGCCGCCGGAATGCACAATCGAGACACTGGCAAAACCAGAGGAAGATTGTACCGGAGGGCTCGAGGCCCTCGAGACGCTGCTCCCACCGGGAAAGTCTAAACCCCTGGTGGAGCCCTCTGCGAGGCCGCCGATGCCGAGAGGTGAGATCACCCTACCGGGGCTCGCGGCTGCGGTCGCGGCGCTGCTCCCGGATGGGTGCATCGTCGTCGACGAGTCCATGACCACCGGCCGGGCCATGCTGCCGGCCGCTAGAGGAACCGGGCCGCATGATTGGTTAGGGAACCCGGGTGGATCGATCGGAATCGCACTTCCGTTAGCAGTTGGTGCCGCGGTGGCTTGCCCCTCGCGGCCCGTCTTGTGCCTTTCGGCGGACGGCAGCGGAATGTACACGGTGCAGGCGCTGTGGACCATGGCGCGTGAAGGTCTCCACGTGATCACGGTGATTCTTGCGAACCGGGCTTATTCTGTGCTTAAACGCGAGTTCGACAATCTCGGCGGCGGGAAACCCGGAGCTCGCGCACTGGACTTGTTCGATATCGGCCGGCCAGACCTTGACTGGGTGGCGCTGGCAAAGGGCATGGGCGTGCCCGGCACGCGCGTCACCTCGCTTGATTCGTTTGGACGAGCGCTACAGGACGGATTTGCCGCAGAAGGACCGAGGTTGATCGAGGTACCGCTCTAGGCCAGGGAAGTTCCCGCTCCATTGCGGGCGGTCTGAGCTTCCCCCAGCATCTGGGAGAGCGCGTCCTTCCTGACCTTGCCGGTGGGCGTAAGCGGTAGTTCGGAAACGAGGAATATGCGGGAAGGGTGTTTGTAAGGAGCTAGATTTCGAGCCGCGTGTTTTGCCAATTCCTGGGTGTCCACGGCGGAGTCCGGCCTGAGTTGAACGAAAGCAACGACCTCTTCATCTCCGTCCGCCATCTGGCCGATCACCGCAGATCGGGCGACAGCGGGATGTGCATTCAGCACCGCTTCTACCTCTGCCGGATAGACATTAAAGCCGAAACGCACGATGAGATCCTTCGTGCGTCCGGCAATGAAGAGATGGTCGTCTTCCATACGCGCCAGGTCGCGTGTGTTCAGCCAGCCTTCCGGATCGACCGTCTCGGCTGTTTCTTCCGGGGCGCGGTAGTAGCCCTTCATGACATTGGGGCCGCGCACCCAGAGTTCGCCGACTTCTCCCTTTTCGACTTCACGACCCTCACGATCCACCAACTTGATTTGAACGGCGGGAAACACGCGGCCGACGGAGGCATCATTGCGCGGGGTTTCCAGCCTAGTGAGCGCGATCGTGGGAGAGCATTCCGTAACTCCGTAGCCGTTGTGAAGCACCAGGCCGAACAGGGCTTCCACCTTCGTTTTCAGAACCAATGACAAGGGAGCCCCGGAGGAGGAAATTACGCGCAGCGAGGGAAAGCTGAGGGATTGCAGTCGTTTCCGATGGGCATATTCGAGTAGAAGAGTAAACATTGCGGGCGTGCCAAGCACGATGCTCACCCGTCCCTTCTCCAATGCTTTAAGAATCGCCGCCGGGTCGAACCGCGGCATCAATGAGACTCTCCCGCCGCAAATTAGAGTTCCCAACAACACTACGGAAAGTCCCACTGCGTGCGACAAGGGCAGAATTCCGAGCAGGCAATCCTCGTGCGTCACCGAACGAATCTGCGCGGACAACGCGGCCATAAACAGCAAGTTACGATGGGAAAGCATAACGCCTTTGGGAATACCGGTGGTGCCGGAGGTATAGATGAGGGCAGCGACGCGGTCCGTAACATTGTCCTCGAGGGGCTCCGGTTGGGCGTCTTCCCGGAGCGTGCCAATTGCAATCTGCCCCCACTCCGGTGCTTCCTGAATTTGTGCCCCATGGCGCTGGGCATGTCGCAAGGCCGGCGGGGATACGCCCACCGTATAGATGGCGCGACGCGCGCCACAAAGCTCGAGGATCTGATCGACCTCCGGGGGGGCGAGGCGCGCGTTCACAAGCACCGGCCAGGCGTCGAAGCTGGCCAGAGCCAGGAAAAATGCGACAAAAGCCCGACAGTTCTCGCAAACGAGCATGACCCTGTCGCCCGGCCGCACACCCCATTCGCGGAGAGATGCACGGGCCTTGGCCACCGCGGAGTCCAGCTCGCTATAGGTCCAGGTGCCGTCGGCTTCAACCAAGGCTGCTGAATTGGGCGAGCGCTCCGCCCATGGCCTCACGATGTCGCTGATGCGATCCGGCAACGCCTGAAGTATTCTTGCGACCTGAGGATCGTTCGCTGCGGCCGATTGGGGACGCAAAAAGGTTGACGGTAGTTTCGAAGCTCTGCTCCGGCCGAGAGCCCTCGTGCGGCCAAGTCGTGAGGCTTTTTTCTTCAAGGCCGACCAACCTGAGCGACTGTGTTGCGAGAAGGGGCGTCCGCCGCATTCCGTAGAAGATACTCCAACCAATTGCGATAGATCCGGACCGACGATGAATGCCAGGAGTGCTCCAAAGATGCCGTGAGGTCAGCCTCCGGAAAGGATTCCATGATTTCCATGTGGCGCTTCGAAAGGGCCTGCTTGCGAAACTGTTCCAGAAGCTCGATGGCGACAGCGTTGAAGTAGCCATGGGGCGGATGGGGATACACTTCCCTTTCCCGCCTAAGGAATCTCTTCACGTCCCTTCGATACTCCGTGAAAAGCGTTTCCGCGACATATTCGGGGTGGCCCTGGAAATGGACGAAGAGGCTTCTTCCCCTTCTCTTGACAAACATGTTGACGCCGGCAGTTGTGGAGCGCAGCAGGACGGTGTAGCCACAAGAAGCGAGGTCCTCTTTCCGAAGATCATTCCAGCGGGAATGCGGGAAAGGTATCAACTCCGGCGTATCGCGCATCAAGGGATGCGCGGACAGTCTTTGATGTTCAAAGACGCCAAAGCACTTTGTGTCCAGCGGCCGGCGCTGGACGCCGTCGCAATAGAGAACGCTGGCGTGCGCGGCAAGACAGGACAAAACGGCGGAAGTTGTGTGGCTCGCGGCCCAATCAAAAACTTCGACCAATGCACCCCAGTAAGGCTCCTGCTCGAGCTGTGGCTGATGGGGCTCGTTCCCGGTCACGATGACGGCGTCAACGCGGCTGGCCAGGAGGTCGCGAACGTCATAGTAACGCCCTTTCAGGTAGTCTTGAGCCCGTTCGCTACGGGGAATCTGCGACAGGGAGTAAAGTTCCAAGCGAACTGGAATTTCGCCGGAAGCGGCTTGCAGAAGATTAAAGTACTGCGACTCCGTATCCCGCAGCGCCGGGTCCGGCATATTGTTGAGAAGGGCAACGGTGAGGGAGCGCTGAATGGCGCGGGAGTCAGCCCGAACCGGGCCGTGCTCATCCAGCGATGCCAAGCGAGAATCCAGGGCGCCACGAGCGCCTATGGTCACTGGCATGCCGCGCCTTCCGGGCCGATAAACGCTTTTGATTGCACGGATGTCACACTCATGCCTTGTCCAAAGCCTGGGAAAGGTCGGCGAGAATATCGTCGATGTGTTCGATGCCAACGCTGAGCCGGATCATCTCCGGCGAGACACCCACACGGAGCTGTTCTTCGGGCGTGAGCTGCCGGTGAGTTGTGGAGGCAGGATGGCAGGACAGCGATTTGGCGTCTCCCAGATTCACCATGCGCTTGAACAGACGGAAGGCATTGAAGCATTTTCTGCCGGCTTCGAAACCGCCCTTCACGCCAAACGTCAGCAAGGAAGGCCGCCGTGAGCCGAGATACCTTTGCGCCATGGGATACAAGGGGTTGTCAGAGAAACCAGCGTAGTTGACCCAGTCGACGCGGTCATGATCACGCAAGAATTCCGCTACCTTCCGTCCATTCTCGACGTGGCGCTCGACGCGAAGCGCCAGAGTTTCCACTCCCTGGAGCAGTAGGAAACCGTTGAAAGGCGAAAGAGTCGCGCCAGTGTTGCGCTGACAAACAGTCCGACACCGAGCAATATATGCAGCAGCTCCATAGTGCTCCGTGTAGACTACGCCGTGATAGGCGGGTTCGGGCCTGTTCAGCATGTAAAACTTGTCTGGGTAATCTCGCCAGGGGAACTTTCCGCTGTCGACGACCATTCCGCCCAGGCTGTTGCCATGCCCTCCCATGAATTTGGTCATGGCATGAACCACGACGTCGGCACCGTATTCGATCGGCCTCAACAGGATCGGGGTGGCGATGGTGTTGTCGACGATCAGGGGGACGTGATGGCGGTGTGCCACCCGCGCCAGGCCCTCGATATCCGCAACATTTCCGGCTGGATTGCCGATACTCTCGCAGAAGACTGCCCGAGTATTTTCATCGATCAACTTTTCGATGTCATCGGGGTGATCGCTCGCGGCGAACTTCGCACCAATACCCTGTTTGGCGATGTAGAGATTGAGGAGCGTAAACGTCGCACCGTACAGTTGAGGTGTGGAAACGATGTTGTTGCCCATTTCCGTGATGGTCGCAACTGCGTAATAGACGGCAGACATTCCGGCGCTGACGCTCAACGCGTCCACTCCGCCTTCGAGAGCGGCAACGCGCTTTTCCAGAACCGTATTGGTGGGATTTCCGATCCGCGTGTAGATGTTTCCTGGCACTTCGAGATTGAAGAGAGCGGCGCCATGCTCCGCGCTGTCAAACTCAAAACCAACGGTTTGATAAATGGGGACAGCCACGGCCTTGCTCGTGGGATCCCCGTCGTAACCGGCGTGAATAGCGATTGTTTCCAGCTTCATGAGTTCAAATGTTTGGGAGCGAGATGACAGCAGTTCCCTCGGCCGCGTGGTCCAAGACAAGAAAAGGAAGAAGCGGATTGCTCGGATCCGCGGGAGTGGTTGTCGAGAGTCCCAGATGCATGGGTCAGATGCTCAGACCGCACGCGGCCCTCGATTTCTGACCGCCTCGATTTGTGACACTGCAAAAGCTTCCCGGTGGACAGCGACCAGCTTCCTCATCGTCTTCGTGATGCGGCGGGCAGCAAAGGCGGCGCCATAAGCAAAGCGCATGACCGGGCCAAAACTGTTTGCTGCCGCGAGTCCCACGAAATAGAGGCCGGGGACAGAAGACTCGAAGGTCGAAGACAGAACAGGGCTGCCCTGGACGAGAGCCAGACGGTCGCGGACCTCGGGATCGAGGAAAGCCAATCGGTTTATGTCCACTTTATAGCCCGTGGCGGCAATCACATGATCAGCGCTGATTTCCCGGACTGTCCCGTCGGCGCCACGCAGATGAAGGTGCGCCTTTCCCGCACGGGTCTCCGCATGCTCGATCGAGAAGCCGAGCAGGGTGGGCACCTTTCCAACCACCAGATCTTTGGTGAACCACCCCCCCGAGGGGCCGAGGTGGTTCCGGACGATTTTCAGCCGGACCTCTTGCGGCAAATAATAAAACAACATCGGCCACTCAGAGCAGAAGCGTGAGCGCAATCCCGGGCCCAGCCCGGAAGAGGGGCGCCTGAGCCGCTGCCAAAGGGTCCGTTCTTTGAGGGCTGGCCCTTTGTCGTGAAAGCTCAAAGACTTGTCGCGAACAAGAAGCTGGACATGTACGCCCGCCCGATGCAATAACCCGGCCAAGTCCAGAGCGGAAGCGCCGCCGCCGACAACCACAACAGTGCGGCCTCGCAATGACTGCGGATCGTGATGCTGGAAGCTATGGGAAACAAAGTCGGCCGACAAAACGGCGAGCTCAGGCGGAATGCATTCAAAATGGCTGATTCCCACGGCAAGCACAATGCGCCGCGTTTCCAGGGTTTCTCCATCGTCCAACTGAATAGAGAAACCGTCCTTGGATCGCGCCACCTTTACAACCAGTTTTTCCTCCAACTCGGGAACTATGCGGGCCTGGAAGGCCAAGCCGTATGCGGAAAATGTGTCGAGTTTCACGGGAATGCCGGCATCCGCATATTCGATCCCGCGGTCGGCACAGAATTGCGCCAGGGTGTATTCGCCGTTCGGATCCGAAAGGTTCGAGGCAAACCCATCCGACTTGAGCATCATGCCTTTCGGCATGTGGTTCAGCCAACTGTCCATAGGCCGGCCGAAGAAGCGAAAGGGGATGCCGCGATGACGAAGATGCGCAGCAATCGACAGCCCATAAGGGCCAGCACCAATGAGGACCACCTCTAACATGGGTATTCCGACCGGATTTCTTTCCGTAGGGTAATATGCCCGGAAGAACGAAAGGCGTGCCTTGCCGCGTAGCAAGAGAAAATCGCCCGCGTTTTTTTTCTCTTTGACATCCAGGAGTAACCTCGATTCATGCTGGGTCGACTCTGCTGCTGAGCTTCGAAAACTGCCGAATCTGCACTTTCGGCCCGCTTGGTCTACGATTGCCTGCTGACGTGCAATCCTCTTGGTCGGATCCGCTAACCATCAACCTCCGTACTCAGCCGCTCGGATTGCGCCACCATCTCCTTGCGATAGTAGTATTTCGAGTAGAGGTGATTCACTCCTTCTGCGGCGTTTAGAATCATTCCGACCACCTGTCCCGGCTTGAAGAGTTGCACAGTTTCTTGTACGGTCTCGCGCGGCGTGGTGCCTGCCCGCGCAACCAGCAGGACTCCATCGGCATGCGACCGCAGCACCACCACGTCTGCCAGCGGAAAGGCCGGCGGGCAATCAATCAGCACCCAGTCGAAACAGGACTTGAAGTCACGCAGCAGAGAGTGAAATCGTTCTGTCTGCAACATCTCCGTCGGATGCTCGGAGGAACGTCCAGCGGCCAGGAGGTAAAACCTGAGCGGCTCGATCCGCCGGATGGCCGAGGCGGGATCCGCCATGTCCTCCACCACTTCAGTCAGCCCGCACATCTTCTGCAAGCCCAGATGCTGAAGCAGGGACGGCCGGTGCAGATCCGCCTCCAGCAGCAGCACCTTCACTTTTCCTTCCTCGGCCAGCGACGTGGCCAAGTTCAGCGCCACGGTGGATTTACCATCTCGCGGTAGCGGGCTGGTGATCAGCAAGACCTTTTGCGCTTTGCCCGCCTGCGAATTCCGCAGGGCGATCCGGATTAGCCGGAATCTCTCTGCCCCTGGGCCGCGGCGATCGGTGTAGACCACAATCCGGTCATCCGGCGCCACCCGTGCTTCCAGAACCGGTGCGGAGAGCAACTGCTCCAAGTTCTTGGGGGGAACAACGACCGTCTTCGGCGGCGGGCTTACCGCCTCCCGCGCCGATTCCTTGGTCTGTTCCTCGAGCTTGCGCAGTGCGTCGTAAACGCGGCTCACCGAGCGCCTCCCCTCACCATCCGGGACCTGGGCGCCGGCATTTCGCGGCCGCACTGCACCGCAACTTGGCTGTGCCCCGCGCGCGGATAACTTTTTCGCAATAACTGGATCGGTTCATCATCAGCTGGGTTAAGTCCTGTCTCTGCGCAACAGTTTAGCCTCGCAGCAAAACAAACGCCTCCACCATGAGGACGACGGTGACCAAAAAGGAGCCCGCGATCCATTCCAGTATCCGAGTCCGCGAGCGGCGGGATTCTTCGGAGGCCGTGAGGAGAACTGGCACTCCCAACACAAACGGAAGCGCAAGAAGTTGGTTCACTTCCTTCTCGGAACGGAACGACGTGTCCTTCACTTCCAAAGCCATCGCCAAACCCACACCCAGGAACAACCCCAACCCTGCGCCCACCATTCCCAGCTTGCGACGGTCCGGGCTGAATGGCCGGCTGGGCAAGCTGGCCGGATCCACAATCCGGAATTGCTCTCCCTGCTGGTTCTGAATCAGTCGGGTCGCCAATGTGGATTGCGTTTTCTTGCTTTCCAAGTCCGCGTAGTTCTGCTGGGAAAGAGTATAGTCCCGCAACAGATCCGACAGCTCCTGCTCGCGCACGGGAGTGTCGTTCAGGCGGCGTTGGTATTCTCCAATACGGGCTTGCAGTTGTTTCTGTTCCGCTGTGAGATTCGCGACCTCTACCTGGTTGGCTTTTAGCTGGCTCTTCAGTTGCGCGACGGCGGGATCATCGTCCTCGTTGATTTGAAGAGCCGCTGCATTCGTGCCCCCATCGGCGGGCGCGTTCTTCTGGTTCTTTTTCAGCGTCTCCAGCAGCGCCTCCGTTTGCGTGATCTGCCGGTCGATGTTGACCACGTCCGGGTGCTCAGGTGTGTAATGAGCCACTAGTTCAGCGCGCTTCGTCCGCAGGTCCGTCAATTGTCTCTCGACCACGGCAACCCGCGCCGACCCCATGGCGTTGGGGTCTCCACCTGTCTTGGGTGTCAGGCTACGATACTGGGCCAGAAGCGATTCCAGATAGACCTGCTGTTCGTGCGTGCGACCCAGGGCCGCCTGAGTGTTCTGCAATTGCATCTGCAGGCCCGACAGGATTTGCAGGTTGCCCTGCTGCTCCTGCGGAAGTTCCCCCAGGTGTTGCATCTTGAAATCCCGGAGCCGCTTTTCCTGCTCCTGTAGGCCGGCCTGCGCCGCCGCCAGTTGACCTTCCAAAAAACTCGTCGTCCCCTTCGCCTGATCTTCCCTCGTCCTCAGGTTTTCCACGATAAACAGCGAGGTCAGACGGCTCACCACATCTTGCGAAGTCGTCGGCTTGCTCCCCACATACGAGATCTTGAATGCATTAACCGACCGGCGTACGGGATCAGGCTCCAGCGGCTCGATCTCGATGTTCTTTCTCATCATTTCCACCAGCTCATCCGGTCCCATCCGCTTCTTTTCCGCGGAGTATAGATCGAACTCACTGATGATTTGCAGCAGCCGGCTGCGCGACAGGATGTCCTGAGTCATGGCCTGAAGCGCTTGGATCAGGTCCGAGGTCGAAGTCGGCGTTACATACCTTTCCGGTACCTGCTGCTGTTCCACGAGGATCGTGGCCTCAGACTTGTATTGCGCGGGCATGACAAAAGACACCAACACCGTGGCCAGCGTAACGCAGCAAGACGTGGTCAGAATCCACCACCGGCGCCGCTTGAGAATTCCCAGGACGCGATCAAGACTCTGTTTTAAATCCTCGGTTTCTTCAGGCAATGGCTCCTACCTTGAACGCCCTGTCGTGCAAGCTGCTGCGATCATAGCAAGTTCGCACAGTCCCGCTGGCCCAAGGCGGTCTGCGGAGGCCTCGATGTCAGTATCCTGCAGCAGTTTGAGAGCCAACCATCGCGGGATACGGAAGAACGGAATGGCGATCTAACCCATTTATTTTCAAAGGTGTGGGACGAAGTGGAACTCTGCGGATATCCCTGCCCAGTCTAAGACTACGGTCGGAGTTTCGGGAATGTACAAATCTTTTGATATGTCGAACTGACTCGTCGCCGGGCGTGCCTAAGCCTCTTCTCCCATTTGTGCGGCAGCCACCAGTCGCTTGTTGATCTTCCCGGTGCCTGTCTTCGGCAAAGAAGGCACAAAATCCACGGATTGGGGCACCATGAAATTCTCGAGCCGCTCCGCGCAATGCCGCAGCACCTCTTTTTCCGTTAATTGCGCGCCCTCGCGCAGAGTCACCACCGCGCGGATCGACTGTCCAAGCACTTCGTCCGCCATCCCGATCACCGCCGCCTCTGCGATCCCCGGCAGCGCGTACAACACATCTTCCACTTCCTTGGGGCTGACCTTCTCGCCGCGCGTTTTGATGATGTCGTCCTTCCGCCCGAAGAAGTACAGATAGCCCTCTTCATCCATGCGAAACAAATCGCCCGTATACAGCACCATTTCGTTGGGCAAGGGGCCGGGCCTCAGTCGTTCCGCGGTCTCCGCCGGCAGCTCCCAGTAACCCTTCATGACGTTGGCGCCACGGACCACCAATTCGCCCACCACGTTCGGCGGCACGCGCTGTCCGTTCTCGTCCACCACGTACACCTCTTCATTCGGCATTCCCCGCCCCACCGAGGTCGGCCGAATGTCGAGCTGGTCCGGCGGCAGGTACGACACACGCTTGCATTCCGTCAGCCCGTACATCGAGAAAATGGTCACGTGCGGAAACAACTTCCGCAGTTTCTGGATGTGGTCGGTCGGAAGCGCCGCAGCCGTGTTGCTGATGTACCGCAGAGAAGGAAATTTGTACGCGGCAAGGTCGAGCTGCAGCAGGATCGCCGAAATTGTCGGCACGATGGGTAGTCCCGTCACCTTCTCACGGATGATGGTCTGCAGAACCGCGTGTGGATAGGCGAACGACTTCTCCAGGATAATCGCGGCGCCCATTTTGAAGGCCATCAGCACCTGGTAGAGCCCGTAGTCGAAAGCCAGCGGCAACAGATTGATGATGATATCGTCCGGCGTGTTTTCCAGGTATGAGGTGATCGACGTCGCCGCCGAAACGATGTTCAGGTGAGTCAGCATCACACCCTTCGGCCGACCCGTCGACCCGCTGGTATAAATCAGCGCTGCCAGGTCAATGTTGATGCACTTTTTCCGCGGCGGCAGGGCCGGCACCCGCAGATCCTCCAGCACTCGTGAAAGCCCCAGCAGACGTTTTGACGATTCGAGCCCGCTTACGTCCCCCTCGCCCGCCAGCCACACACACTGCAGATGCGCGGCCTGGCCCAGCTTCTCCTGCACCTCGCCGAATTTTGCAACGGGCAGAACGATGCCCTTGGCGCGGCAGTTGTTGAGAATGTAGAGGAGTTTGTCGGTCTTCGTAGTCGGGTTGACAACCAGGAACACGGCCCCCGCTTTGAGGATTGCAAATATGGATACGACCGCCTCGACTGTGTTGTCCAGGTAAACTGCGACCCGGTCGCCTCGCTGAATTCCCTCGCTCAACATTGAGTGGGCAAGCCGGTTCGCCTGCTCCTCCAATTCGCGGTAGGTCATCCGGCGGTCACCGCAGATCAGCGCGGTCTTCGACGGATAGCACTTAGCGCTCTGTTCCAGAAATGATTCCACTTGCACGGATCTACTCCTGTCTCGGGATGCGTTTGCCCGCCACCAGAATTCGAAGCTTCTTTAAATGCGGTCAACCAAATCCCACATCGGCTCTTCCTTCGCGCAATTTGTACCAGGCAAAAGCTCTTTGCTGCGCCACTTCCAGGACGTTTCTTTCCCTCGCGAGGAGGCCTGATCGGATGCTCCGCCCGGAGCAAGCAGTGGTGCCTTCATTAGGCTTTGTCACGACCGGTCTGCCGACTCCGGGGACCGGAACCTTTTCTTCGTCTGACTGGGCACTTATTCCAAAACTGCCTACTCCACGAGAAGGGGAGCCGCATGCAAATAGCGGGCTACCCTCCGCTTTGCATCAATCATGGCGTAGGCACGTTCGACTTGTGCTTCCTCGAGGCCAGCCAGAGGGGCGAGTTCTGCGGCCGGTATTCCGTTGTTTCTTCCGTACAGACAATAATCCATCTTCTCCAGCGAAAGGGCAAAATAGAACTCTTCCTGAGACTGTTCCAGCGAATACGTGTCCGTCGTCGGGGGACGCCGCCTGATCTCCTCTGGAACCCCCAGATATGCAGCCAACTGGTATACCTGGGACTTGTAGAGATGAGCGATGGGCTTCAAATCGGCGGCACCGTCTCCGTTCTTCACAAAGAATCCCTGATCGTATTCCAGACGGTTGGGAGTCCCCGCGACGGCGTACTGATGCAAGTCGGCATAATAGTATTCCATCATCTTGCGGGTGCGCTGTTTGAAGTCCGTCGCTGCCACGATTCCGAGATAGGCATCCATCGTCAGCCGCGCCTTTTTCGTCAGTCCTTCGGGCGACTGCACGACCACAGAGAATAAAGCGTAGCGATTGGCGTCGAGCAGGTTGGGCAGCACGATCTTGCTCTTGTAGCCTGCTCCGTATTCCGGAATGACGCTCCGTATGGCCTCATCCCGCCGCTCGTAGCACCGCGCCCCCTTCAGAATCGGGCTGATATCTTCCAGAATTGAGCGCACGCCCAGCGTATCGGCCACCAGCCGGCCCAGCCGCAGACTGTCGGAGGAGGAATCCGCCTCCGGCGTGAACAGCGCCAGCACGCGCTCTTTGCCCAGGGCGCGGACGCAGAGAGACGCCACCACGCTGCTGTCCACACCGCCGGACACTCCCACGACTGCGCCCTTCCGCTTGAGCTGGTTGAACACGATATCGCGGACTGCTCCGACGATGCGCTCTGCCTCGCGGGCCGGGTCGATTTTGAGGAGAGACGGGGAGACAAGAGAAGGAGTGCTCAAGGACGCTTCTCCGTGAGGCTTTGTGCCACCACTGACGCGGGGGCGCTCTCCGAAGGATTCAACTTACGCAGCAAGAAGGAGGACACGTTATTGATCGAGTCGAGGTTCTCCGGAACTAAATCTTGATCCTCCACGGTGATACCGAAGGTTTCCTGTAGGAAGGCGACCAACTCGAGAACGCCGGTCGAGTCAATGATGCCTTTGTCGAGAAAAGAGTCGGTATCCTGCAAACCGCCATCCTGGCCGAACAGGTAGTTTTCAACGACGAAGCTTCGGAGACGAAGTGCGATTTCTGTCTTCTGCATGACGATTCATTTCTCCTGTTAATTCAGTTCCTCGAACATTCTGGACCCCAGGGATCACTGCGACGCACACGCTCCCGGGGCCCACAGAGACTTGAAAGGACCTCAAGTAGTCCTCTCGCCGCTGCCTGCCCCCTAAATTCGTTAAAATGGCCACCGTCGGTGGTGAGTTCCGGAGCCACCGTATAAATCTTCTAGTCGCCGCCCGGGAAATACGACCGCGAGCCGTCCGGACGCGTAGACTCGGCCTGCGCCAGATCGAACACTGATCCGGTTTTCTCGTAGGTTTGGCGCAGCAGCCGGTTAAATTCGTCTCGCTTTGCGTCCAGGTCCCGCCCTGTACTTCTTCCCAGCAGGGTCTTCACCCAGGCTATGGGTGCCGGTTCCATGGTGGTCAGCGGGGCAGTGCTATACACAATTTTGAGACGGGGATATTCCTCACGGAGCGCCGCCATCTCGTCTCGGTAATCCACAAACATCTGTTTCATGTCCGTCGTGGAATCGAAATCGCGGCAACAGAACTTCATCATGGCGATGCCGCCCTGCGGCCCGAATCCATTGTCAATGATTCTTGCAAACTCATTCAACTTCGATTTCGTGTGCCGGTTCTTTCCGATGGGTGATTCCACCAGCGCCAGCACCAATCCGGAGCAGATCCCCTTCAGTTTGCGCGTGCGTGCCATCGCAGGTGGCATTTGCGTGGACTAGGATTCTGCGGAATTCCTCAATGAACAGTTGCGCTGAACGCCGCGCCGTTCACACCGCTGCCTCAAGCGTGGCAGCGCTGGGATGGTGCGCCGGCATTTCAAACCCGTGGACAAAGTGCGCGAGAAGGAGCTGCGTGGAAAGAATACCCACCAGCGCCATGTTGTCCTTCATGCTAACCGAGCGCCCGCTTCTGAACTTGGCCGCCAGCCCCGCCACCATTTGCGGCTGGAAGATCCCGAACTGCTTCACCGTCGCCGCGGACAGCATTTCATCAACGTAGTTGACGGACTTCGCGAAAAAGCTCTTCCCGTCCGGCGCCCGATAGGGCTGCTTGTATCGTTTTTGAATCCGCGGCGGGATGAGACCTTCCACAGCCCGCTTTAGCAGATATTTCTGGTTCAGGACTTTCATCTTGAACCGGGGAGGAAGCTTGCCGGCGAAGGCAACCACACGGTGATCCAGGAACGGAAAGCGTCCTTCCACCGAATGAGCCATGGCCACGCGGTCGCCTTGAGCTGAGAGTAGGTAGCCTGGCAGGAAAAAGGCAGCCTCCAGAAACTCCGCCTGGTTGAATGCGGTCCAGGAGGAAAACGTGGAGGGCAGCATGGACTCCAACTCGAACATGGCCAAGCCGGGCTGCATTTCCGCTCGCGCCTCTTCTGAAAAGAATGCCTTCAGTTTGGCAGTCAATTCCCAGCGCGGCAGGTGCGAAAAGAAGGGGTTAGCCAGGTCTTCGGTCGTCACGTGAAAGAAGCTCTTTAGATATGCCGGGGGCTGCTTCTGAATTGCTTCCATATACGGATAGAGTCGCTTGAGCAGCAATGGCCGCATCCGGGAATTCGGATCCTGCCCCCAGAAACGCCTGATCTTGAGCTCCTTGAAGATGTCGTAGCCGCCCAGCATCTCGTCCGCGCCTTCTCCGGTCAGGACGACCTTGTATCCGCTCGCGCGCACCAGCTTTGCCAGCTGATAGAGCGGAGCAGGGGCCGTTCGCAGCAAGGGCTGCTCCGCATGCCGGATTATTTCGGGAAAGGCCGCAGCGATGTCGTCATACGTGCAGAGGATATCGCTGTGCTGGGTCCCCAGGAATTCGGTGGCTTCCCTTTGGTACGTGCTTTCATCAAACTCCGCGTCATCGAAACTGACGGAAAAGCTTCTCAGGCGGTCCCCCACGAGCGCACGGGCGAGCGCCGTGGTGACCGTGGAGTCGATCCCCCCGCTCAGATACGCGCCCACGGGCACGTCTGAACGCAATCGGATGCGGGTGGCATCCCGCAGGAGGTCCAAAAGTTCCTGCGCCAGCTGTTCCTCCTGACCGTCCAGGAAGCCGTCGTCGGTCGGGTAATCTAGACTCCAATACTGCGAAAGCCTAACCTGCCCGTTTTCCAGCCTGAGCGAATGGCCGGGTGGCAGCTGAAAGATATTCTTGAACGCCGTGCGCGGGGCGAGGGCCACCCAGAACGTGAAGAATTGGTCCAAGGCCTGCAAGTCAAGTTGCCGGTCCGTTTCCGGACAGGCTAGTAGCGCCTTGATTTCGGAGGCAAAAAGAAAACTGTCGCCGGTGCACGTGTAGAACAGCGGACGAACACCAACTCGATCGCGGGAAAGGAACAGTCTCTTGCAGGTTTCATCCCAGATTGCAAAGGCCCATTGACCATTCATCTTTTGGACGCAATTCTCGCCTTCCTCCTGGTAGAGGTGGAGAATGACTTCGGTATCCGAGCGGCTGGCGAACTTGTGCCCTTTCTGGATCAACTCTTCACGAAGCTCGACGTAGTTGAAAATTTCACCGTTGAAGGTGATCCACAACTTGCCGTCCGCACTTGACATGGGCTGCGCGCCGCCCGCGATGTCGATGATGCTCAAGCGGGCGTGAGCCAGCCCCACTCCGGAGTTCTCGACGATGTGGATTCCCCGGCCATCGGGACCGCGATGGGACAAAGTAGAAATCATGCCCGTAAGTTGGTCAGGGTCAACACGGCCGTCGCGGAGCTTGTATATTCCAGATATACCGCACATGAGGTCATCTGTCCTTTAAGCTCGAAGATAAAGCTTCGATTTTGGGGTAATTCTCCTGGCGAGGGCTGGTGCAAGGCGGGTCAGCGCCCACTTGATTGTCAATCCTAAAGTGATTTGGTATTTGACCGCCTTGGACACGGATTGACGCGCCTCATCATATCGCCGATTTTCCAAGTACCAGTTCGTCCATTCCGAGTGCAGAGCTCGCAAATTTCTCTCCACTGTCTCGCGCACGTCCCGAGGCAATACCGTGCCCATGCTCAACCATTTTTCAAGCATATACTCCTGCCCTCGAAGCCGCACCTCGACCTTCTCCCAGGGCCGACAATCCGAACCAATTAACGAGCTCCTCCGATCGGTGCGGGCGAGTGGCTTGTTGACATAGGCGATGGAAGTGACTAGCGATAAACGAAAATAAAAATCGCGGTCCTCCGCGAAATGGACATCGGGGTCGAACCCGCCGATTCGCTTGACGAGGTCGGTGCGTGCCAGCAAAGTGGAAACCCAATAACCGCAGAACGCTTTTGCGAGCAACCGGACGGGGTCCGGTTCGATTCCTAGGCCCTCGTCGTAATGTCGACCACTCGTTTGAAACGTGCTCAGTTCCGTTCCCGCATCGTCCACCATGCACGCATCTGTGATACAGGCCCCACAGTCGCCCCCAAACCGTTCGAATGCTCTCATCTGCCAATCTAGTTTTTCCGGCAGCCAGACGTCGTCCGAATCCAGGAAGGCGATGTATTCACCTCGCACCTTCTCGATTCCGTAGTTCCGGGCAGCGCTTGGGCCCTGGTTCGATTGGCTGAAATAGCGGATTTGTTCGGTGTGGTCGTTTCCGTTTTCTCGTTGATCTAGAAATCGCTGGATAGTTGCACCGGATCCGTCCGTGGAACCATCATCGATCACGATGACTTCCCGGTAGGGATACGTCTGTGCCAAGACACTTTCCATGGCTGCGATGGTTTGTTGGGCTCGATTGTAAGTGGGAATAACAACCGAGACGAGGGGTCGACAGCTCATAGGTTTCCCCGGTAGTTCCTCCATAGAAGGCACCGAGTCATCCCGGCCTTCCTTCAGCGGAAGCGAATCGAGGTCCAGATACGCCCGCGAACGGCACGGATGTCGGGCTGGCTCCCTGATTCATCGTAAATCGCGAGGTCATTGGCAAGGTTAAGTATGCCGGCCCACTGCTCGTCCAGATGTCCGAGCGGTTCTGTGTCAATCAAAAAGTCCGGGCTACAATCCCAAAACTCCAAAACCTTGAACTCGTCGCAAAGGACAAACCGCCAGCGGTACGCGCCCGGCTTTACAGGCAGCACTGCCAGGTCGTACACAAACTCGTACACGCCTGGACCGAGTGAATCGAGGTTGTGCGCCGTCCCCCACATTAATACGTTCTCGGCACTATGTAAGGAAATTCCGACATGTACCATGGTGAGTGGTTCGCCGATCTCCACCCTAAACTTCACCTGCACCGGACCCATCGATCTCAATACGTGCGAGTTGCTGTCTTCGGACTCTCCCAGTTCCCACCGTGTGCACTTGGCCTTTGTTGTAGAGCCAATCGTGGAGCTCCGCCCGTTGTTTTCTCGCGATAGCAAAGCCGCTTCGTAAGCGCCAGTCACTTCTAGCGTCGGGCCTGCCATTCTGATTTGTCCTTGGTCCAGCCACACGACTTTCTTGCAGAGCCTGCGGATCTGTTGGAGTTGGTGACTCACGAATATCACTGTCCTACCGCTCTGGGAGACCTTCTCCATTCGTCCCAAGCATTTCCGCTGGAACTCGAGATCGCCCACGGCAAGCACTTCGTCAACGAGCAGGACCTCCGGCTCCAAGTGAGCCGCGACCGCAAACGCCAGCCGCGACTGCATTCCACTGCTGTAATGCTTCAGCGGTGTGTCCAGGAATTTCTCGACTCCGGCGAAATCTACAATCTCATCGAATTTCTGCTCGATCTCCCTTTTGCGCATTCCCAGAATCGAACCGTAGAAGTAAGTATTTTCCCGCCCGGTCAATTCGGTATGAAAGCCGGTGCCCACCTCTAGCAGGCTTCCCACCCGGCCATGCACCTGGGCCCGGCCCGTTGTGGGCCTGGTGATGCGGGTCAGGATCTTTAACAGTGTAGTCTTCCCCGCGCCATTTCGGCCAATGAGACCCAGGATGTCACCTTGTTCAACATCCATGGAGATGTCCTTCAGCGCCCAAAACGATAACGACTCAGAAGCTGGCTCTGTCGAGTCTCCGTTTCGGCCGTGGAGGAGACGAAGGGGGGCACTCAGCGCCTGGGCCAGAACGTCGCGCAAAGCCAAGTACTTTTCGCGCTTACCAATTGTGTAGCGTTTCGAAATCCGGTCAATCCTGATAGCTACGTCGCTCATAGTTTAGACTGCATCCGCAATCTGGCTTTCCATCTTCTGGAAGAAGACCACTCCACCCAGAAACAGCAGCAACACGGTCCCGGCGGAAACCAAGATCAGGACTCCCGGCGCTTGACCATGCCCCGTCAGCGCCCAACGAAAGCCTTCCACGACCCCGGCCATGGGATTCAGTCCGTACAGCCAGCGCCACTTCTCAGGCACCAACGTGCTCGGATACGCCACTGGAGACGCAAACAACCAGAACTGCACCATAAAGGGAATTACGTAGCGCACGTCCCTATAGATCGCATTCAAGGCGGAGAGCCACAGTCCCACTGCCAGCGCCGTCATTACCGCCAGGAGGAGAAAGAGAGGGACGAGTAATGTCGCGAAGGTGGGGATCATGTGGTAGTAAAACATCATCCCCAGCAACAGGATGAACCCAATGCCAAAATCCACGAGTCCCGAGAGCACCGCAGAAAACGGCAGAATCATCTTGGGGAAATAGACCTTGGTGATAACCCTCTCGTGCTCGACGACCGTATTCGAAGTCAGCGCCAGAGACGCGGCAAAATACAACCAGGGCAGCAGCGCCGAATAATAGAACACTGGGTACGGCAAGCCTCCCGACGGCATTTTCGCTAGTCGCCCGAAGAACAAGGTAAACACCAGCATGGCCATGAGGGGCTGGATGACCACCCAGGCCACGCCAATGGCCGTCTGCTTGTAGCGCACTTTCAGGTCTCGCCAGACGAAGAAATAGAGAAGCTCGCGATAGCGCCAGATTTCTTTCAGATCGAGTTCAAACCATCCGCGTGGGGGCGCGATTTGCCAGTCTGTGTTCTCGCCCTGCACAATGGGTTCTATGAGAGTGCTCATGAGGTTTTTGCTGCTCCTCCGCTTGCCCTACGAACGATTATCATGCTCATAATACAAGTTCAGGGCCCATGGGACGAGAGTACCTCTACACTGTATTCGAGGACTGTTGCCGACTAGGCACTGGAAGAGGCCCGCGTAAGGATCAGGCTGCAAATTGCGCTTCAAGAAAGAGAGCTGGCATTGTGGGGTGGGTTTTGCCTATCCACAGCGGAGGTGGGCCGGGCGCATCCCAACACCCATTTTCCCTTGGAAGGATCGTACTGCTTCACGACCCTCGCCGGATCCCCCATGACCACCGAATAGGGAGGAATGCTGCTCCTAACAACAGAATTCGCAGCCACCACACAGTGACGTCCGATCACCAGTTCACCCTGCTTGCAAATAATGGAGGCACCGAATCCAATCCAGCACTCCTCTTCGATACGGATGGTCCCACCCCCGGCTTCTTGAGTACGGCCTGCGGGCTCGGTTCCCTTCTCAATCTCGCAGTTGTGATCCACCACGAGTACGGAAGGGCCGAATATGACGTTTCGCATCACGTGAATACGATTTCGTGCCGAAATCACGCAGCGCCGCTGTAAGCCGGAGCCTTGCTCCAGAATGATGGCCGGCGAATTCGTACTGGGAGCTAAGGAGACATCCAGTCGTGCATCACGCCCAAAGCCCACGTCTTCGCCGATACAGATGTAGCGTGCAATGGATCGCTCCACGTGGAAGGAGTAGTGCGCCCAAGAGCCCCTGCCAAACGAAGCAAACGAATAGGTCCACTTCAGCCACAGCGTGCGTAGCTTTCCGGCCGTCCGCGGTAACCACGTCAGGGGGTCCTCCCCCACCGCCTGGTGGAACTCGCCAAAGGATACGAAGCTCCGATCCAAGAAACTCTCTTTCATCCCGCGCCGCCCTGCCAGACAGGCTCTCCTTTCCTGCCAACCGACCGCAAATGCCCCCTCGTTCGGGCTACTGCACGGAACGGGCCGGATTTCCCGAAAGCACAGTATCCGGCGGAAAGCTCCGGGTGACCACCGCGTGCGGGGCCACCACGCAATTCCGGCCCAGAACGAGTTCACCCTTATCGCACAAGATAGCCGCTCCCCGGCCAATCCGGGACCCTTCCCCGATTCGGATCCTGCCGCCAGGCGTGACACCCTGCACCTTAATCGGCCGGCTCACATCTTCGTATGCATGGGCGTGGTCCATGAGCAGCACGTCGGGTGCAAGGACGACGCCGCGCTCCAGGTGAATGCAATTCGCGACGCTTATCGTGCACCGCGCGCCGATTCGACATTCGTCCTCAATAATTATTTTCAGACGACTCTCTACCCAAGATGTGAACCAGGTGTGCTTGCCAATATCGACGTGGCTCCCAAGCGAGATACATGGCGCGATGCTGCGCGAAATCTCACTAGCATGGTGAAGCCGCAAGCTGCGCCCCTTGCCTCCAAACGGGTAGGTTGCGGACACCCAGAGACTGTTGAGTGCCGTGAGGAGTCGGGAGGGCACTCCCTCATGGTCTTCAAAAGTGGCACACGTTGGATGGACGGTTTGGAGCATACTTCTCATCAGGAATCACGCACGTTCCGACAACTCAAATGGAAGCACTAATCAAACTGTGTGGTCGTATAGCACCGGGATGAGCACTTCCTGTTGTCTCTCCTAGTTGTGCGGGCTGTGGGACCATCATCGACCACGATGATTTCCTGTCAGGGATACGTCTGTGCCAGAATACCTTCAACCGCTGGGATAGATTGCTCGGTAGTATCATAAGTGGAAATCAAAACCGGAACGGACTGCCAGCCACTCAGGAGATTTCTGTTCCCCTCTAGTTCGGGCTGCCAGTCAGCTGCACCGACCGCTTTAAATTCTCATTATAGGCCCACAGCTGATCCCTAAGATACGGTGGGAGGCCATCTCCTAGCCTTTCAACGACCTTGAGACCGTGGTGCTGCAGGAACTCTCTGACTGCACTCTTTGTTCTGAAAAATTCATTTCCGGTTTCTTCAGCCAAGAAATCGTGACACGAGATACAGAGGACTTCGGTGCGTTTCAAGGCTTCTGTCATGCCCTTCATCGCCAATCGCTCTGCGCCCTCGATATTCATTTTCATAAAATTGACGCGATCTAAGCCCAACTTCTGATAAATGGCATCAACGGTGGTAGCCCCAACTGAGAATCCGACGGAGCTCATGATGCTGTTAGTGAGGTAATCGTGCGAGTCTTCGATAATAGAGTGCTCGACGTCCGGCTCCGTAACTAACAGCTGAAGGGATACAGTATTAGTTAAATTATTATATTTGATAAGCTGTTCCAAACACCTGTGGGTTCGGGGATGGCCCTCTACACAGATCACTTTGCCGCGCTCGCCAACCTGTCTCGAAAACAGCAGGGCCTCTTCGCCCACCCCCGCCCCGACATCCAGAACAACGTCGCCACTGCTCGGCGTGTATCCCCACAGGAAATGCTCTCGAGCTAGAGCACAGATGTTTGCCATATCTAATCCAGCAACAGGCTCGTGGAAAACGAAGTAGCCGCTAGAGCTTTCGTGAATCCACACCCCGTGATCGTAAAAGATTCTCTTAAGGCCCTTCCCCTTCGTCCTCGCCCGGTGGCTCACCAGAGGAATCAAGAGAGATCGTAGCCCCCTGCGGTCCAGGAGTTTCTTGACCAAGCTGCTGAATGACACGGAGCGCCCCATCTTCCCTGTGTCGGACTTCTCACCTCAAATCGGTGAGTTGACGGAATCCGAGCTTCATCCTAGGCTACCAACTAGACTTCTCGTCCGACCAATAATTCACACTCAGGTCCAAGAGCGTCACATGCGTGTACTGGGCCCGCGGGTCGAACAAATCTTGTTCGAGAAGTTTGCTGAGTCACAATTGCTCATCCAATTGGTGCGCGAGAACTCAACCACCGCCTGACATGACACGCGACCCTGGCAAATCGATTCTCAAAGAAGCATGGAAATAGAACCGAGTAAGCGGATTTTAATTCTCACCTGCTGCGTACGCACCTCTACGCCCTCGAATCGGCGTCCAATTTCGGATAAAGAACGATCCCGCTGAAGTTCCGAACGGTCGCAAGAAAATATCAAAATGGGAATCTGAGTTCATTTCGCGGGCGCGGTGTCCGTCGCGCGAGAGGATCCAAGCACCCAGACCTGCTTGGCGGGGTCGAATTGCTTCACCACTCTAGCGGGATTGCCGGAAAGAACGGAGTAGGGTGGAGCGCTCCTGGTAACTACGGCATTAGCAGCTACAACGCAGTTCCGACCGAGAACCAGCTCCCCCTTGTCACACACGATGGCAGCTGCATGGCCAATCCAACTTCCTTCTCCGATTCGAATCTTGCCACCACCTGAAACACCTTGGCCGACGATCGGGCCTGTTAGGCTCTCGTGGGCGTGGTTGTGATCCATGATGAGCACGGAAGGCGCGAGCATGACCCCCCGTTCGAGATGGACGCCGTTTTTAGCCGAAATCACACAGCGTCTGGCAATGACGCAGTCGTCGTCGAGCACGATGATGGGATCAACCTGGTCCCCCTTCACTGCCACGACATTCAGCCAGGCGTCTTTGCGAATTTGGACACAACTCCCGAGCCTGATGTACGGTGCAGAATAACGAGAAAGCTCGCACCCATATTGGATGTACAGCTTACTGCCTTTGGATGCGAAGGGGTAGGTCCTGCTGATCCAAAAAGAATACAAGTGTCCCAATATCTTCTGCAAAATGAATAGGGGGTCGTCGAAACGAGCATCAATCTTGCGCCTGGTGCTATCCATGGTTAATACACTCTTTGATTAAATTGAGAGGCCCAACCGCAAAGCCCACCGGATTGCAATCGCCATCAGCGGAAGCGAATGGATCTCCTGAGACGCCCGGGGACGGTCCGCACGTCCTCCAAACTCCCGCGCTGCTCTTTGGTTCGGCCGGGCAGTTGCGTTTTAATTACAGCCTTAGTCATCTCGATGATACTGTTTGCACAAGATCGTTTCCCAAATTCTGGGCACAAAATGTTCCCATACTGTAGAAGCGCGCTTTGTCGAAGCAGAGTATCGCAGGAAGAGAATTCTTCGTTTCTTCTAACTGGCCACATCCCCTGCCTAGCGCCCGGGCTGGTCGTCTCGGTCACCTCATTGAACTTCCTAGAACTGGAAGTACAAGAATACCTTTGTCTGTTGAAGCGACATAAGACTAATAGCCAGCAGCAGGCCAAGCGCCAGGGCCCACCGCGTCGTTGGCTGCCAAGCGAGCCAGTGCGGCGACCCCGCCCGGATGGCCGTCAAAGTCGGGGAAAACTTCGACATAATCTGCTGGCTGTTTGGAAGTGCCCAAACGATGAAAAATCGGAGCGCAAGGCCCGCTGGCCCCGGGGTGCTGTCGTCAACGGGGACCGCGAGAATGTGATGATTCTTTGCCAGATACGTATGGAATGGCCCCAACCGTTGGAGCACTGCCATCACGGTACTGGGCACGGGAAACGCGTCAAAGCCGTGCGATCCGATCATGCCTCCCAGCATTCCCAGAGCATCGTGAACTGATGAGGCGCGGAACATCACCATGGCAGCTACCGCGGCCACATAAGTGAGTAGCACTTTGGATGCTGTGATGCCTGCCGCTAGGTAGCGGCTCATCTTCTTCCGGTCCAGCTTCGGACCATACGTCCGCCACGCGTGGTTAACGATCAGATAAACAGCGTGCATCAATCCCCAAACTAGAAATTGAAAGCCGGCTCCATGCCAGATCCCCGCGAGCGTCATCGTAAAGAAGACCGGGACCACAACCAGCGAGACAAACGCGCCAAGGCTTTGCTGCTGGCGGCGCGACTGGCCCAGCCCTGCGGCCATTCTGCGCCGCTGAATGCGCAATGCGATGGGATTGTACAGAAGCAGCGTGAGGTACCGCGTCAAAGTCACATGCCAGCGCTGCCAGAAATCGATGATGCTCGTGGACTTATAGGGCGAATCAAAGTTGATCGGAAACCGGATCCCGAACATCGCAGCCAGGCCGATGGCCATGTCCGAGTAACCTGAAAAGTCGAAATACAACTGCAGTGAATACGCCAGCGCGTAAAGCCAGGAAGTGCACATCTGGAAGTCCCCCGGATGTGCAAAACCGATCTTCACCACCTCCGCTAGGGGATCCGCCAGGAGAACCTTCTTGGAAAGTCCGATGATGAAAAAGGAAATGCCCACAGCCACGTCTTTCCATCGCAGCTGAAATGTGTCGGAGTTCAGGAGTTGCGGCCCGATCTCGCGGATATGGAGAATCGGCCCCGCGATCAAGTGCGGGAAAAAGGTAACGAAAGCCGAGTAGCGGATGACATCGATGTCTTTGCCCTCGCCCTCATGGCAGTCCACGAGATACCCCATCTGCGTGAACGTAAAAAAGGAAATCCCAAGCGGGAGGATTACCCTGAAATCGAACTCTGGAGATACCAGGGACATACGATGCGCGAACGATAGAACCGCCCCCAGATACTTGAAGTAAGCCAGAGGAAGAATGTTTCCAGCGATCCCCAGCGCAAGCAGCCGGTTGCGTGGTCGGCTGTCTTCTTCGTCGCTTCGTGCCAGCAATGCCCGGCCGATCCGATAATTGAACGCAATCGAGCAGAGCAGAAGCAAAACAAACGCGGGGTTCCAGGCCGCGTAAAACGCCAGTGAGCTCAGCGTGAGCCAAGCGATAGCGCAAGTCGCACCGAATCTGGCCGCCAGGTAATACCCGGCGAACGCGATGGGCAGGAAAACAAAAAGGAAAGAGTACGAGGCAAATACCATCGGATCTCAGCCCTGCTTGGCCCTTAGCTTTCGATCAATCAAGGACACAAACTCTCCGATGTTTCGGAGTTGTTCCAGCTCGGCCGTCTTGAACTTGACGCCGAATCCCATTTCCGTCGCAACAACAATGCTGATGTGTGTGACGGAATCCCAGCCCTCCACTTCCGCGGCCGTAGTCTCGTACGCGAGTTGCACGTTCTGGTCGTCCAGCACATCACGGATGATTCCCGCTAACTTTTCAAGAATTTGTGTACTCTCCATCTATTTCCCTCGATCAGCAGCCATTTCAAACAAAGCCGGCGAGTTTTCCGGTGACGGTCTTCCTGGATGGCAGTCACGGCGACGGCGCCTGCGCGTGATCGCCGCCTGCGCTGCGGGCAATCGGAAGCGGCGCACAGGAAATCTCCATGTTTCTCGCCAGCGATTCACCGCGACGAAACCTCTCGAGTTGCTCCGTCATCGCGTGCATACCATTGGCATTCAGGTGGACGGAATTTGCGAAGCAGGAATCGTTGAAGCGTGCGAAACCCGTCAGATCAAACAGGCCTGCCCCGCAGGCTTCCGCTACGCTGCGAATCCTGGCCTGCCGGTCCGTGACCACGGCACGGACCTTTGACATGCTGCTGAGCACCTGCTCCCGGATCGGCCCAAGCGCAATCGTGAACGGCCGCCCCTGGGACCGCACCTCGCTGCAGAACCGCTGCAAGTCCTCTGTGCAGTGTAGGCAGGTCATTTCCGGATCGATGGTCTCGCCGCTCCACGCCCGCGGATCTGCATTTTCCTGCCCAATCTCCAGCGGCACGGCGCCGGTTTTTGAGAACACCAGTGACGTGGGTGCGGTACGCGTTCGGTAATCGCGCCAGTTCTTCCAATAGGACATCAGTCCGGGAATGTCCCTGTAGGCAAATTCCTCCACGAAACTCATCTTGCCCAGTACGTATCGCCGAAACACAGGCGTAGGGATCTGGATGTCCAACCGGTAGGTATCGCGTATTTCCAGCGGGTCCACGGCAAAAATCACTTCGCGGATGGGAAAAAGGTCTGACAACTGGTCGTAAACTCGCTGCGAGGTCGGAACCGAGATGCCGTTGGCCCCAAGATTGAGGAACGGCCGGTGCTCCGCATCCTCCAGCAGGTCGCTGTCGATGTCGTTCAACGCCACGCTCGCCCCGCTGATCAGACCTATGGATGCATTTCCCGGCGGATTTTCGCGGATGAACCGCAATTTCTCATTCAGCGGGGGGTTCGGCGTAAACAGCGGAGCGATACCCAGGAAGAGGCAGGTAAACTCCACAGCCGCGCAGAGCGCCATGGCTGTGCCGAGACACAGCAGCAGGTAGTATCCGAATGAATGCTTGGATTCCGTCTTCATGGCACGATCGATGCCGCTTCAGGTCCGGGTTGCCCGCAAGCACGGAATGCGACGGCGCGGCGATTTTCGGGTCTGGCGCCGCTCTTCGCTTGGCTACCGGATCGTTTCTTATTATTCACGCTCTCGTGCGAAGCAGGTTCGCCAACCCCTTGACCTAACTGAGACAGATTGCCTGTTGAGATTGACCAGCCTCGGAGAGCATTCCGGCGGAGTGAGCGACAATGGTTTCTCGATAGACCCGCAGGAGCACACGGCCAGCTGCGGTCCAGGTGATCTGCGGAACCGCTTCGAGACAGGCCGTTCGGAGTTTTTCGAGCAGGGCGCGGTCCTCGTGGAGCATGGTTATCTGTCTGGTCAGCGCTTCCACGTCCCCGACCCGGTGCACTAGGCCTGTTTTCATGTGGTTGCAGATTTCCGTGCACGCCTCCGAGGCCAGCGGGACGCAACCCGACCCCATCGCTTCCGTGATAACGAGTCCGAAGCCTTCCTCAATGCTGGGCAGAACGAGAATGTCGCTCTTGCGCATCAGTTCCGGCACATCGTTTCGATGTCCCAGTACCTTGACGCTCGGATCTGCAAGCATGGCCGCCAGCTTCTCCTGATAGCTCGGCAAGAACTCCCCGGCGATCAGGAAGGTCCCGTCTTTGGAAGCCGGGGACTTAAGCCATGCCTCGAGCGCGTAGTGCACGCCCTTGCGCACTGCGCACACGCCAACGAATAACATGGTCAGTCCGCGCTTCGAGGCGCGCGGTTCGCTGCTGGGGTAGTAGACCTTCTCGTCGAAACCGTAGATATGGCGCGCCAACTTCTCGCGGGGGTAGCCCTTGTCAAGAAAGGTACGGACCGTGAAGTCACAAGCGCAGAGCAGCCGATCGGCGGCGTGATATTCCTGTTCTTCCCGATGCAGTTTCGCTGCGTTGTAGGCATGCTCATGATCCGGAGGCAGGGTGACCCCCAGGCGCTCGCATTCCCTCTGCACTACCTCCATAGCAAAACCGGTATGTGCATTGGGTCTTTCCAGCACGGTCGGAATTCCCAGCCGCGCCGCCGTCTTGAGAGTTTGAAGCGCCCCCAATGGCCAGGTGTGGACGATGTCAATATGTCGCGCGAGCTGCTCGATTCGCCGGGCCACAATCGAGTCGTGCATAGCGATGGCGCGCATGGTGCCCACAAGACGGAAGGGCACGCGCATCTTGCCCCACGCCAACGTCGCCTGAACCCTTACCCCGGGCGGAACCGGTCGAGCGAGGGAAGCCGGCATCACCAGCAAATCAGCCCCAGCCGCGGCCAATCCGTTCACCTGCTGCCAGGCCGTGTAACAGATGCGGTCCGCACCCAACCGCAGGGGGAAGGTGTACAAAACCTGAAGACGCTTCATATTCTCGGGCTCTTAGTTCATCCTGTGGACCGCCGATTGACGGCCACATCGCCTACTGCTCTGGTCAAGACGAGGCGTACGACGCTTCGATTACATGGTATGAGGCTGTTCCAGAGATTTGTTTGTAGCCTTGAGCATTCCCAGCCAACCGAAATCCTCACACGAAGTTTCAAAGCCGGCATCCCTGAGGATCGCTGCGGCCTCTTCCATTCGTCGTTCGTGACACTCCATCGAAACCCTCCCGATTTTGCGGAACGACTCAGGCGAGGTGCTCCGAAGGATTTCGTACTCCGCGCCTTCGCAGTCCACCTTCAAGAGGTCGCACCGCGAGATATTCAAATCAGAAAGCAGCGAGTCTAGGGTCACCGAACTGACTAGGTTCACGTTTGAAGTTTTTCCTCCCGGATCTGGGTTGCAAGTGGACACCGTCTCGGACAGAACATTTCCAGACGGGTCCCTTCCGACGAACAGTGAAACCTCGCCTTTCTTGCTGGTCACTGCTACGTTGAAGAGTTTCACCCGGTCTTCCAGGCCGTTCCTGGTTACATTCCACTTCAAGACATCGAAATTATCAGCACAAGGTTCGAATGCGTAAACGGTTGCCCCTTTGCTTGCCGCGTAAAGCGTGAAAAATCCCTGGTTGGCTCCCACATCCACAACCGTCATGCCGTGGGACAATGTGAAACCGGGAATGTCGTAGTCCTTCTTGCTCCAGGTTTCGTAAAACATCCAAAAAGAATGAGTGTAACCCTTAATCTTGTACCCGTTCCGCGGCCTAACAGTCACAAATCGCATTCCGAGTTGGCTCAAGAAATGGTAGTAGAGCTTCCACCAACGGATGGGCAGCCGACGTTCGACGAAGACAATTCTCCATAAACGGAATGCTACTGCGGCAAGAGTTTCTGCGCTCACTCTGCAGTTCGTACGACTGTGATGACTTCGCAATCCCAAACTGTCCACGTTAGTCGCCCGTGGCTCAAGTGCCGGCTCAAGCCCTGGGGCAGCGAAGGATGGGCGGTCCTGTCGCTAGCGAGCAAATTAGCCAGCCCAGAGATGCAGAACAATCTGGCAAGTTCGCCGCCGCGACCAAGGGCCCGATAACCCACTGCCAGGCCGTGTAACAAATGCAGTCCGCACCCAACCTGAGAGAATGGCTCTACGGTACCGGAGACGCTCACCATTGAGGCTCACAGATTCCTCTCCGGCATGCCCCAGTTTATGGCCGCGCGGGATTGGTAACTCGACGCAAGCGCCTCCTGGGCATGGGGGACGGGCAAGCGCATTGCGGATGCGACGGCTGAGGAAATGATGGCCAAGAGTGCGTACCAGGAAAACTGAATCTGGTCAAAGTATCCAATTCCGAAGAAGGATACTACATGGGCAAAAAGGGCGGCACAGAGACACCAGAGAAGCCACTCCTGCTTGCGGTTTCCCTCTACAGTCCTCCTCGCCACTCCCAGTGCCCCAAAGCCGCGGGAGATGACGAGAATAAACATCGCCAGCCCCGCCAACCCTCCAGTGAGTGCGTACGATACATACTGATTCGATAGATCCCATGTGTCCCATCCCCAAGTGTTGTATTCCTTGACCCCCATGAGCCACCAGTCTCTAAAATGCCGGATGCAGTTGTCCACGAGCATCATGCGATGATACCCCGACGAGGAACCAGTGAGATCAATCCGCGCGATCAGTGCCCAGACAGGCGCTTTCATCACCAAGTGCAAGCTGATCAGTAGGAGTACAAGTCCCCATCGGAATGCACGCATCCTCTTCCTCATCGGCCAGAATCCGAGCCCCAGTAGGCCGGCCGCATAGCCGAGAAGGGGCGTACTAGAGTTGGACGTAACCGTCATAATGGTCGCTCCGACCATTCCCAGGAAGGCGGCAGCCCTGGATTTTCCCTCCGACCACAGCCAAAGGAACAATGGCACGAGGGTGGCGCCAAAGACGCCCGCCGTGATATATACCTCAAACGCTCCCTGTGAACGCGTCTGTCCCTCGCGCACCGCCGGGATCAGCGCGACTCCTCCGAGCAGTCCGAAGATATTTCGGTGGGTCAACTGCTCGTTGATCATGCACATTCCCATAATCACGGCAATGATGGCAAACGCCTTGATTGTGCGCCGCGTGTCCTCCGAGTCGTGGATTAAGAATCTCAGGACAAAGTAGCCCCCGAGAACGTCGATAAGCCTGCCTAACTGATTGATCAGAAGCTGCGTCTCCTGCCAGAGAAGGACGCATGCCAATGCAGAAACCACCGTACAAAGTGTAAAGTAGCGGTCGATAACACCAAATCCACCAGGAAAACATGTCGTTTTCAGCGAGGCCCCGAACTTCATGAGCCGGAGCAAACAAGAGAGGACAACAAGGCGAAACACCATCAAGTGGACGCCACCCACAACTACGACCTGTCCGAGCGGGACCAAAAATACGATCAAGAGGAAGGGTACGATTATTTGTTTCCGAGGCAGCAGAAATATCAACACAATCGCGATCAGCATCGCGAACGCCACGAAGGGGTGAAGAACCGTGGAAGTAGCGCCGCCGCCGAATCTGATGTTTTGCGGTTCCACTAGTTACGCCCCGAATCCGTCAACGGCATAAGCACTTCTTTGGCGCAAACAATCGTGCCGACAAAGAGCATGCTATTCGCTGAAAATTGTCACCAAAAGCGTTTACGCCCTCAAACATTCCTCGTAAAACAGCTCGGTGGCATCCAGGCACTTCCCTGGACAAAACCTTTCAGCAACTGCTGTCTGGGCATTCCTGGAAAGTCGATTCGCCAATGCAGGATCATCTAGGATGCTGCTAATTTTTTCGCTAAGATCTTTCGGAGAGAAGGGATCCGCAAGCAGGCCGGTTTCACCATCCACCACAAGCTCCGGGCCAGGAGGGTACTTTGTGAAAACCACGGGCACGCCGCAGCTCATCGCCTCCAAGACAACGAGGGGACAGGCCTCGATATGGCTGGGTAGCACAAACACCTTAGCCCGTCGCATGCAAGCCCAGATCTTTTCTCGATCCAAGCGGCCCAGAAAGTGGACCCTATCCTTCATCTTTGGCCCGAGTATCTCCGATATGGTCTCAGAAATCAGTCGGCCGTTCTCTTTGAAAATTCCCCCCGCGTATACGAGATGCAGGTCAGGTCGTTCAGTCATAATATCGCGCATTGCCTCCGCCAGCGCGTCTGCTCCTTTTATCCTTCGGACGTTTCCGGCAAAGAACACGAATCTGCCAGGCAGGTCAGGCAGCTCGGGAAGAATGGAAGGAACTGAGTCCACAGAATTATGAACTACCGCTCCCCTCTCAGGCGACACCTCAAAAATTCTTCGAGTTAACGTCATGACGGCGTTTGACACGGCGATCCAATTGCGATTCCTGGTGACAGTGCACCGTTCGTAGAAGGAGATTCCCCGGCCAGCCCCTTCTCCAGTAAGCTTATTCACAACTGTAAATGAGTTGTGCAGACGTACCACGACGGCACAATCATTGATCCCAAAAGGCAAGAGGCCTGCGGAATCGGGCACCTCAATCAAGTCTACCAGCCCGGCTTTCGCAGCGGCGGACAGCCATCTCCGCAAGCGGAGGCGCGACAAAAGATTGCCCACGTACCGTAGCGTATTCATTTGTAGCGTAACTACTCGGATCCCTTGGTCCCTGGTCTCCTCGTTCGCATCCCCCAGGCCAACGACCGTCACTTGATGGCCCCGCTTCGAAAGGCCTCGCGCGATGGTTTGTACGGCCGTCCCAATGCCCGCATGCGGGCGTGGAGGATATTCATTGCATATAAATATTATTCTCATTAACTATATGGTCTCACGCTTCTTGAGCGTCTTAGGCATAGGTCCACATCGGGCGGAGGAATGACCGACAAACCAAACTCGGGGAATCTCAGTAGCCCCGTTCGGAAATCAACTTTGCAGTAGGAGCCCCAGCCGGCGTCAGGGCCACCGCCGGAGTAAGTTTAGTGAGGCGTCGCCAGGAGCGCCGAGGGAGCCGTCGGTGGCGTAGTACTGGCAAACTCGTAGGCGCCCGCGTCCCATGCGCCGGTGGCGGGCCGTGGATTCGTCGTTCGGGCGTTTGTCACAATCACCGGATAGGCTGTATTCGACGTGTTCTCCGTCACCGCGTAGGTCGTATCTGAACACAGCGGCGCGAGCACCGAAGAGATATTGCAAATGCTGGTCAGATTCGTGCCCGCGCCCACGGTGGAATTGGAAGAGGCCGTTGGTGAAAACGCATACGTCTCCGACGAACTATAACCCTGACCATTTGCCGTGGATTTCGACTGCGGAACGTTGTTGCTCGCCGTGCCGCAGCTTCCGCTGGTGGCAGAACAGTCCAGATAATCGCTGGTGCTGGTAATGAAATGATTGTTCTCAAACGCCGTGCCGCTCAGAATCAAATCGCTGGCCGTGCCCGTGCAGGTGGAGGTAGGGTCGGAATCCGGGCCGCATTCTATAGTGTTATTGACCACCACCGCGCTGCCGCAGCAGTTTGAAAGCGGGTTGGCAATGTCAAAGACGTTCGCCGGGGCGTCGTAAACAACGTTGTTGAACAAGTAGGACGTGCGGCTGAACGCGGGCGCTGACCAGACGTTTACTACACCGTTGGCCGTGTGCCGAACGATATTGTTGTAGAACACCAAGCCAATGCTGGACGTGGCGCCGCCGGATGAATTTCCATCGGTGAGCGATTCACAACCGTTCGGATGCGCCTCGTTGTCGAACGGCTCCAGAATATTCTGAAACACATTGTCGTGGACGAGCGGGAATTCCCCGACACAGCCGTCAGACACGTCGTTAAAGTAGCTATATGTAATTGTCGCCCCGCTGTTAAAAATCGCGGCAATCGCCCCGCATGTCGTATTCCCTCCGGTGCAAGTTGTCAACACCGTGTCGGAGCCGTCCACGATCGTGGTGGTGATCGTGATGTTCGTATCGAGCTGCCCGCCGCCGTTGAACGCCGGCGCGCAGCAGGCCCCGGCGGAATTATACGACCAGCCGTGAATGTAAAAATTCTCGAACGTAGTGTTCGTTGCCCCGTCATAACTGAAGATGATGTTGCAGCACGCACCGGTCAAGGTGTTCGTGTCATAGTAAAAATGGCGCATCTCGAATGAATCCACGGTCACGTAGGTGAAATTCCCGAAATTTGCCACGATGTTTTTGCCGGCGTTGTTTACGTTGCCGCCTTCGATGATAGCGTTACCTGCGTCTAGAATCGGCCGGCAAAACGACGAGCCGCAGTTCACCGAGTTCGTGCCCGCCGTAGTGCTGTACCAGGTCTGGTCCACTCCCAGGTAACCCGGGGCGCTGGAACTGCCCATGTTCGGCGGCGTCCAGGCAAAATCCCCATTCGGCCAAATGTCGCCGCCGCGCAGAATAATGTGGTCCCCGGCGTTGATCGAGGTTGAGTTGCACGATGACGCGCACAGCGCCATACCGGGCGCATTCTGCCAAGGACTGGCTTTCGTTCCGGCGTTCGTATCTGCGCCCGTCGCGTAGGAGACGTAGTAAGTTGCGGCAGCCGCACTTGGAGACAGCAAGAGGAATCCACTGCTGGTCAGAAGCAACAGGATACCGCGGGCTACGCAGCCAAGATTTATCCGCACTTCTCCCCCCTGTGAGAACAGATGGATTCCTTCAGATGAACAGCAGCCGAATATCACCTTACAGGCCGGGATGTCGGGAGTCAATAGCCCAAGCTTGGCCTAATGCGTCCCAAGTCAGATTCGTGTCGTCTGCTATCTTCATTGAAAATGCATCCAATCCAACGGAAGCGACAGTGTGCTTGGCAGCTCAGTGAAATTCGAAATCGAACGCTCACGGCGCCTTGCGTCACAACCTACTTACGCTCCGGGCTAGGGCACCGCTAGGCCATCGGCGCGGTCCTCTGAATGTGGCTCGATTTCGCTGCGTATTCCCGCGGCACCTCGTACTCCCACAGATGCCGTTCTCCCCCCGTCTTTTCCGCACGCGTAAATCCCAACTCGCCATAGAGCCCAGCGACCATCGCGTTCTTCTTCGATGGGATGTACACGCCCACGATCTTGCGAATGCTCCGAGCCTGGCAGTGCTCAACCAGGGCATCCAACATCGCCAACTCCATTTCGCGCTTCAGCACGCGGCAGCTCATCAGCCAAATTTCCATCTCCAGCGCATTGCCTGTCACGTGCCCGGCCAACACAGAGACCAGTCCGTTGTCGCCGAATTTGTCCGCAAGCCGGCCGTAGAGAGTGACCCACCGCGGGTCTTTTGCCATTGCTTCGACTTCCGCGCCCGTGCACCGTTTTGTCGTGAGGTTGAATTGGTTTGTCTTGTTGATGAGCTGCGTGATGCGCTCCAGATACACGGGCGTAAATGGCGCAATCTCCGCGGTCATTTCGAGGGAGTCGAGAAACTCGGCGTAGTCCGTGTACTTGGCCTGGCTCACGTTTCGCTGCACGTTGGCCGTATAGTAGGATCCGCGGCTCAGGTCTTCTCGTACGAGTTTCTCCACCTCAAAATACCGCTCGGCCTCAAGCGCCTCCGCGAACCGCGTGACATCAGACCCGACCTCCGGCACAGTCACCTCCGGCAATTGGGCGGCCACGAGCGCACGCTCCGCCGGGTTATCATCCACGAACACGAGGCTGTCTAGCCCGATGTTCAATTCAAGAGCAATTTCTCGGATGTTCTCGTGCTTCGGGTTCCAGTTTGCTTTGAAGGCGCTGAAGTCCTCAAGCTTCAGCACGCTGTCCGGGTGCGAGAATCCCTGCAGGGCCGTCTCCGGTTCATTTTTCGAGCACACCGCCAGCAGAACTCCTCGACGCTGCAGATCTTTTACGTACTGTTGGAAATCAAGGAATGCCTCGCCCACCGCGTGGTCCCGGCCCAGAATCAGACCTTGTACGCCGTCGTCACCGATGACTCCTCCCCACAACGTGTTGTCCAGGTCCAGCACCAGGCATTTTTTCGACTTTCCGTAAACAGCCTTCACCATCGCGGCCAGGCTCTGCGCCAGCGCTACCGTCGCGGCGGGACTCATCGCCGTGTGAAAGCTGTGCCAATATGTGGGATCAAACCACGCACCAAGTCCCATCTGCGAGGAAAGGTACTGGATATCGTGAATCAGGAACCGCGAATGCGCCCGCGCGTGCCTGGCGAACTCCGAATTCAAACGCAGCAGGTAATTCACCCGCCCGTATGCCGACGATGCTTCCAGATTGCCCAGTGGGCGCTGGGGCGGCAGGTCGAAATTGTTCTGGATAATCAGCGCGCCCAGGCCCGTCTGGATCTTCTCCCAAATGGCCTGAAACCGGCTCATTTCCTGCCGCACGCGCTGTTCCACTTCCACCTCACTCTCCGACAGCCCGGGGAATTGCGCCACGTTGTGCCACGTCGTGTGCAGGTAGACGATTTCCGGCTTGAACTTCCACAGATCTGGATTCTCAAACAGCACGTCCTCGCTGTACCGGTTGTATTCCGATTCATAAAAATCCGGCTGGATCCCATGAGCCAGCAGGAACAGCTCAAGCATGATTTTCACTTCCGCGGTCGTCGAGCCGCCCAGGATCGCAATCCTCGTGGGCAAAAGACTCGTCTGCTCGAGCAGTCTGCGCTTCAGGCTGCGGCGCTTCCGCAGCACCGTCCCCACGTCAACAGGAAATCGCAGAGCCTTGGGGAGTTCCCAGCGCAAAAAGTTGGTATCCGATGTCAAGGTCTTTTCCATCTGATGGTAGCCGGAGCGAGGTCAGGCGGAGTTGCCGTCAACGCCCGCCAATCGCACAAGATCAGCGACGGTCGTGCAGTTCACAATCTGATCCGGATTGATCCGCACGCCGTTTTGTGATTCCGCCACGGCAATCAAGCTAATCAGGGCAGTAGAATCCCAGTTCTCCAGTTCCTCGAGTTTCTCGGGACCTCGAAGCGTGCCAGGGCACAAGCCGAGTATTTCGTCGATTTCCAGCAGAAATTCGTCGCGGCTCATGCAATACTCTTGCGATCCTTTGATGAGAAGTCTCGGACAGGTTCAATATGGACCATTCTGCAATGCGAGGCACAAAAGCTGGTTTTCCTTCTGTGGCGATTGTGCGAGCAATTCACTAGACCGAGCTAGCGTTCGAGGACTTCCATCAGCAGCTTCCTTTTCGTCACGCCCCTTCGGTATCCCGAACGCTCTTCCGCGAATCATCGCTCATGCGACCTCCAAAGGCGCGTGCGTTGCGCAGTGCTTCCTTGCCTCTCTCCGCTTGCTCCCCAGGCTGTTCTTCGACCCAGCGTGTAAAGGTGCGGCCGAAGAGCGTGAAACCTTGCGCCACTCCCAGTCGCTTGAATGGAGTCATTTTGTAAAAGGAAAGCGATGCGTGGTTCCACTCCGCCACGTCGCCGTACGCACGGGCCGCACCCTCTGTTCTCAAAACGCTTAACATATACTTAATCAATACCAATAAAACTGCTCGGCCGCGATATTTCGGGAAAACAAAGAAATCGAAAATCTGGATATCGTCGATCCCCATCGGGAAATAATAGTCTGCGATCGTTTGGCCCCTAAGAGTCCAGGAGTAACCTGCCAGCCGATCCTCGGACCTAATCAGCCAAAGTGATGCTCCCCTCTCGAAGCGTTGGCGCATGTTTCGCTCAGAAAGGGTGGGGTTCCAGAAGTTGGTAATTGCATTACGGTCTTCCGCGCTGAACTCACGCTCGGTGTGCACGCGCTCGATTTTCAACGAATCCGGGACGTTTGCCGCAGTTGGCGACAGCATAGCTAGGTCGCAGTAGAAGACAATTTTGCGGTTCGCAAAGAGTGACCGCCGCGCAGCCGAACCCATCCGCCGCACCGTCGCGGCGAGCCCGTGCCGCTTATAGTATTCCGCGACCCGACTCGTCGAGGTGAAAAGCCCCATCAGTTTTCCGTCCCGCAGCCTTCACGACCCGTGCGGAACTCTGCCGAAGAGAAGTTGCTGCAGGCATGCGCCGCTAACCTGTTTCCGCACCCTGCCTTTTGCGGCTCGCTGAGACCTGAGCGCGCCCGTGAGTAGGGCAGCCATGTAGCGCAACAGGTGATGAAACAGCATAATGCTGCGTATTCCCAGCACCGCCAGAAAGCTGTGATGCTTCTTCCAGTAATGCAGCACCGACTGCTGCTGGGCCACCGCGAATCGCACCGGATACGGAGCCGTGGTCTTGCCAAGATGGTGAATAGCCTGCGCGCCCGGATAGAACATTACTTCCCATCCCGCGCCCCGCGCGCGCCGGCACCAGTCCACGTCGTCACCATACATGAACAGCTCTTCGTCAAGCAAACCCACGTCGTCAAACGCCTCGCGGCGGATCATCGAAAAGCAACCCACAATCACGTCGACGCTCATGGTCCGGTCATGCGCGAAGTACCACATGTGTTCACCAGCGAAGATTCGAGATCTTGTGAACGTCGTAGCGAGTGCGGTTGCGGAACAGAAATTGTTCCACAGCGTCGGGAATCGCCGGCATGTGCTCTGCTGCGTCATGTCCGGATTGAACACGCGCGGCCCCACGTCACCAACCCGGGGGTGGTTGTCCAGGAAATCCGCTAGCGCGTCCAGGCATCCCGGAAAAACAATCACATCCGGATTCACCAGCGCGATATAGCGTCCTCGGCACTGGCGAATGGCCAGATTGTTTCCACGTGAAAAGCCCAGGTTTTCCGTGCTCTTGATCAGCTTCACCCACGGATACTTCGATTCGATCATTTCCGCGGTGCCGTCGTCCGATGCATTGTCCACCACCAGAACTTCCATGCTGCGCTGCGGGGGAGCCTTTTCCAGGCTTTCCAGGCACATCTCCACGTAGCGCTTCGCGTTCCACGCCACGATCACGACGGAAATATCCATTGAAGTCTGCTCCATCGCTCAGGCCGGCTCGCTGGTCTCTGTCCGCTTGGCCGCGTGGCCAGTTCGCGCCGCCGAGCTGCGCGACCCGCGCACAGCGCGCTGGATCGCTAACCCTGCTTTCACAACGGCGGAGGAAAGCTTGCTCCGGCACGCTACCATCGGCGAGAGCTGCGTTACGTCAGTGCCCGCAAATCCGCGCTTGAATTGATAAACACCCGGATTCCTCTCCGGGTCGATGCCGCCAAGGTCATACCACCGGATGCCTTTCTCCTTGAGCCACTTGATCATGGTCCATTGGGTCAGGTAGGCACCGCCGGAGTTCAGCCCATCGTTACTGGTAGCAGCTAGGAGGTAAATTGCAGAATCGCCCAGCACCGAAACCACTAGTCCCGCCACGGCCACGCTCTTGTCCTCGCAGATCAGGATGCGCATGCGGTGGGGCTCCGGCAAGCTTTCCTGGATCCGTCCAAATTCCGCAACGTCCACGGTGGTCTCAAACGTCTTCCGATTCCACATCTCGTGGTACATCTTGCAGAACGTCCGGTATTCTTCCATCCCGCTTCCCGCGACGACCGTTAGGCTGTTCTTTTCCGAGTGCGAGAGATGGCGTCGCCATGTTTTGTGCAGACCCTTCCGCAATTCTTCGAGCGTTGGCGCCAGATCTAAGACAAACGTCCGGTAGGTGTTCTCCGCCACGACCGCCTCTGCCTCAAGCCGCCCGAAGGCTGCCCGCATCGCTGCCGCACGAGGCGTGCCGACGAACGCGTTCGGCAACACGCGCAAGAAGAGGCGTCGATTGCCCACGTATTCTTCTTCCAGCGCGCGCGCCATCCGCACGCACACCTCCGTGTCCAACGGACGCCCGCGCCGCGCCCACAGCGGACCCCAGCGGAGATATGCCATCCCGAATCTCAGCGGCGTGGGCCGCACAATGCGCAGTTGGGCGATGCCAGCCACTTCGCCGTCGCGCTTCAGCACCAGCCGGCTCAGGTTCTTCTCGCCCCAGCGCACGCCGCCGTACGCGGCGGTCTGGTAGATGTTCGCGTCGTCAAGCAGCTCGAGCATCTCCGCCCACTGCTCGGGTGTCGCGCGGTCAACTTCCACCTCCCAAATAGGTGCGTGCATGGTATTCTCGGTGGCCTCGTTTCCTGCGGTCGCGTTCGTATCACAATCCATCAGGATGGGCATCTGGCGTCCACCGAAGCCGCGTGCGCGGGGCGGAACAAGCGATTGCGCAATGCGCGGAGCCGCGGCATCACTTCCATTTCGAAAAAGAAGGTGTCGTCCCCGGCCGTTCGCGTACTGACCCGATCGAGATGGAAAGGATCGGCGCGGCGCCCATTGGCCACGCTCTCGCTGAAAAATACGGCTTCATATGCGGCTGCGCGCAGGTGCCGTTCCAGTTCCGGCGTGAAGTCCGCCGACGAACCATACGGCATGCTGAACGAGCGCACAGGTCGCCTCGTCAGCGCCTCAAGCTCCGCCTTGTTTCTGTCGACTTCCCGGGTCACTTCCTCGGCCGACAAACGCCGGCAGCGCACGTGCGTGTACGTATGATTCCCGATCTCGAAGCCGTGCGCAGCCAGCCCCACGAGCTGCTCGCGCGTCAAGTACAACCGCGCCTCGGCGGCCAGACGTGCTGGATCGACCTGCGCTTCGCGAGCGAGGGCATCGAGGAATGACTTTCTCTCGGCAAGCGAAAGTATGGGAAACAAGGCCGAAAAGACCTCGTCCATGGAGCGAAGTGGCAGCTCCCTCTCTCCCCGGACAACGCGGGCCGCGGCATTTATGGGCGCCATTCCCATCTCGTTTGCTACGTAGCACACAAAGTTGTCCGGTGCCAGTTGCCGGTTGTCGAGAAACGCGGCGTTCCCGAAGAACGCTGCCGGCACGCGGTACTTGGCGCACAGCGGAGCGGCAATCTCGGCGACGGAGGCATACGCGTCATCGAACGTCACTAGAATCGCGCGCGGAGGAAGTGCATGACCGGACTCTGCCGACAGCACATCGGCGAGGCGAACCGGCGTGTAATGCTGGGAAAGGAATCTGAGTTTTGCCTCGAATTGTTCCGGTGTCGTGTCCACCCACATCCCCTTCGTGAAGGGCGATCCTTCGGACACGACATTGTGGAAAACCACGCATCGAAGAAGATAAGAGGGCCCCAGCAGTCGTGCAAATCCAAAGCGGCTCGGCATCCGCCAGAGCGTTTCCGCTGCAAAGTGCAGGGCACTCCGTCGTATATTCCACGCAATCACGCCTTTCGAAGACACTTAGTTAACCAGCGCTTCTCCATCTGGGAAGGCGCGGTGCCACAACTCGAGCGTCAGCAGGGAGAACACCACCTTGGGGTAGGATCCGTTTTCGCGGTTGGCCGCCAGCAGCCTCTCGATCGACGTCTTCTCAAAATAACCGCGTCCAAGAGTCTTACGGTCCAACAGCAAGTCGCGCGTCGTATCCCGGCAGTCTTCCCGGAGCCATCGTTCATAGGGCACGGGGAAGCCGACTTTCTTGCGGCGGAGAATTTCCTGCGGAACGCGCTTCTCCAACGTCCTTTTCAGAAGATACTTCGTTGTGAATCTGCGTAGCTTGAAATCGCTGGGCAGCCCGGCGGCAAACTCGAGGACGCGGTGATCGAGCAATGGCACGCGTAGCTCAAGTGAGTTTGCCATGGTCATCTTGTCCGCCTTTATCAACAAATCGTCCGGAAGCCAGGTCTTGGTGTCGATGTAGAGCATCTGGTCGAGCGTATTCTCGCCAACCACATTGGCGAACAGCTTACGCACAGGTTCAATCGCCCGTTCGCGGTTCAGCGCGGCTTGGAACTCCGCACGGTAGAGTGAACCCAAGCCGTTACCCGGATACCCAAGAGGCGTTGAAGTGCGGCTGTAATAGTACTCGGGAAATTGGGAGCGCATCATGGGCGCGTATTTCGCAATTCGCGGCAGATGTGAGCCTACCGCGCCGAGAAAGTCGGAGGCTAGGCCCTGAAAAGGCGAGACAATGCTCTTCAGCCTCTCAAGCCATACGATATTTCTATAGTTGTTGTATCCAGCGAACGCTTCATCACCACCCTCGCCGGAGAGCAGCACGGTGACAAATTGGCGCGCCAGCCTAGAGACGAAGTACATTGCGATGGCCGGCGGCTCACAAACCGGCTCCTCCATGTGCCAGACATAGCGGGGCAAAAAGCTCGCAAATTCGGCAGCGCTGATGGTCATTTCGTGGTGCTGAGAGCCAAACCTGGAGGCGGCCAGGCTCGCGAAGGGCCGTTCGTCGGCCACTCCCGGATCTGAAAAACCCACAGTGTAGCTGCTAGTAGGCTTGTCCGTGAGACCTGCAGCGAAGCTGAGCACCCCAGTCGAATCCACTCCTCCGCTCAGCAGCACACCTACAGGCACGTCGGCGATCATGTGCAGTTTGACCGTCTCAGCGAGCAGGTCGAGTAGTGCCTCTTCAGTTTTCTGAAGGTCCGGCCTGTTCGCCGGCTTGGAAAACCGCAAATCCCAGTACCTCCGAACTTCAGCGTGCCCGTTCTTAACCTGCAAATACGTGCCCGGCGCTAGTTTGCGGATGCTCTTGAGCAGTGTTTCTTCGCCCGGCAGATACAAGAAGGTCAAGAAACGGTCGACGATCTCTATGTCAATCTCCCGGCTCACTGTGGGATCCGTGAGAATGGCCTTGATCTCTGAACCGAATACGAGGCTCGAGTCAGTCAAGCTGTAATAGAGCGGCTTGATTCCCACGCGATCTCGGGCGAGGAACAAACTCCTCGCATTTTCATCCCAGATGGCGAACGCGAACATTCCCCGCAGTTTCTCGAGGCACTGAACGCCCATCTCCTCGTAGAGATGAACGATTACTTCCGTATCGGTCTGGGTTGTAAACGAGTGACCGCGACCTAACAAGAAAGCGCGCAGCTCCTGATAGTTATATATTTCGCCGTTAAAAACAATCCAGATTGTTCCGTCCTCGTTTGATAGCGGCTGGTGTCCACGCGACAAATCGATGATGGAAAGCCGGCGGAAACCGAGACCCACCTGGCCCGAGACGTGGTAGCCGTCATCATCCGGACCGCGATGTCGGATCGTGTCCGCCATCGCCTTCACTAATTCGGGCGAGACGGCCGCATCACGGGCAAAGTTCAGTTTTCCGCAGATTCCGCACATAAGCGAGATGGCGGGAGAGGCAACGAACGATGCTACCTCCAGATCGTCTCCATTCCCGCGAGACGCCGCAGCTGTTGCGTCCGGATGTAGCGCCGGAACGCTTCGTCCTCCACTCTCGGCTGGTGGGTCCAGTAAGCGCGAAGGAATCCCCACAAAGTAGCGGCAGAACCGATCAGGTAGGGTCTGTGAACGACTCTGTAGAAGCAGCTCGCCAGAACGAACAACGGATGATAACCCGACACGTAACAAACCACCCCGTGTTTCACAGAATCCTGCACCAAGCCTTCCGCACTCCCGGTAAAGCGATGATGATGCAGGTGAAGTTCCTGAAAACTGTAGGTCTTCCAGCCCATCATGTTCGCCTTCACTTCATCAATCGTGTCCCAGCCTGCAGCCATCCACAGACCCCCGATCGCTTCCCAGCACGCTTTGCGGTAAATCTTCGTGGCACCCCGTACGTGAAATCGCGGATTTGGCTCCAGTACCATTTTTCCGTCGATCATGTGATAGATCTCGCCACCCCCGACTCCCAGCAAAGAGTCGCTGGCGAAATGCTCGAAGCATTTCTCAAAATAATCGCTCTGGAACGTAAGGTCGCCGTCCAGCTTGACCAGGAAATCCCAGTCAGTGGCACGGAGCGCTGCGTAGCCGTCGTAGAAGGCCTGGATTACTCCGCCGCCCGACTTGCGGAACCCACGGTCAGGCCGGTGTAAGACACTTATCCAATCGTACTTCTGCGCAAGACGATCCAGAATTTCCCCGGTTTTATCCTTGGATCCATCGTTGACGATCACCCACTCGATCGGCAACACCGACTGGCTTGCCACACTCTCCATAAGATCGGCGATGAACTCTGCTTCGTCGCGAACCGGGCTAATAATGACATATCTCGATATTTTGTCTTCCATGGCAGTCTGGCTCCAACCCAACCCACGACCAGTCGGGCAGCCGAGGTCCAATATGAACAGTTATATTCACACGCTGCACTCAACTTTGATTCGTTCCGCGCGTCGTTCCAAGTACTTCTGGAGAGCCGCGTTCCAGGGCATGAATGTATTAAGTCCACGGTTTTTTAACGCACGGTTTTCCAGCACGGAGTAGAGCGGCCGCGCTACCTTCACCGGAAAATCATTTGGGCCGGCAGCCTTTAGCGTCACTTTGGTCTGCGTCAGCTCGAAAATCTGTCGCGCAAATTCGTACCAGGAGCAACTTCCTTCCGCTGTGGCATGATACAGCCCGTAGGCATCGGAGCGACTCAGCGCAACCATCTGCCGAGCAATTTCTTCGGTAGCTGTCGGTGTCACAAATTCGTTGGCCACTACTCTCACTTCACCGCGCTCTTTCGCTAGCTTTAACATCAGTTCCACGAAATTCAAGCCGCCTTTTGCGCGGCACGGGCTCGTTCCATAAATTGCCGAAGAGCGTAGGACAAAATGTTTCGGCGCCCCTGCACGCACGAAAAATTCTCCTGAAAGCTTCGTGTTTCCATAAACACTCAATGGCCGAGGTGTGTCTCCCTCCTCGTAGGGGCTTCCCTTGCTGCCGTCGAAAACATAATCGGTGCTCACGTGCATAAGGACAGCGCCGAGCTCGCGGGCACTTGATGCCAGGTTTCTGCTACCGATGGCGTTTACCGCGAAGGCTTTTTCAGGTTCCTGCTCGCATTTTTCGACGTTGTGCATCGCCGCGGTGTTTATCACAAGATCTGGCCGGAGTTCGCCCAGACATTTCGAAACCGAATCAGGACTGGCGAGCTCGATATCCGCGTGTGTGAGTCGGAAGACGGGGTCGCCGTTCTTCTCAAATGCCACAGCAACGTCGCTGCCGAGCTGTCCGTTCGCGCCGATGACGGCAATTTTCACTTCGTCTGCCCCATGGGGTACACTTCGATCCCGCTCTCCAGAGACTTAAACGCCTGGATATTGGAATAGGCCGGGTTGTCCCAATCCTGGAATTTCGCCATGTTGTCGATCAGGCTCAAGACAATTGACTTCGCGTCCCCTGTCGGATGGAAGCTCAGAACATTCTTTGCCTTCTCGATGCTGACCTTGTAATTACGGAAGTCTTGAATGTGCTTGATGTTGAGGTTGATGCGCTTCCCCAGGCGCTCTTCAATCGCGGACTTCACCAAATCACCGATCTCGCCGACCGTATAATTGCCGGAAGCGATGTTGAAGATGCCGGAAATCTTGAAGTTTGCTTCAATGGCCCGGATATAGGCCGTAGAGGCGTCTTCGATGCTGAGGATAGGCCGCCAGATTGAAGGATTGTTCACGGTTACCGTCGCGTCTCGCATAGCGGTCTTGAACATGGTGTTGATAATCAGGTCCAGTCGCATCCGCGGGCTGTAGCCTGAGATCGTCCCCTTCCGCAGGGAGATGACAGAGAAGTTCTCGTCCGCCAACTGCAGGGCAGCTTGCTCGCCCTGCAGCTTCGAAATGCCGTACGGGAACATAGAGCTGACCACGCGGGTCTCGTCGTACAACTCGTTTTCTGTGTATCCATAGACGGAACAGGAAGAGGCATAAATGTAGCGCTTTACTTTGGCGAGCTTCGAAACATAGGCCAGATAGGCCGGCGCGGCGGCGTTGAAAATGAAATTTTTGCTGGGCGAATATTCCGCCATGGGATCGTTCGACAGACCGGCGAGGAAGACGACTTGGTCGTAGGCATTGAGATCTTCCGGTGTTAACTGAAAGATGTCCTGATGAAGGACGCCGACCTGGCGGGGAAGATGATTTCCGAACCAGAACAGATCCACCACGTCCACTTTGTAACCGCGGTCCAATAATTTGGGGATAAGGACGCTGCCCAAGTATCCAGCGCCGCCGGCGATTAATACCTTCATTGTGACCCTCCTAAAACAGCTGGTGCAGGATTCCTCTCGTAGCGAAAATTGCCGGATTGTGGTGAGGCCAGCCACTGCGCAAGCGTCTGAGCGTTGCGATCCTTTTCGGAAAGCTGCACGTCATGGAGCGGCCACTCGATTCCGATGGCGGGATCGTTCCACAAGATGCCCGACTCGCCCTTGCTGTTGTATATCCCCGTGCACTTGTACTGGATTTCCGCTGCGTCGGAAAGCACGCAGAAGCCGCGCGCAAAGCCTTCCGGCGCCCAGACCTGGCGGCGATTCTCGTCGGAAGCGACCACGCCAGCCCACTTGCCGAAGGTCGGAGAGCCCGTACGAATGTCCACAGCCACCAAGAAAGCGCTGCCGAGCGAGACGCGCATCAGCTTGCCCATCGGTGGGTCCCACTGGAAATGGAGGCCGCGCAGAACGCCCCGGATCGAGCGGGAATGATTGTCCTGCACAAATAGATGAGGCAGCCCTAAGGCCTTGAACTGATCCTCGCGAAATGTTTCCATAAAAAAACCGCGGGTATCCCGGAAAATATCTGGGACGAGGACCACAATGTCCTCGAGAAATCTCGCCTCGATCCTACAGTTCATGCTCAGCAATCCTCCCGGTTAAAAATGGCCTTTAGCAAAGGCGCCCCGATGGGACGAACTCGAAAGCACTCCATGAATCCGGGGCTAGTGGCTGACGCCTGCAAGGAAGATGTTGTGTTTCTCCAACTCGTGACAAATGACGGCCAGAATTCGAGGAGCGCTACCCCCATCCCATCCAACGGGCGGAGCGGCTTCGGCCCTCGGGCTGAGCTGCTCCTGGATCGCTTTCCGGATGCCCTCTGTGTCCACGCCCGCGAGGAGATTGGTTCCGTGCGTGATGGTGACGGGGCGCTCCGTATTCTCACGTACCGTGACGCAGGGAATCCCTAGGCAGGTTGTTTCCTCCTGAATCCCGCCGGAATCGGTCACCACCAGCCGTGCATGTTTCATAAGGCAAAGAAAATCCAGATAGCCCAGGGGATCAATCAACCGGATGCCGCGCCTCAGGCCGCTGCCTGCCTCCCTCCCTGCTCCGTTTGAAGATTGTCGTGACTGGAAATAGCGCTGTAATCCCATCTCTTGGATCCGTTTGTACGTGCGTGGGTGTACGGGAAACAGGGTGACGAACTGCGCAGCCAGTTCTTGCAAGCCCTCAAGAATGCGCGCAAATGCCAACGGACTATCCACATTGGCCGGGCGATGCAGGGTAAGCAGAGCGTAGGGCGCCACTGCGGCACCCGCATTGGGGCCTGCTGCCGGATTGCGAAGGCCCAGATTGCCTAGGATGGGAGAGGCCTCGGCCTTATCCTTGAAGGCAAGCAGAGAGTCGATCATCGTATTCCCAACAAGGTGGATCTTGCTCTCCACGATCCCTTCGCGGCGCAGGTTTTGGACTCCGCTTTCCTCCGTCACAAAAAGCAAATCACAAACATGGTCTGTCAGGATGCGGTTGATTTCTTCGGGCATGCTCCGGTCGAAGGAACGAAGCCCCGCTTCGACGTGTGCGATGATGGGCCTCCTGCCCAATGCATCGAAGGAAATTTTGGCTGTTACTAATGCACAAGCCAGTGTTGAATTCACGTCGCCGACGACGACCACCACGTCGGGCCGTTCGCACAGCAATACCTCTTCAAACTTCTTCATGATCTCCGCGGTTTGCAAGGCATGCGTGCCGGAACCAACTCCTAAGTGAACATCCGCCTTGGGGAGTTTGAGGTCGTCGAAAAACGCGTCCGACATCAGCTCGCTGTAGTGCTGTCCGGTGTGCACCAACAAGGGCTGAATAACGTCGTGAGCAGCGTCAGCGCCATTCCCTGGAGAAAGACCTAGGACGCTCAGGTTATGTCGATTGATGGCGTTGAGGATTGGCGCGGCCTTCATAAAATTAGGCCTGGCCCCCACAACAAGCAGGATTTTCATCTCTTGATCCCGTTTCGCCGGCTAATGTGTACGCCCGCAGTTTCGCTAGCACTCGGAATCTCGATCGAGCGCACTAAACCGCAGTGCCCGAGCGAGCCTTCGTTGGCACGGAATTCGATGGTTGATTATCAAGTGAGTACACCAGGCGGTCGCCGTCCAGAGTGGCCCACGCGATGCGTGCGTTCTCCTTGCCCGGACCTTCGATGTGCCAGGTGCCGCCCTGCCGAACCAGTTGCATAGCCGCCCGCTGCCTCCACCAACGATTGACTTCGCTGGGCAGGGTGAGCCATAGATTTTCGGCTGAGCGGATATAAACCATGAAGTCGAGCAAACTCTCATAGGAGCGACGCGCGCGCTTTTCCATGAGATAGTCGGGATGGGCAATACAACTCACCAGTCCATGCCTTTGAGTGATCATGCGGATCTGGCGCATCCAGAGCTCGAGCGAATAATCGCCGAGCAAGTGAAACAGCGCATAGTCCTGCGTCGTGGTGAGCGGCAGCTCCAGGATCTTGCCGATGAAGAACGGCATCACCGTGCAACATCCCCCGCGCTGGGCCTCCAGATGGGCAACATTGGGGATCGACATGTCGTACGAGAATTCGAGGGCTTCGTACCATTCTGGTTTGCGGTAAAGAACCCCGGAACGAAAGCCTGAGGCCTCAAACTGACGGCCGTATTCGTTGATCCGGGCCACGCGGCGGAGATACTGCTCGCGGTCGTCAAACAGGTTGCCGTCGTGGTTCAAATCGTGGACGTTGATCTCGAATCCTCGGTTCCGAATTTCCGCCAGGAAAGCTGCAGAAACCTGATAGCGCTCCTCGGGAACGATTTGGAAGGCGCTCTTGATGCCATGGAGATCGTCTATGGTCATCAATTGGGAGCAGAAATCGCGTCCTACGGCGGTTTCCACGTCGTGGGTCATGATCGCGCAGCTTGAATAGCCTTCCGGCCAGAACCAGATGAACGGAATGGCCTGGAACTGCAGTGTCCGGAGCGAAAGCATCAGAAGCTTCTCGAAGATTTTGTCCACGGTGCAGTCCACGGGCCAATCGGGGAAACCAATCTCTTTCCAGCCACGTACATGTGCTCGCTGCAAATGGCGCCGCACGGAAAGGGGCACGAATGGACGGAGGTAGCTGTAGACCCTTCTCGCGGATCTGCGAAAGCCTGGTGTGGTAACGCTCTTGTGGTAGCCATTCACGTAGCGTTCGTTCCGAACATCGTCCACGACTTTGGCAGGATCGAAAGGTAGTCTGCAAAGGGAACCACCGATGCGGATGTTCGGTGCCACATCTTCCAAGTCCTGGTGGGGATCCTTGGAGCACAGCACCTCGGAAGCACGGCCGAAACAGATGGTATCCGAGCCAAACTTGAAATAGCCCTCATCCTTCTGGATGGACGGCGGGACAACAAAGGGGGCACATTCTTCCGGACAGCGGAAGTATTCAAGGAATGGCTTCATGCTCTGACCTCGAGATGCGCTCTGTGTCGGGAGTTTCGCGCCTTGAATCGAGGAACGAGATCATTTGCGATCACGATACGAAGCGAGTCACACCGCAATAGTTTCACAGGGACGGCGACCACCAAGTATGACGTTTAGTCGGCGAGTCAAGGCCGCGGTTACCATCGGCCATCCGCGAACCAGCAGCGTAAACATATGCCTATACAGCCTCGCGCGAAAAGCGCGCTGCGCCCAGTACACTACGTATCCGCCGAGCAAGGCTTTTCTTGCAAAGCGACGGCCTGGGCCGCCTGGATATCCTCCGGCTTGCTCCTTGTCAAATAGCTCGTACAGGTCCCCAATTGCCTCCGCAATCTGATTATTCAAACTATCGGAGTGACCGCGGTGAAACGTAGAGTACGGCGATAACACCTGGATCGTAGGGCCCGACTCCCCGAGCCTGAGAATCAAATCGTGATCCTCATTGTGGGAAATGTCACCAGGCCATCCGCCGACGCTCTTGAAGACTTGCCGGTCAACCACGATTGCGCTTGCACAGGCCGCATACTGCCGGTCGCGTTGCAGCGGATCAGCGTATTCGACAAAAGAAATCTCCCGCGGCATCATTTCCGCGCGCACAGGCGGCACCTGGCCTTCGAACCATCGCAAGAGCGAAAGAATCAGTTTTGGCTTCCGCGCTTCCACAATGCGCTCATAGACTGTGATGGCCCACGGAAGAAATACGTCATCACCGTCAAGGAACACCAGATAGTTCCCTTCGGCCACAGCGGCTCCACCATTGCGGGCAGCTGAAGCTCCTTGATTGTTCTGCAGGGGGAGAAATCGAATCGAGTCTCCATATTCTCGGAGGATGTCCTGGCTCCCATCCGTCGAACCGTCATCTACGACTATGATTTCTGTTCCATTTTCACGGAGCCGAAGGGCGGAATCAACGGCGTCGCGGATAAATCGACTTTGGTTATGACAGGTAATGATCACGCTAAACTGCATGTCCCACATCCGGAGAACCTATATCCCCGTTCGCTCACCACCGGCGAAATTATTAGGCCCTGAACTAAGGCCAAACAAGCGTGCTTTGATCCGCACTCAAGCCGCTTTTCCCGAGACGTAGAAAAGCCACTTTTGCCGGATTCAAATTGCAAAAGTAGCGTAAGGGCGTGGCCCTTTCAGCGCGACATTAGATTTGCGGACGGCAGAGGCAAACACCATAGGCCATCCGCGTGCGGCGAGAGCCAGAGCGTTTCTATACATACCGGAATGGTGAGCCCGTCTCACCCACCCCAACACATGCCCGCCCATCAGAGCGTAGCGATCGAACCGATGTCCCCGGCCCCCGGGGTAAATTCCCTCGCGTTCCTTATGGAGCATACGCTCGACTTGTTCGAGATAGCGCGAAACGTTGTTGCACGTGTTGCCGGGATGCACGCGGTAGAAGGCCGTGTGCGGCGAGAGAATTTGGACGATGGGACCGGCATCGCTGAGCTTCATGAGCAGGTCAAGATCCTCCATGACGGGAAAATCGACCGACCAACCCCCGACACTGAGTAATGTCCGCCGCTCGACGATGAAGGCGGTGGCACCAGGACAGAAGGTGCGATCCTTCCGCATATAGTCTTCATATTCCGCAAAATGAACTTCCCGGGGATGCTCACCCGCCCTCGGGACAGGCAATTCTCCGCTGAACCAAAGCAATCCCGCGAGAATCAACTTGGGCTGAACTGTCCGGACTATGTGGTCGTATACCCTCATGGCCCAGGGCGCGAATGCGTCGTCCCCGTCAAGAAACGCCAGATAGTCGCCGCAAGACAACTCCACGCCCCTGTTGCGGGCGGCAGCCGCTCCACAATTCACTGGCAGCGCGGCCATGCGGATGGCATTACCGTATCCGCGGAGCATTTCCAGGCTGCCATCCGTGGAGCCATCATCGACAACGATGACCTCAACTTCAGAATTGCGCTGGACGAGCGCGGAAGCCACCGCCTGACAGATATAATTCTTCTGATTAAAGGACGTAATAATTATGCTGTACTTCACTTTTATCTGCGGACCGCTTAGGCGGGACCCAGGGAACGTGATGCGCCGCTCATTCCGCGTCGTGCGTCCACCCAGTGTCCCTTCTTCACGAACTCTAATAGAACCGAATCGCCCGCGCCGTCGGCATAGGCCACGGCTTCTCGGGCGCTGCTTTCACCGAATCGCGCGACAACGCGGGCGAGTTTCTCTTCGCCGTCGCAGGCCCGGCCAACAATCCGGCCTGTAAAGCGTCCATTGAGCACTTCCGCTTGCGTGGCCAGGATCCCTTTCAATGGCCATCGTTCCTGCAAGGGACTGAGAAAGAAGTCGAAGTTCGAAGAAACCAGGTAAACCTGGTCTCCCGCTGCGGCATGGGCGACGAGTAACCGGACCATCGATTGGTTCAATATCGGTTGAAGCTGTGAAAGATGAAACTGTCGCGTTAACTCAGCGATATTCTGCTCGAATTCTGCCCGGACGAGCAATTTCAGCAACCGTTCTTTGAATGTGTGATTCGACAATACGCGGAATTTGAGCATCAGCAGGTCAATCGAGAGGGAGAGGCGAGTACCCGTCGAGCGCCCGAGTCTTCCGCACACAAAGGATAGGTACGGCCAGATTGTATCCTTGGTGGTCAGAGTACCATCGAAATCGAAGAACACGAGTCGCACCGGCAGATCTCACCGCGCCACAGCTACAAATGGTCCAGGACGATATCGGCTTCAGCAGGGTTGGATCTCAGCGTTCTGAAAAACTTCCAGGCGGAAAAAGCGAACTGGCCTGCGAACGGAGCGGGATCTCTCCAGTCCAGGTCATCATAGACGCACGCGGCCGGCTTCTGAACAGGCGCCAAGCCGGCTTGCCCATTCCGGCCGAAACGGCCCAGCACCGTGAATGCATCTCCCATAATCCATCGGCCCTGGAGATTGGTTTGGTAGTCGAGAACAGGTTCCACGTCGCCGTCGAGTGCCATTTTGTACAGCAGATAGGGAAAATCCACGCCAGAATGGATAGCCAGGGCAAGAGAACCCCAAAACCTGGGATTCACTTCAAGCAACCACCCCTTCTTGTTCGACTCGTCGTACTTGAACTCGACCATAGCGACACCGTGGAAGCCCGCGTGTCTGAGTATCCGCTCCGCATACTCTTCCAGAAGGGGGTTCCGCAAGCTGACCCGCCATGTGCTGATTCCGCCGCTGGCAACGCGTTCTCGCAAGCGTTTGTGAGTAAACTTAGCCCGGAGTTCGCCTTGATGGAATAACATGGAGACCCCGTAGCCAACACCGCGAACGTATCTTTGAACCAAGAATTCGCCATACGGTAGACCGCACAGCGTGCACGAATCCTCTGCGGAGGCCAATTCTTGCTGAGTGAAATAATGCACCCCGCGCCCGGAGGATGAACTCAAACGCTTCACCACGACCGGGTCACCGATTTCGCGGGCAAACAAGCGCGCTTCGGTCAAGTTCGCGGGGACAAGAGTCTCGGGCACGGGAACTTCCACTGACGCCGCCATCTGCGCGAGCGCATCTTTCTTGTGAAGCATCCGCAGGGTTGAGAACGGCGCCAGGGGGATCTTCACTCCAAGATCGCTAAATTCGTCCATGAACTTGGCTACCACGAAGACTTCCTGTTCCGACGGAAGGTAGACGCGCGGTGCAAACCTGCGAAAAGCACTCTTGAGGCGGGCGATAAAACCGGAGGTGTCGCGAAAGAAAGAAGGGTGCCGGAAACTGGCAGCCGTGTATCGGGAGAGCAACGCCATGCTCAGAAACTCGTCCGTTCCGAGCGCTACGGTAAGCCCTTTTCTCCCCAGGCTTCTGACAATGTTGTATCCGATCCGTCCCCAGCCGTTTGTAATCACGGCATCAAATTGACGGTCGTGGAAAACTGGATCGGACGCGTCGTGATTTGGCCGGCCATTGCCGGCAGGATCAGATGGAACCGATCCCTCAGGGCATTTAATAGTATCGGTAAAGACCGAGTTCGCAGTATCTTGCATCTTTTCTATTCGCGTTTCTTGTCGCTCTATCCGATGTGCCTGTACAGCAGTCTTCCGGCAGCAGCCAGAAACGGATCTGGGATTCTAGAGAAAAAGCACTTGGCAAGATTCATGGTCCAATCTCGGTCCACAGCGGAAGAGGACACAAGCGCCCATCGATAATAATGTAGCGTCGTCCGCGCGGCGCCCCAGCGATCTTTGAAGGTAAGCAGTCCGGGATTGTTCAGCTCAGATCGGCCTAAATCAAAGCTCAGCAAGCCTTCCGTGTGGGCTTCTTCTATGGCCTTCCACAGGAGCAGTTGTGTGCCACCGAGATTGTTGAAACGCTCGTCCGAGCAACCGTATTTATAGACGAGAGTGTTCTTGTGCTGCAGCGTGAGGATGCCCGCCACCGCCACTGATCCCTTTAAGGCCACCCGGATCCTCACGTTCGTGCCGAGGCAAGCAACCAAGTTTCGGAACCATTGCATTGGTTGAGGAGGCAATCCGTGGCGGCGCCGTGTCTTGACCAGCAACGAGTAAAAGATTCGAAGCAATCGTTCAGTCTGCCCTTCTTCGCAGACCAAACCCTCGCGCTCGGCGCGCCGGATCTTCCGTTGTATGCATCCCTTATGAAACCCACTGAAGAGTTTGCTAAGGCCGGGACGAAGATCCAGCACATGCAGGACGAACGCCTCAGTTTCCGCCAACTTCGCACCGGGAGCGAGAGGCGCAATAAGGGGACGAAACTCTGCATACTTCCACCCTTCGACTTCCAGATCGCGGTCGATCGCGGCGAACAGGGCGCTGAGAGCTTCCGGGCTATTCACTAGCGGATTGCAATGGTCCGAAAACGGGAGTGAAACCAAACGCCTGCCCGTCAGCCATGTGCGAATGCGGCAGAACGCCATGCCGTCTGTCAATTTGCAACCCGGAGGAGTGGTTGTGTACGCCAGAGGCTCATAGCCATATGTCCGGTGCAATGCATCGATCCACCCGGCAGAGTGAAAAATGGAAGACTGCACGTCATCCGCGACGAACGCCGCCCAGCGTGGATCAGTCACTGGATTAAGGCGATAAACGTTCATAAGGGCTCTGCAATCTATGAGCCATTAAATCCGAGCACTTGTGAAATGGGACGGCATGCTCACACTGTTCACAAACGTCTTATTAGTTACAAAGCTTGACGGCCGAAACCAGGATAAGCGAAGGAGTTTGTTAACACACCGCTGGAACCTACGCCGGTCACTTCCGGCGCCAGAGACGCGGTGCTGAGCGGCGCCAGTGCGTAAAGTAGCCAGCCGAGTTCGTAAGGTCTGGCCTCAAGAAGGATCCGCAGATCCGAGGAACGCGCTTGCTGCTCGGGGATGCCCAGGCGAGCTGCAACGGGACGCCAGTATCTTCTGTACCGCCGCGCATCGATGCTCCGCCAGATCAGGTTGGAATTGAAATCGCGAAAGTCGCGGTTCAGCTCATTGGCCCCGTAGAGCCATCGCAGGCCGCGGTCGATGTATGAAGAAAAATCTACGCCGGAAACCTCGCTCAGTGTCAGCAAGGCCATTGGTGCCATCCCGGCCTGGTGAACCGAGAAAACTGGATACTGACCGATAACACCTCCAGTTAATTGATCGTAATGCCACCACCATTGTCCCAGTGGACCCTGCAGACTGCAGATCGCCGAGGCGCAACGGAGCGCGTCCTGAACGGCTGTTTTCACGCCGAAGGCCTGGGCGAAGCGCGAGAATCCATAGATGGGGTAGACTTGGTCTGCGAACGTGCCCACCCGCGTGCGCATGCTCCGTATCAGATTTGACTCGCTGCTCTGGTGCCCGAAGATTCCCTGTTGACCCTGATTGCATGCAACCCGGCGGTGTGTTTCAAATGCCAGCGAGGAGAGCAGTTCGTCGTCCGCGGCTCCCGCCAGCGCGGAGTGGCAAACGCCGGCCAGGAACCAGGATAATTCCATCGTGCTGCCGCGGCCGGCCTCTGAAAAGCGGGCAAGTGCGCTCTTTACGTTCAGCCGGTCGCACAATTCCTCCACCGCGCATGGCCTGAGCAGCGCACAAGTCCACAGAAGCAGGCCAAGATCTCCTAGATTGTCCACCCAGGCCGTGCTTGACAACAGCCCAGTCAGGATTGCATCCAGGTCGAAGCGCGGCTTCGCGCCCGTCGCCTTATATTTTTGCAGTCCTAGCAATGTCATCATCGTATAGCGTGGGGACTGGCCGACGCGATCCCAGCCTTGGCCGGAATTGCGGAGCGCGTAGCAGAACAGGCCAGTTCCGGAGTCAAACATCACCGGCAGGCTGCGTGCGGCAAACTGAACAAGGTCGGAAATCGCCGCCTTCAAATCGTCCACATCCTTAGGTCGAGTCTCCACACTGGCGGTAATCTCGCCGCGAGCCCTCCTGTCATTTTGGTTGGCGCTCAGGATCATCTCGATGTGATTTACGATAGTTTGAAGTGCAGGAGCATCGGTCCGCGCACCCGGGCTACTCGGCGTCCGGCGCGCAAGAACAATCTTCGACTGGACATCCTGAACTGACTGGAGGAGAACTAAACGGCCGTCCCTCTCGAGATACCGATCTACAGCCCCTATCCTGCCTCGGAAGACGCTGTAAACGGGAACCCGCAGGGCTGCAGCTTCCCGATTCATAGTGCCGCCCCCGCTGATTACCAGATCGGAGTTCCAAATGAGATTCAGGCCGTCAACAGCGTGCTGTGGGATCCGCATCTTGCCGGCATCAAATAATCGCGGCCACTGGCGACGCAGAGAATCCGCCTGCTTGTTGTTTCGAGGCAGCACAACCATCTTGACCGCAGACTGATGGCTCAAGAACTCCACGGCTGCGCGAAAAAGTTCTGCGCTCTCTACAGTGTGGTAATGTGCCTCCTCTGCCGGAGGCCGCAAGGTAACGATCAGGTCCTCGGTGGTAAGACCCAGGTCGGCGCGGATCCGCGGGTCCGCTTTCAACGCGGGAACGTATACGTCTTCTTTGATCCCAGGGTAGGTCAGAAGCCGCCGGCTCTTGGGTCCCTTTTCCTCGTGCGGAATCACATCTGGAGTAATCGACCAGCTATTTCTATGGACGAATTGAATGCTTTTCGCAAACTCGTAATCAAAAATTGACACACACGGAATCCCTGCCATCGCTGAGCAAAGCACCTGGGCACGCGAACCGTGTGAGAGGGCCAGGTTGGGACGTTCCCGGAGCACCACGGGTAGCAACTGCATGGCACGCAGTCCCAATCCGCCAAGCTTCAGAATGCTGTTCCTACCGTAATGGCGTCCGATCCTACTGATGGGAAGATGGTAGAGGTCAGCTAGCTCACAGACCTGAAAGGCGTCACGCGCCGTAAGAAAGGTGGAATATCCACGCCGCTCCAATTCCTCCAGAATCGGTGCGAAAAACGGCACATGCGGGGTGTTGTCCAGATCGACCCAGATTTTTGCTCGAGATTTCGGGGTTGTGGAAATTTCGCCTAGCTTCATGGTTCACCTTGGCGGGATTGCAGGGGCTTTACCTTGGGGAGCTATTGGAATCCAAGGATTGAAAACCGAGCCGGTGCACTTACTGGATAGGTGCACGGGGCGAGCTGGTTCCGGCAGGGACGGGGTCTTCCCGCATCGTATCCTGGATCAGGAAGCGATGGAGAGCTTGCACGACCTCACGCTGCAGCGAAAAATTGAGCTGTGGATACATCGGGATCGATAGGATTTCTGCTGCCGCCCGTTCTGCCACTGGAAAGTCGCCCTGCTTGAAATTGTGGGACCCGTAAGCATCCTGCAAGTGCAACGGGACAGGATAATGAATGCCCGTACCGATACCCGCACTGGCCAGCTGTTTCTGAAGCTCGTCGCGGTTTTCGACTCGGACGACGTACAAATGCCACGCCGGCTTAGCCCAGCTAGGCTCATGGGGTGGCAGCACTCTTCCCTGCAGGGAAGCAAGTAGGTCGCCGTATCGCTTCGCCGCCGCCCGCCGCATTTCCACCCACTCTGGCAAATATTTCAGCTTAGCGCGCAGGAAACCTGCCTGCAGCCCGTCCATGCGGCCATTGTAGCCTTCCATCTCGTGATGATACCGCTTCAGTTCGCCGTGCTGGCGGAGCTTGCGAGACGTGGTAGCTATCAGCTCGCAATCGGTGGTGATCGCGCCCCCTTCCCCGAGCGCGCCCAGGTTCTTGGCAGGATAAAAGCTGAATGCCGCAGCAACGCCCATCGACCCGGCTTTCCGCCACCGGTTCTCCTTCGCCGAGAAGTATTCGGCGCCGTGTGCCTGGCAGGCATCCTCGATCACCAGCAAGCGGTAGCGCTCCGCCAGTTCGAGAATTGAATCCATGTCTGCGGTCTGCCCATAGAGGTGCACGGGAACTACCGCAGTCACAGGCGAACCCGTTCTCCGGCTGCTGATCCGGCCTGTGTGCCGGTCGATGTAGCAGCGGTCGAGAAGATATTCTTCGAGTTTACCCGGATCCAGGTTCAGTGTGCGCTCGTCCACATCCACAAAGTCGAACCGCGCGCCCGCTTGCGAAATAGCTTCGGTCGTGGCGATAAACGTGTTGGGGACAGTCACTACCGTTTCGCCCGGCTTGACCCCGGCGCCGATCAGCGCGAAACGAAGTGCGTCCGTTCCGCTGCTGACCCCGACACAGAACTTGCTGTCGCAGTACCGCCCGAAGTCCTCTTCGAAGCCTTCCAGCATTGGGCCGCCGATAAAACTGGCCGTGCGCAGCACTTCGTCCATCACGGACGTCAGCTCGTCCCGCATTTCCCTATGCAGAGTGACCAGGTCCACAAACGGCACGTTTGAGTGGGAAGTCATTTCGTTGCACCCTCTTTTCGCGGCATATACCGCCGAACCCGCGCGGGATTTCCGGCCACGATCGCATCAGCGGGAACATCGCGGGTCACCACGCTGCCCGCCCCCACTATGGCTCGCTCGCCGACTGTAACTTTTGAAAGAATCGTTGAACCCGAACCCACCGACGCGCCTCTCTTCACCAGAGTGGGCTCCACCTCCCAGTCCCGCTCAGTCTGCAGTTCCCCGCTCTCGCTCGTGGCGCGTGGATACGAGTCGTTGATGAAGGTCACGCTGTGACCTATGAACACTCCGTCCTCAATGGTCACCCCTTCACAGATGAAGGTATGGCTCGATATCTTGCAGTTCTTCCCCACCTTCGCGTTCTTCTGAATTTCCACAAACGCCCCGATCTTCGTTCCGTCGCCGATTTCGCACCCGTACAAATTAATGAACTTCGAAAGGCGAACGTCTTTGCCCAGCTTGACGTCTGCCGCGATGCAGCAAAATTCGTTCATAGCAGGATCGCTTTCCCCTTCTCCTTGATGGATTTGTCCGCGGCCTCAAGCATCTTCACCACTCGAAGCCCCGCGATGCCGTCGTTCGATGGGCGCTTGCCAGTCAAGATGCAATCCCGGAAGTGTGTCAGCTCCACCTTCAGCGCTTCCGCTTGCTCAACCTTCGGAGACCACATATCGCCGGTGCGGTAGCTGACCAGCAAATCGTAGACTCCCTGGCTGTTGGTCATCTGGACGCCCTTGTCGTACACCTTGATCTTTTCGTCGACCTCCAGATCGTTCCACACCAGCATTTTCTTCTCGCCGCCGATCAGC
>JASHPH010000123.1 GCA_030038255.1 Candidatus Sulfotelmatobacter sp. | reverse complement strand
GCTTCTTTTCCTGCCGCTCATCGAAAAAATCTTTCTCTTCCATGTCGTTTTCGAGCTTAGCTTCCAGCTGTAGTCGAGCGCTGGCTCGCCCTTTTCTTGTGAACCATTCCTGACAATCCGATTATTGCAGGTTTGCACCAGACAAGCTATGGCAACATGAAGCGAGCAGACCGACGCGATGCCCCGCAAAAGGAAATCCAAGCGCTTTCAGGCAGTGAAGGCAGTGAAGGAACTGGCACGCGAGCGGGTGGGCAGGCCGCCGACGGAAAAGATAGTCGTCGAAAAAAAGAAGAAGCCGGAGAAGTACAAACAGACGCTGGGGAAAGTGCTCGGAGACCTCGAATGATCTCAACAGCTGCCGAAGACACCGCTACTGGAAGGTCACGGTTACCGTCGTGTTCGTTTCCAGCGTAAACGAGCAGACGTTTGTGGTTGTGGCGACGGGGCAGCCCTCCCAAGTTGCGGATGTTGAGGGAGCCGTGGGAGTCGCTGTAAGTGTTAGATCGGTACCCGCGGGAAACGCGTCAATACAGGGAGTCGGGGCGGTGCAGTTCAAGCCTCCGGGCGAGCTGGTCACTGTTCCCGAGCCACCTCCAAAAGTCACACTCACAGCAGGTCCACTGCCCGTACCGCTGCCGGTGAAGCAGGTCACGTTCGCGGTCATGTAGCCGGTCACGATCGCTCCCGAGGAGGAAATTCCGCCGGCGCTGCTGTTGGTCGTCAGGGTAGCCGAGACCAGGGTTCCTCCACAGTCGACTCCCGTTGCGGTAAGCAGACCGCCGGAGGTGACCGTAAACATCTGTGTATCATTCGACGCCCACGTAACCTCATTTGTGATGTCCTTGGTGACCGGGGGATGGATATAAGTGCCCAGCGCCCGCAGCTGCACCTGCTGCCCGGCGTCATCTTCCACCGGAATGTTGGACGCGCCGATAGTCTCAACCGCAGGCTGGACTTCAATGGAGACCAGCTGCTGACTATGGGTGCAACTGGAGAGATCCAGCAATGCGGCTGCCGTCACCACTAGGATCACGACGCCGAGCGACTTCCGGTTCATGCCGACTCCTGAGCGGGCTCTCGATCAGACGCACGCTGTGGGGGAAAGGTCAATTTAGTAAACAGCAGGACAAAAAGCAATAGCGGAAGGGGCGATGCGATTACCCCCGGACGGCCTCAGCCACAGCCTCGGCGAAGGCTTTCACGTCTTCTTCCGTTGTGTCGAAGGAGCACATCCAGCGCACGATGTTCTCCTCTTCGATCCAGGGATAAAAAAAGTAGCGCTCCTTGATCTTTTCGATCGCCGGACGCGGAAGCTGGGCGAAGACGCCGTTGGCCTCAACCCTCCACACGATGCGGACCTGAGGAATTTTTCGTACCTCGGCTTCGAGCACTCGCGCCATGCGGTTGGCGTGCTCGGCGCTGCGGCGCCAGAGATCGTTCGTCAGCAGCGCCTCGAACTGCACGGCGATAAACCGCATCTTCGAGGCGAGTTGCATGCCCTGCTTGCGGAGAAACAGAAAATCCCCACTGAGCGCAGGATTGAAGAAGACCACGGCTTCTCCACCCATAATGCCGTTCTTCGTGCCGCCGAACGAGAGCACGTCGACGCCGAGATCGCGCGTGGCCTGGCGGAGGGTCTGCCCGAGCGCGGCGGCGGCGTTGGCGATCCGCGCGCCATCTACGTGCAGAAACATGTCGTGCTCGTGGGCGAAGCGGGCCAGGGCCTGGATTTCTGCCGGCTTATACACCGTGCCCATCTCGGTCGACTGCGTTATGGAGATCACGCGCGCCTGCACGTGGTGCTGGTCGCCGATGCCGTGATAGGCGTGGCGCACCAGCTCCGGCGTGATCTTGCCGTCCTGGTGCGGCAGCGGAATCAGCTTGCAGCCGGTGTGCTTTTCCGGTGCCCCGCATTCGTCGCAATAAATGTGGGCGTAATCGCTGCACAAAACAGCGTGATACGGTTTCGTCAGCGCCTGCAAGCCGAGCACGTTGGCGCCAGTGCCGTTAAAAGTAAAAAACACCTCGATGCCTTCGCCGAAGTGCTCCTTGAATTTCTCGACCGCCGAACGGGTGTAGGGATCGTCTCCGTAGGCAACGACGTGGCCTTGATTAGCGAGGGCAATCGCGTCGAGTACTTCGGGGTGAATGCCCGCGTTATTGTCGCTGGCGAAACTGCGAAGTGGCTTGGCAAGAACCTGCGGCATAAGGAAACAATTTAGCAGAGTCTGTGCGGTTGGCGCGCACAGCAACGCACCGATTACAATGCGTTGCTGATTTCCGGAGGCGAGTTCGTGAGTCGAGCGACGCGGCTGTTCGTTTCTTGCTGTTTGATTGTTGCTCCTATCTCGGCGCTGTTCTCTACATTCGCCGGCGCGCAGACCGCCGAACAGAAGACATCGAGATATCTCGATTCGGTGCGCAAGCAGCCTTCGCTACTGCTGGCGTTTCTGCACGACATGCCCAAGGGCGGCGACCTGCACAATCACCTCGACGGCGCGATCTATGCCGAGGACCTCATCGATTTTGCTGCGTCCAGCAATTTGTGTGTAGACCGCACTGCTTCGCGTCTGATTGCCCCGCCTTGCGATTCATGCGAGAAGTACACCGCGAAACCTGCCGTCCGCTGCGCCTACGCCGATCACATTCTGTACAACCAGATCATCGACGCCTGGTCGATGCGCAACTGGCATCCGGGAGACGAGTCCGGCCACGACCACTTTTTCGCCACCTTCGATAAGTTTGGCCTGGCCTCACACGGGCATGTGGCCGAAGCGGTTGCGTCGGTGATCAATCGCGCCGCGCGCGAGCATTTGCAATACATCGAGTTCATGCATACCGCCGACGGCATGTCCTCCGCCGAACTCGGCATGAAGCTGGGGTGGGACCCTGACTTCGGCAAAATGCGCGAAAGACTCCTCGCCGGCGGATTGAAAGAAATCGCCGCCGCCACCAGCAATACTCTTGCGGACGATGAAGCGCAAGCGCGGACAGAGCTGAAATGCGGCACACCCGAGGCCAAACCCGGCTGCAACGTCACGATTCGCTACCTTTATCAGGTGCTGCGCGGGCTGCCGCACGAAGCCGTCTTCGCGCAGATTCTGCTGGGATTTGAACTGGCCTCGTCTGATCCGCATTTTGTCGGCTTCAATTTGGTCATGCCGGAAGACTGGTACGTGCCCATTCACGATTTCAACGAGCACATGGCCATGATCGACCACCTGCACGGCCTGTATCCCAAGGTGCACATCGCGCTGCACGCGGGCGAACTCGCGCTCGGGCTGGTGAAACCCGAGGATCTGGCGTTCCACATTCGCGCCTCGGTCGAGCGCGGGCACGCCGAGCGCATCGGCCACGGCGTGGATGTCATGGAGGAGAAAGATCCCATCGGCTTGATGAAAGAAATGGCGGAGCGCAACGTGCTGGTGGAGATCAATCTAACGTCGAACGACCAGATCTTAGGCGTGAGCGGCGACTACCACCCTCTGCCGATTTATATGAAGTACGGCGTGCCGGTCGCGCTCTCCACCGACGACGAAGGCGTCTCTCGCTCCGACATGACGAGCGAATACTGGCGCGCCGTGGATGGCTATCAGCTCTCTTATACGGAATTGAAGCGCATGACGCGGCAAAGTCTGGAACATAGTTTTCTGCCGGGCGAAAGCCTGTGGACTACGACCAAAGGCCCGTTCCGGCCGGTCGGTGCGTGCGCCGCCGATGTGACCGGTGCGGAAAAGCCTTCGGCGTCTTGCGCGGAATTTCTCGCCGGGAATGAGCGCGCCCGCGAGCAGTGGAAGCTTGAAGCGGAGTTCGCCGCGTTTGAGAAAAGGTTCTAAGTCCCCATCATGATCGACCAGTTCACACGAGCCGAATCCGCCGCGCAGCTTGTTCTTTCGCGCACTTCCCTGCGCCCGAAGATCGGCCTTGTCCTCGGCTCGGGCCTCGGCGGCTTTGCCGACACTCTCTCCGATGCGGCGGGCGTGCCTTACGCAGAGATTCCTTCGTTTCCGCACTCCACGGCCATCGGCCACGCCGGGAGGATGGTCATCGGCAACGCGGACAGCGTTTCCGTCGCCGCCATGCAGGGACGAGTACATCTATATGAGGGATATTCTGCACAGGAAATTACATTTCCCATTCGCGTGTTCGGGCGCATGGGCATTCGCGCGGTGATTCTCACTAACGCTGCCGGCGGCATCAATCGCAGCTACGCGCAGGGCGCACTGGTGCTGCTTCGCGACCACATCAACCTGCAGGGGACGAATCCTCTTCTGGGCGCGAACGACGACCGTTTCGGCCCTCGCTTCCCCGACATGACGCACGCTTACGCACGAAACTATCGCGAGGCCGCCCGGGAAGAGGCACGAAGACTCGGCGTCACGCTGCATGAGGGCGTCTACGCAGCGCTGCTCGGGCCGAGTTACGAAACGCCGGCCGAGATCGAATACCTGCGCCGTATCGGCGCTGATCTGGTCGGAATGTCCACCGCGGCTGAGGTCATTGTTGCGCGGCACATGGGCATGAGCGTGCTCGCGATTTCCTGCGTCACTAACATGGCAGCGGGAATTCTCGACCAGCCGCTGTCGCATGCCGAGGTGATGGAGACCGGCGAACGCGTGAAGTCGACATTCGAAGCGCTGCTGCGGGCCGTGCTGCCGCGCGTGGCCGCAGATCTTCCCAAGTAACGCGACCGACCACCTTCGCAGCGCAGAGACAAGCGCGGGCAAGAGTCCCTTCGACTTCGCTCAGGGCAGGTCCGCGCCACACAGCCTAAAACAGGAACTTCGCACCCAACTGGATCACGCGCGGCCCTCCGCCGCCCAGGCCGGGATTGGTCTGGGCCACGTCGGGAGTCTGCGTGATGGGCGCCATCGGCAGAAGTCCGTCGGCAATGATGCCATTCAGGTACGCCTCGGGATTCGGCACGACGTCAGGACTCCCTGGTGTTCCGTTGTCGATCAGGCCTGGGATGATTGTGTGATCGGGCAGAGCAAAATTGACGTGGTTGAGAATATTGAAAAACTCGGCTCGCACTTGCAGGTCGACCTTTTCGCTGAGCTTGGTAATCTTTGTGATCGAAAAATCCCAGTTTCTATATCCGGGACCAAAAATCGCATTGCGCCCGAGATTGCCAAAGGTTCCGAACGCAGGCTGAATGAAGGCCAAAGGATTCAAGTACCCCGTGAATGCGTTCCAGTGGGGCAGGATTGGGCTCACGCCGGCGACGACGTCCGGCCGCTGGTTGTAGTAAAAGCGCCCGCTGGTGTCTTCGGAATTCGCGATCGGAATCGGGCGGCCCGTCTGCACGCTGATAATGCTGTTCAATTGCCAGCCGGAGCCGAGCCGCTTATTGGCTGACCACGAAGGAATGTCGTAGTTGAGCGCGGCGGTAAAGCGCTGGCGCGTGTCGAAGGTCGAGGGGCCATACTCGGCAGCGAGGTTACTGGGATCTTGGGGAAATGCCGCTCCGGGGACAAAGTCGATTCCGTCCGAAGCATAGTCGAGCGACTTCGACCAGACATATCCTGCAAAACCTGAGAAGCGATGTGCATTCTGAATGCGCGTGCTCACTTGCAGTGCGTTGTAGTTCGAAGAACTCGAGGCCGTAAGGGCGTCGATGGCCTGAAAGTTCGAATTTGGACGCACGCTGTTCGCATTCGGTTCGTTCCAGTCGGTCAGGCGCACCAGCCGGCTGCCCTTGCTGCCCACATAACCGACTTCCACCGAAGCGTTCGCTCCCAGCTTCTGCTGCACGTTGAGGTTCCAGTTCTGTGTGTAAGGAGACCGGAAATTCTGCGGAGTCACGAACACGTTGAACGGCCCGCCGGTCGCAACCGTAACCGGGGTCATGATCGGCGAGAGCGGTGGGCTAGTGCCGACGAAAGCGCCCGCATTGAACGTCATCGGCAGCACCGGCTGCGGCCCGATCGGGTTGGTCACGACTCCCGCGGACGTGGTGTAGTTGGCGATGAGAATATCCTGCGGAACGTAGTCGTAGTAGAACCCGTACGCGGCCCGGATTACAGTGTTCTTCAGTGCGCTCCAGGCCAGGCCGACTCGCGGTGCAAAGTCATGGAGATCGCGATGGTAGAGCCCGTTGAGGCCGTCGGTGCCGACCATGGCGAGGCTTCCATCCTGGCCGAGGTTCGAGAGCAGGTTATTTTTCTCGCTGAGCGGACCGAAATATTCCCAGCGCAGCCCCGCGTTCAGCGTGAGGTTCGACGTGACGCGGTAGTCATCTTGCGCAAAGAGGCTAAAGCCGTTGTTGTAGGTGGTGCGGTGGGTGTTGCCGTTGTCCACGGATTCGAACGAGCAGCAGTCCTCGCCGTCCTCAATCCCACCAGTGTAGAAGTCGGCGAGCGCGTCCACCACGGGGTCTGTACTTAGTCCCACTCCGGCGGTGAACTGAAAGATTCCGCGCTCCAAGTTGTCATTGAAATTGGGAATGACATCTCGCCGGAATTCGCCGCCGAACTTGAACGTGTGCTTTCCACGCAGCCAGGTGAAATTATCGAGAATCTGATAAGTTTCGCTGGTGCGCCCGCGCGGGACGCTGAATCCGGTCGCGCCCAGATTCTCGATCCCGGTGAAATCAAATTCCGGCAGGCCCAGTTTGCCGGTGCCGAAATTTAGTCCGATGGATTCCGGGTTGAAATTGGCATCGAGCGAGCTGAACGATGTTGTGTAGCGGCTGTATCCAAAGCGAACTTCGTTGATGCGGCTCGCGCTCAGCGTCGAAAGAAAACTCAGGGAGAGAACCTGCACGCGCGTGGGTGAAGTCTGGGAAAATTGGGGCAGGCGCGATCCCGCTCCGTAGCCGCCGGGCGATCCGAATGGGAATACCTGGTAGTTGCGTGCGAAGGCGTAACGCCCGGTCAGCAACTCGGTGCCGCTGAAGTTGTGGTCGATCTTTGCGATCAGGTAGTCGCCGTTGTTTGTGTCACGTACGGCATCCGCAATCTGCCCCGTCGAGCTCAACGGATAAAAGTTCAGGATGGCCGTCAATGCAGGATTTACCGGCTGGAGGAGGTAACCGGCGGCGATCGTTTGGGCTTCCTGAATCTGGGTCGGCGTGGGCACCAGCAACAGAAAATCGCTGCCCACGCGCTCCCGTTCGCCTTCGTACGCACCGAAGAAGAAAGTCTTGCCTTTAACAATCGGACCACCCACCGAAGCACCGAAATTGTTGTTCTGAAAGACAGACTTGTGCGACTCGGTGTTGAAATAATTGCGCGCATCGAGGCCGCTGTTGCGCAGAAACTCATAAGCCGAGCCGTGCAGGCGGTTCGTGCCTGACTTGGTCACGATGTTGACCACCGATCCGCTGTTGCGTCCGTATTCCGCACCAAATCCGGATTGCAGATTGAACTCCTGGATGGCGTCGATGGGGAGTAATGAGGCCGGCGCGCCACCGATTCCCACCTGATTCAGCGCCGAGTTATTGAAGAAGGGATCGTTGTTGTCCGTGCCGTCGAGCGTGTAATTGTTCGAACGGTCGCGGTTGCCGTTGATATTGAACTGGCCGAAACCGTCCTGCGAGCCCGCCACGCCTGAGGGATCGACGGTCGCACCCGGCGTAAGCGCTACCAGCTTGCCGAAGTCGCGCCCGTTCAGCGGGAGCTCCGTGACCAATTTCTGATCGACAACTTCACCGAGCACGTCACGCGTAGTTTCTACTAACGGCGCTTCTTCAGTCACGAGAACGCTTTCCTTGCGCTGCTCGACTTTCAGCAAAGTGAAGTCCGCAGGGGTATCGAGCCCGACGTTGACTACGACGTTCTGCGCGACTGCCGCGAAACCAGCGGCTTCGACTGTTACCGTATAGACTCCCGCCGGTAGCTCAGCCAGAACATACCCGCCTTCTGGGGTGCTGATGGTCTCGCGCGTCAGGCCGGTGTTGACATTCTTCGAAACAACTTTCGCGCCGCTAACAAGGCTGCCCGAGGGGTCGGTGACCGTGCCGCGGATGGAACCGCGAAAGCTCTGGGCTGCAACCACACTGGAGAGCAACAAGAAAACAACAACAAGAGGGACGACGAAACGGTGTGGGTACGAAGTTGGGCTTCTCACGACTGTCTCCTCCCAACAGAGAAACGGTTTTACTTTGCGCGCGGAATCGACAGTGCCACCGGCGGCTTGATGCCATAGGTCGCGGCAAAACTGTTCTGGTTGACCGCCAGCCCCAGGCGTCCGCGCGAGTCAATGTAGAGCAGCGGCTGGCCGAGCGGCACATCGCTGAACGTCTTCACGAACTTAATTGTAATCTGTTTGCCGCCCACCGTGACGGGAACGTCCTGCCCGCGAGCGTAACCCAGTTTCAGGAAATCTTCGGCGTCAACATTGGTGACGAGATTGCCGAATGGCCCGTCGGTTGCGATCACTGTCGCATTCAGGCCCCGATCATCCACGGTGGCAACTTTCCAGTCGAGCCGCACGAGATCTTTCACCGCGATCTCAGGTCCAACGTTCGTCCAGTCGTCTCCGCGGGCTAAGTGTGCGCCCACGGGCGAAAAGATGTCGCGGCCGTGGAAAGTGGACGACAGCTTGGTGCCGATCATCCAGTCCGTGTTGGTGACTTCCCGTGCTGCGTCGATGCCGTCGCGCTGATCCACCAGCGTGAGCAGACCGTTATCGGGAAGAACAAAATACTGGCCGCGCTTAGAGTGGGCGACGATGGCCTTGCGCGTGCTGCCGACGGTCGGATCAATCACCACCACGAATACCGTACCAGCCGGGAAATATGGCGTCGCGCCAAAGAGGAAGCGCGCCCCATCCCCGATCGAAAACGGTTTGACCTCGTGGGTCAGGTCGACAATGCGCACTTCGGGCATGATCGAGTACATCACGCCGCGGCAAATCGCCACTGAGTCGTCCACAACACCGAAATCCGTCATGAACACGATGGTTGGCGGATATTTCTGCGCCGGCTCGCTGGCTGATGCGAGCCTCGACGCGGCAAACAGAAGAAGAATTGCAAGACCGATCTGATAAACAACGAACCGATGCCAGAAACGGTGCCGCAGTGAAGTCATATTCAGGTTTTGCTATTTAATTCGTTTTGAAAGCCTACCAGATTACTAGACTCTCCAGTGGCGCGTCCACACGGCGCCGGTGCTGATGGGATCGCACCTCGCCCGCATCCGTCTATAATGCTGCTGCATCCTTGAACGTGGAGGGCTCTCATGGCTCAGGTTATTCCCGACAAATACCGCGATCTGTTCCAGAAGCGAGCGTTTGCCAGTCTCGGCACGCTCATGCCCGACGGCAGCCCGCAAGTCACGCCCGTCTGGTGCGACTTTGATGGCCAGCATGTGATTTTCAATTCCGCCAAGGGACGGCAAAAGGACCGCAACGTGCGGCGCGATCCGCGCGTTTCAATGGCGATCATCGACCCGGAAAATCCTTACCGCTATCTCGAGATTCGCGGCCGCGTGGTCGAGATCACCGAAGATGGCGCTGCCGACCACATCAACAAAATGGCCAAGAAATATCTCGGCCAGGACAAATATCCTTACGGTCAACCGGGCGAAGTTCGCGTGCTCTACAAGATCAAACCTGAGCATACGACCGCCATGGGATAGTTGCCGCGTGGTCGAGTGAGGATCTTCCATCCGCACATACAATCTCTGCTTCCTCGGCTTTGGCAATGTCAATCGGACGCTCATCCGGCTGCTCGAAGACCGCGCCCGGGAACTGCGCGAGCGGCACGGCATTCAATTCCGCATCACTGGAATCGCTTCCCGCCGCCTGGGATGGATCGCCCAAGAGAGTGGGTTAGATACCGGCTCCATTTTCGGTGCTGATACGAACCGGGAAGGGCACGGCTTGAGCCGTGCCGAACAGTCAGCGGAGAAAAACGGGCTTCAGCCCCTGAGGACCGCACCCGCCTACGAACAAGCAAAAGCATGGCTCTCCGCGGCCTGCGCCGACGTGCTCTTCGAAGCCACGTCCCTCAATGTTGAATCCGGCCAGCCTGCAATAGATCACATCCGTGCCGCGCTCGACCACGGCGCACATGCCATCACCGCCAACAAAGGCCCGATCGTTCACGGCTACCGCAAGCTACGCGATCTGGCCACGGCGCGCGGCAAGCGATTCCTGTTCGAATCCACGGTGATGGACGGCGTGCCCATCTTTTCCCTTTTCCCCCAACTACCTTTGATTCAGCTGCAAGGCTTCCACGGCATTCTCAACTCGACGACCAACGTCATTCTTGGCGAAATGGAAAACGGCCTGAGCTTCGACGATGCGCTCAGCAAAGCGCAGGCTCTCGGCGTGGCCGAGACCGATGCCACCTACGACATTGACGGCTGGGATGCCGCAGTGAAAACCGCCGCGCTCATCACCGTGCTGATGGATGTTCCCATCCGTCTCGACCAGATCGCGCGCGAAGGCATTCGCGATCTCACGCCGCAAGCTCTCCGCAATGCCCGCCGCGACGGCTGGCCCTTCAAACTGGTCTGCCGCGCGCGGCGCGTGGGGAACGACGTGCAAGCCAGCGTGCAGCCGGAAAAAGTCCGCAGCAGCGAACCTATGGCTCGCATCGCGGGCACGTCGTCCTACATTTATTTCGAGACGGACTTTTTCCCCGGGCTCGCTATAACCGAGGAAAATCCTGGTCTCTATGCCACTGCGTATGGCCTGTTTGCCGATTTCGTTCGTGCGGCCGGCAACACTTCCGCTTGATTTCTGGCGGATCCTGCGAGCCCGTTTCCGCGGTTAGGGCTCACACGATCGCGTCGGCGATTTTGGCGGCCTCGACCGCAGGCGTTACGTCGTGCGTGCGCAGAATGTGCGCGCCTTTCAGGATCAGCGCGACCTGAGTGGCGAGAGTCCCGTAGAGTCGGGCTTCAGGTGGAGCGTCCTTGCCGTCTTTGGCGAGCGTGTGTCCGATGAACGACTTCCGCGAAGTACCGGCGAGAAGCGGGAATCCGGCCCCCTGCAGCTCGCTGAATCGGCTGAGCAGCGGATAGTTCTCGTCGAGTCTCTTGCCGAAGCCGAAGCCCGGATCGAGCACGATGCGCTCGCGGCGAATCCCGGCAAGCACCGCCTTTTCTGCCCACTCTTTCAGTTCGCGTTTCACTAGCAGAACAATGTCGCCGGGCGGCGGCAGAGTACGCCATTCTTCCGGGCGCCCACGCGTGTGCATGAGGACTGCGCCGCATTTTAGATCGGCGATGGTCTTTGCCATTTGCGGATCCCAGCGGAATCCGCTGATGTCGTTGACGATTTCGGCGCCGGCAGCGACGGCGGCGCGGGCGACCGCGGCTTTGTAGGTATCGACCGAGAGTACCGCCTTAGGATGCTTCTTCTTCAGTTCGGTAATCACCGGCAACACGCGCCTGAGCTCTTCGTCGGCGGTGACAGCGCGTCCGGGATTCGGCGGCGCGATTTTCTTGTCGGACCCCGAAGGCGGGTCGACCTTTGCGCCCGGCCGCGTGGATTCGCCGCCAATGTCGAGGATATCGGCGCCTTCCTCTAGCAGTCGCTCGGCGTGCGCGATGGCTTGGTCGCGATCGAGAAACTTCCCGCCGTCAGAGAACGAATCCGGTGTCACGTTGACCACACCCATGATCAGTGTGCGCTTGCCGAGTTCGAGCGATCGGCTGCCCAGGTTCCAGTTGAAGACGGACCGCATGCGGCCTGATTCTAAATGAAGTTGGACGTGGGATCGGGGACTGCCCTACCTGCGGCGTGCGACCGCGCGTTTGCGCGCAGCGTGAACTGCTCCGGGGCCGGTGCCAGTGGGCGGCTTGCGTGCGCCCTCGAGCAGTTCCTTGAGCACAACGGCGTTGTTGCGCGTTTCATTCTTAGAGGCGAAGAGCAGCGTGAGTCGCTTCTTCTTATGAGCCAGTTGGTACAAGCGATGCAGCGCCTGTTCTGCGGCAGGGCTGGACAGCTCCTTCAGATATTTCTTGCGAAAGCTGGTCCACTCGTCAGGCCGGGCGTGATACCAGCGCCGCAATTCGTTCGAAGGTGCAATGTCGCGTAGCCACTCATCCACGCGAGCCGCGGCTTTGGTCAGGCCGCGCGGCCAAAGGCGGTCCACCAGCAGGCGTTCTCCATCGTTTTGCGCCGGTGCCTCATAAACCCGCTTGATGGCGACGGTCATTTATGCTCTCGGCTTTGCTCTATTATTGTAAGGCGCGGGCCGGCGCACGGGAAACCAAGGACAGACAGGAATGCAAGAGGAGCAGGGTTTTTCGCTGAAATGGATGGAAGAAGAATGGGAGATTCAACACCCGGCACGACGACGCGTTCACGACATGGGGATTGCCGCTTTGCTGGCGGCTCTTTTGCTAACCGGCTGCGATGTTGAGCGGCGCAAATCGGATGCCGAGCTCGGATTAAATCCGCAACAAGCAGCCGGCCGGAAAATTTATGACAACTATTGCGACCGCTGCCACGAGCCTTACTCGACGAGAGGCAAGAAAGGGCCGGGCCTGAAAGGCGTGTTCAAGAACAAATACCTGTCGATGAGCGGATTGCCCGCGAATGACGAGCGCGTGGGAGACATCATTCGCCTTGGCCGGCACGAGATGCCGGCGTATAGCCAGACGCTCAGCCAGCAGCAACTGGAAGATCTGCTGGCGTACATGCACACGCTGTGAAGGAATGTACGTATCGCCCCAGCCGCAAAGAACGCGGCTAGAACGGGGCGCCCATCGTGATCTCTATGAAGAAGGCTGCGAGATCGGAACTGTTTCGTGAATTGCCATCGGTGGACGAACTGGTGCACCTGCCGGACGCGGCTGCGCTGAGCGTCAGCTACGGAACGCCTGCGGTCACCGATGCGGCGCGTGCGGTGTTGGAACGCCTGCGGCAGGAAATCGCATCTGGCCTTCTCGACGAGGCTGCTTTGAAACTGGCTGTTGGAGGGCTGACCCGGGCGATCGAGGAGCAACTGCGCCAGGCTCTTCAGCCCTCGCTGCGGCCGGTCATCAATGCGACAGGCGTAATCCTTCACACAAATCTGGGACGCGCCCCGCTGTCAGAAGCGGCGCTGGAACGCATCGGCGGAACCGCAGCAGTCTATTCGAATCTAGAGTTTGACGTTGAGGCCGGAGAGCGGGGCAAGCGCGACGTTCACGTCGAGCGGCTGCTTCGCAGGCTGCTGAGCGACGATAACGCAACGCCTGATGTCCAGACGATTGTGGTCAACAACAATGCCGCGGCGGTTTTGCTCGCGCTCAACACGCTGGCCGAAGGTGGCGAGGTGATTGTCTCGCGCGGCGAACTGGTGGAGATTGGCGGATCGTTTCGCATTCCCGATGTGATGGCAAAATCGGGCGCGACGCTGCGCGAAGTGGGCACAACCAATCGCACGCGAGTGGCCGACTACGAAAAAGCAATCTGTGAGCGCACACGCCTGCTATTGCGGGTGCATCGCTCAAATTTTGAGATCACCGGCTTTACCGAACAGCCTTCCGCGGCCGAATTGGTCGAACTGGCCCGGCGGCGGGGCATTCCGCTGATGGAGGATTTGGGCAGCGGCGCGCTGGTCGACCTGCTGAATTTCGGCATCAGCGGCGAACCCAGCGTGCTCGACAGCCTGCGTGCGGGCGTGGACGTGGTGACTTACAGCGGCGACAAACTGCTGGGCGGTCCGCAGGCGGGATTGATCAGCGGCCGCGCCGCCCTTGTGGCACGCATGCGGTCGAATTCTCTGTTCCGCGCGTTGCGCGTCGACAAGCTCACCTACGCTGCGCTGGAAGGGACTCTGCTTGCATATGTCCGGCGGGACCACGACGCGATTCCCGCGCTGCGAATGATGCGACTGACGAAAGACGACATCGGCAAGCGCGCTGCGAAGGTCGCAGCGCAGGCAGAGTCGGCGAGGCTGAAAATTGCAGTGATCGATGGCGAATCGGTCATTGGCGGCGGAGCGGCGCCTTCTTCCGTGCTGCCGACGCGCTTGCTGGCGCTGAGTTGTGTCGATCGCAGCGCCGACGAACTGGCCCGGCGCCTGCGGGCGTTCGATCCGCCGATCGTGGCGCGGGTCGAAGACGGACGTGTACTCCTCGACCTGCGGACAGTCTTCGAGGAGCAGGATGGCATGGTTGCGACGGCGCTGAAGGGGATTGCATCCTAGACCCTGACATCCCGCGTCCCCACACGAGACTTTCTTGGCCGTTCTTTTCACCATCGGACATTCAACCCGCTCGATCGAGGAACTGATCGCGGCGTTGCGGGCACATCAGATTCAAACTCTGGTGGACATTCGCGCGTTTCCCAACTCGCGGCGGCTGCCGCAGTTCAATCGCGAGGCGCTGGCGGCGAACTTGCCGGCGGCCGGCATTCGTTACGAGTGGATGAAGGCACTGGGAGGATATCGCAAGAAAATTCTCGATGCATCGCCGAATATTGCACTGCGGAGCGAGGGTTTCCGCAACTATGCCGACTACATGCTGACAGAGGAGTTTGAGAAGGCCACGGCTGAACTGATCGCGATAGCTGAGGCGGCGCCCACGGTTTACATGTGCGCCGAGCGCGTCTATTTTCACTGCCATCGCATGCTGGTTTCGGACTGGCTGGTGGCGCATCGGCATCGCGTCTTCCACATTGACGGCACGGGACCGGCAAAGGAGCACGCGCTGACGGCGGAGGCGCGAATCGTAGATGGGCGGCTGATCTATCGCGGCGACCGATTGCTGTAAGATTCGGGCGAGACTCGGGCGAGGTTTGGGCGAGGTTCGGGAAATGATCGTAGGCACGGGCATTGACATCGCCGAAGTTCCGCGCGTCGCGCAGGCTCTCGAGCGCTTCGGCGAGCGTTTTCTACAGCGGGTTTTCACTCCAGGGGAAATTCGCTATTGCGACTCGAAGGCGAACCGGGTCGAGCGCTACGCCGCCCGCTTTGCCGCGAAAGAAGCGGCGATGAAGGCGCTCGGCACCGGCTGGAATCATGGCGTGCGCTGGCGCGATTGCGAGGTGGTGCGCGCTCCGGGCGGGCGCCCGACCATTGTGTTTCACGGCAAGGCCGGCGAGTTCGCGGAGAAGCTGGGTGTGAAGAATGCATCCCTATCGCTCACGCACACGTCGGAGCAGGCCTTCGCGCAGGTGATTCTCGAGAGCTGAGTTGGCGGGCGGTGCCGTCCCTCCGGGACTCGCTCCTGAATTTGCATCACTACCCGGCACTGCCGTGCCGGGCTTTCACATATCGCCGCTGCGCGGATGCGCCTTCGCAGGGGACACGCCGTCGGGCGAGTTCGAAAACGGTCAGGTCGCTGCTCAACTTCGACACCCGTCACCTCTGCCGAGCTTCATCTGCTAGACTCTCAGCTTCCTTTTATGGCCGTCATCAGCGCGACTCCCGCTCCCATAACAACCGCAGTTGGAATCCCGGAAAGAACCTTGCTCATGGGGTTGGCACTCACCAGCTTTGCCGCTCTATTGCTGGAACTGGCGCTGACCCGGTTGTTTTCGGTCGTGCTGTTTTACCACTTCGCGTTTCTTGCGATTTCGATTGCACTGCTCGGTCTGGGCGCGGGCGGAGTCTTCGCGTATCTGCTGAAAAACCGCCTTGCACGGTTCGCAACGCGAATGCTGGCCTCGCGATTGTGCCTGGTCAATGCCGCATGTGTCGTCGTGGTGCTCGAGATTGTGTTGCATGTCCCGGTCGCGCTCGAGGTTTCCGGCAGGAATTTCCTGCGGCTGACGGCGCTCTATCTCGCTGCGGCAGTGCCTTTCTTCCTGACCGGATTGCTGTTTTCGCTAGTCTTTGCCCGCGAGACACGACGAATTCCGCGGCTTTATGGTGCGGACCTGTGCGGCGGAGCGCTGGCCTGCCTTGCGGTCGTGCCGCTCCTGAACTGGCTCGGGGGGCCGAACGCCATCGTGGTTGCGGCGATTGCGCTTGCGGTTGCGGGAATCGTTTGGGCCGAAGCTGGAAACGCTCGTAGAAATGCGGGCTTGCTTGCACTCGCGCTTGTGGCGCTGACTGCGGCGAATTATTCTGGGCGCCTGATCGATGTCGTCTACGCGAAGGGGATGTTCCGCGACCCAGCGTGGGTGGAGTTTGCGCGCTGGAATGCGCTTTCGCGGGTGGAGGTGGACCGTCAAGGTCAGGCCAAGGCAGTGGTCATTGACGCCGACGCTTCCACTTACATCATGAATGCCGATCTCGCACATTGGCAGGGCACGGAGTGGGAGCACAATCTAATGGCGGCTCCGCCGGCGCTGGCCAACGTTCTGCGGCCGCATGGGGACTTCGCGATTATCGGTCCGGGCGGCGGAGTCGACGTGCTGCGGGCCGTGGCAAATGGCAGCACGAGCGTGACGGGAATTGAAATCAATCCCCTCATCGCGACCACCATCATGCGCGGCCGCTATGCCAATTACTCGCAGCATCTCTACGAGCGGCCCGACGTACACATTCACGTCACGGACGGCCGGTCGTTCCTGCGTTCCACCGATCAACGCTTCGACGTAGTGCAGATGACACTGGTGGACACGTGGGCTTCGACCGCGGCGGGCGCCTTTGCGCTCAGTGAAAACAACCTGTACACGGTCGAGGCTTTTCGCGAATATTTCGAGCATCTGAAGCCGGACGGGATGATCGCCATCACGCGCTGGGAGTTTCGACATCCCCGCGAAGCTTTGCGCGTGGTCGCAGTCGCGATGGAGGCCCTGCACCGGCTAGGCGTGACGGACACGGCGCGGCATTTCATAGTGGCCTCACAGGGCGCGCTCGATGAAGACGGCATTCCGGTAGTGGTGCTGGCGAAGAAAAGTCCGTTTACCGCGGAAGAGGAAACCGCGGTGATGAATCACTTCGACCGCTATGAAGAACTCGATCCGCTCTACCTACCGTCGCAGCCTGGGACGAATCCGTTTTCGAATCTGATTGCGAGCAACGATCCCTACAGGTTCGCGCGCGGCTATGCGTACAACGTCGCGCCGGTCAGCGACAATGCTCCATTTTTCTTTTTTACGCTGAAGCCGGGGCAGATTCTTGGCGAGGAGGGTCTGCGCACCGGGATCGACTGGAAAGTGAATCTGGGAGTGCTGGTGCTGCTGCTGGTGCTCGCGATTTCCTTTGCCGCAGTGCTGGCGTTTCTGATCCTGCCGCTCGCACTAAAAGGCGGAGCAACGCGCCACTCACCGCTTCCACTGCTCTATTTCGTGGCTGTGGGCTTGGGCTACATTCTGGTCGAGATCGCATTCATTCAACGCTTCGTGCTGTTTCTCGGGCACCCAACCTATGCGCTGACGGTGGTGATTTTTCTGCTGATGCTCTCGAGCGGCGCCGGGAGCTTGGCATCGCGGCGATGGTTACCGCGCGCGGAAATGGGATGGATGCCGCTTCTCGTGGTGGTCGCGGCTCTTCTGGGCTGCGTGTTTTTCCTTCCTGGACGATTGGCAGGCCTTATCGGTTTACCCTTCGCCTACCGGCTGGCATTGAGCGGCGCGCTGCTGGTGCCGCTCGGATTTTTCATGGGCATGCCGTTTCCCACCGGCCTGCGCGCGCTGGCAGCGGCTCCGGCGCCGGAATTTCCAGCAGGGCCTGCGGCTTCCGACAATGCCGTCGAATGGGCCTGGGCGATGAACGCGGCGGCCAGCGTGCTGGGATCGGTGCTGGCGATGGTCATCGCCATCCAATTCGGCCTGACCGCGACCCTGGCCTGCGGAGCCGCGGCCTATGTTGTCGCTCTGGCATTCCTGCCGGTGGTGCGCAAAAAGGCACCTGCCTTGTCCTAAACGGCTCGCCGTCTCTCGGGTTTGCTATCATTCAGCCATAGGCGTGCCGGTCGCCGTTGCGATTTTTGCGGCGGGCGCGGGACCCAGAACATCCAAACAGAATTCATCGTGGCGTTACGAGATTGCCGGCTTCAGAGGGCAGACTGAGGCTATGAGGGAGATTTTTGCCTAGCCAGAAGCAGTTGAAGTGGTCGCAATTGCGGGTTGGGATCACGGTGATCATCGCCCTTGTTACGCTGATGGTCCTGTTGTTTCTCATGTCGGGAACGGCGGGCCTGCTCACTCCCCGCATTACCCTCCATTCTTACTTCGACAACGCCGAGGGCTTGCGCGTAGGGGCGCCCGTGCGCCTGAGCGGCGTCGACATCGGCAACGTCACGAAGATCCAGATCGTCAGCGCACCTGACAAGAAGCTCACTCCCGTCGAAGTCACGATGAAGGTGAGCACGAAATATCATTACGGATTGCGGCGCGATTCTCAGACCTCGCTGGATACGGCCGGAGTACTCGGCGAAACTTATCTCGACATCGACAGCACGCAGGCGCTCGGCCCTGAGGCGCGCGACGGAGACACGCTGCCAACGCTGGTGCATCCTGACTTCAACCAGGTAGTGCGCTCCAGCCAGAGCACGCTGCAGAACATGGACACGCTGCTGAAGCGCGCCGACCGCATCCTGACCTTCGCAGAAAGCGGCAAAGGATCCCTGGGGAAATTAATTTACGATCCCACGCTGTACAACCGCTTCTCAGACACCGTGGCCGACTTCCAGAAGATTGTGAATCAGGTCGGCAGCGGGCAGGGCAGCCTGGGCGCGCTGATCAGCCGCAACGATGCCTACGACAAATTCCTGGCGACCCTCGACAAGATGAATGCCGTGATCGACGACATTCAGCAGGGCAAGGGCACCGCCGGCAAGTTCGCGAAGGATCCTGCGCTCTACAACAACGCCAACGACACCATCGCGAATCTGAAGAAATTTACCGAGGACGTCAACGCCGGAAAAGGCACGCTGGGCAAGCTTTCCAAAGACGAGGAGCTGGCCAAGAAACTCGACACGACGATCAGCAAACTCTCGGAGCTCACGACCGACCTCGAGGCCGGTCAGGGCGCGGCGGGCAAACTGCTGAAAGATGAGTCCCTCTACAACAACGCCAACCACGCGCTGGTTGAGACTCGCGACCTGCTGAAGGCCTTCCGCGAAAATCCGAAGAAATACCTGAGCATCAAGATGCACATTTTCTGAGGATCGAAGGCGCGTGTCCTAGTGTTCGCCGATGCCGAACACCGCGCCCAGCATCAGGATAACCAGCACGCCCAGAGAGATCCATCCATAGCGGTAGTCCTTTTCGTGAAAAAACAGGTAGCAGGCAACTACGACGCGAACCACGGGAGTGGCCAGCATGAGCAGAACTCCGGCGCGTTCGATCTCCAGCGGGACGCGTCCGCCCACGAACAGGCTCACGATCAATCCGGCCAGCATGATGAAGAAGCAACCGAAGGCGCCGGTACGCAAGACCAGCGCCACAATGCGATCGAAAGCGGGTTCGCGGAGCTGGCTCATAATCTGCCTCGCAGCAAGTGCAACCCCATGTGGCCCCCACCACGGATATCCGCCTCGCTGCAGGTGCACGGAAGAGCTGGCGGCAGAAGTTGTGATAACCGCGACCAGGCTGGTTCCGATCGCCTGGCGGATGGGAATGTCGAAGTGCAGCGCCAGAATGTGTGTGAGCAGGACACCGCCGCCAATTCCGGTCAGAGAGCCCAACAGTCCGGCGAAGAACCCCAGTACGAGGAGGAGCACGGTCACCACAGGGAAGCGCACCTCCCGTTGACCATTTCTTCGATGGAGGTACTTACCCTGCGAGCCGTATTTTCTGGATGGAAAAACTCGGCGGGAAATCCCGTCGTACGCAACTATGTCACCGCCCGGGGCGCCGCAGCGGCGTCGGCGTGCTCGTGCACGTGATAGCTGGATCGCACCATGGGTCCGGATTCAACATGGCGGAAACCGAAGCGGAGGGCCTGGTTCCGCAGATATACAAACTCTTCTGGCTCATAGAAACGAGCAATCGGCAGATGATCCTTCGACGGCCGCAAGTATTGGCCGAGCGTGAGAATGTCGACGCCGCGTTCGCCGAGATCGCGAAAAACTTCCAACAACTCTTCGGTTGACTCGCCCAGACCGACCATGACTCCGCTCTTGGTCACCATGCCCGGCGAGAATTTCTTGGCGTTCTCGAGCAAGGTGAGAGTGCGCTCGTAGCGCGCCCCGGAGCGGACCGCACGATAGAGGCGTGGAACCGTCTCCGTGTTGTGGTTGAGGATGTCGGGTCGGGCATCGAGCACGATGCGCAGCGATTCTTCCACGCCCTGAAAGTCAGGAATGAGCACCTCGACGCGGCAGCCGGGCGTGAGTTCGCGAATCTCGCGGATGGTCTCGGCGAAGATTTTGGCGCTGCCGATGTTGTCGTCATCACGGTTCACGCTGGTGACGACCGCGTGCTTCAGGCCCAGAGTCGAGACAGCTTCGGCTACGCGGCGCGGCTCATCCCAGTCGATTGGCTGTGGCTTGCCTTTAGGCACGGCGCAGAAGCCGCAGCGGCGGGTGCAGATGTCGCCCAGCAGCATGAACGTTGCAGTCTTGTGGTTCCAGCACTCGCCGATGTTCGGGCACTGCGCCGATTCGCACACCGTGTGCAGGCCGAGTCCGCGGGCGAGCTTCTTCAAATTGTGGAAGTTATCTCCCACGGGAGCCTTCGCGCGCAGCCACTGCGGCTTGGGCGCGCGCAGCGGTGGCGTGAGCTCAATCTGAACCAGTTGCGATGTGCTGGACATCCTTTCGATTCTATCAGTTTGCACGGTTGCGTCTAGCCCACTTCCACCAGCCCGTACGTGTGCTGCCACCTTGCCCGCATGTGCACCAGCGCTCGGCTGATTTCTTCAGAAGAAATTTCAGAGTTCGGGCCGGCCAGAACCGCAGCAGCTTCGCGTTTGGCGGCCTCGAGCAGCTGAGCATCGCGGATTATGTTAGCCACGCGAAAGTCGGGCATGCCGGCCTGGCGCGTGCCGAAAAATTCGCCGGGCCCGCGGAGTTCGAGGTCGAGTTCGGCGATCTTGAATCCGTCGCTGTTCTCGGTCATGGCCTTGAGGCGTTTCTCACCTTCTTCGGTGATTTTGCCGCCCGTCATGAGAATGCAATACGACTTGGCGGCGCCACGGCCAATGCGTCCGCGCAACTGATGAAGTTGGGCGAGGCCGAAGCGCTCGGCATGCTCGATCACCATGACCGTGGCGTTGGGCACGTCCACGCCGACTTCGATGACAGTAGTCGCGACGAGAATCTGCAACTCGCCTTTCTGAAACATGCGCATGACCTGGTCTTTCAGGTCGGCCTCGAGGCGGCCGTGGAGCAAGCCGACTTTCAGGTCCGCGAAGACGCGGCCGCTCAGTTCGCGATACATCTTGATTGCGGCCTTAAGTTCGGACTCTTCGTTTTCAGAAATCACGGGATAGACCACGTAGGCCTGATGTCCAGAAGCGACCTGCTTGCGCACAAAATCCCAAACCTCGGTCGAGCGTTCGTCGGCGACCTGCCGCGTGACGATCGGCGTCCGGCCGGGAGGAAGTTCGTCGAGCACGCTGAGATCGAGATCGCCGTAGAGGGTGAGCGCGAGCGTGCGCGGAATGGGCGTGGCTGTCATAACGAGGACGTCGGGCTCGGGAGGGGATGTGTGGGGCCGGGTCTCGGACCCGGCCGAGCCGAGCCGATCTGAGCCGAGCAAAGCTCGGCTGCTTTCTTCACCCTCTCCCGATTTCTTCATCAGCTTCAGGCGCTGCATCACACCGAAGCGATGCTGCTCGTCCACGATCACCAGGCCCAGCCGGGCAAACTCAACTTTCTCCTCCAGCAATGCGTGCGTACCGATGATGAGTTGCGCGTTTCCCTGCGCAATGTGCCGGCGAATCTCGCGTTTGCGGTCGGCTTCGAGCGATCCGGTGAGCAAGACGATGCGGTATCCGGCATTTTCGAGAATGCGCCGCGCGGAAAAGTAGTGCTGCTGGGCCAGAATTTCCGTGGGCGCCATCAGCGCGGCCTGGCAGCCGTTTTCGATGGCGATGATGGCCGCCTCGAAGCTGACGATCGTCTTGCCCGAGCCCACATCACCCTGCAGCAAACGCCGCATGGGATAAGGCTTCTGCATGTCTTCGGCGATTTCTTTCAGCACCCGCTTCTGCGCCGCCGTGGGATGAAAGGGCAGAATCTTCTTGATCGCCGCCCGCACCCGATCGTCCAGCTGAAAAGCAATTCCGGTTTGCGCCTTCTGCTGGCGGCGCTTCAATTCCAGGCCGAGCTCGACGAAAAACAGTTCGTCGAAAATGAGGCGGATGTGCGCCGGCGTGCGCGCCGATTGTAAGTCGCGCAGGCTCTCGCCCGGCTCGGGCCAGTGAACATTCCACAATGCGGCGCGAGGCGAGATAAGGCCGAGGTGGCCGCGCACGACTGCGGGAATGGCCTCGGGGAGATCGGGCGTTAGGCTATCGAGCGCCGTGCGGATGATGCGGCGAAACCAGCGCGGGGTGAGGCGTCCTTGGCCGATGGATTCGTAGATGGGCACGATGCGGCCGATCTCCAGCGACTCGGCGGCTTTTTTCTCGACGGCTTCCTTCCCGGCAGATCCCGCACCGTTTTCGCCGCCGGCGTCGTCCCCACCGGCCTCGCCCAGAACTTCATACTGCGGCTGGATGATCTGCAACTCGCGGTTGCGCTGATCTTCTTCCACCTTGCCGTATAGTGCAATCATCTGGCCGGGTTTGAATTTATCCTGCAGGTAGGTGGCGTTGAAAAACAGGCAACGTAGGCGGGTCCGGCCCTGCCCAACGGTAAGCTGGAAGATTGGCATACGGCGGGTGCGGAACAGCGCGGAATTGCGCACTTCCGCGATCACTGTGGCCATTTCTCCGGGGCGCAGTTCGCCGATGCCGCGGGGATTCAACCGGTCTTCATAGCGGAAAGGCAGATAATGGAGCAGGTCGCCGACGGTGTGGATTCCCTTGCCGGCAAGGATCTCGGCGATTCGCGGGCCGACTCCTTTGACATATTGCACCGGAGTTGAAAGTTCGAGCATGCCGAAAGAACCGGAATGAGATGACCGAAAAAAGAATGGTAGCAGGAGCGGACGGCGGGCGTTCGCGCCTGAGGGCAATCAGAGCGAGGCGGCGCGGTGTCTAAACAATCCGTGGTAGTGAATCTGGTCGAAGCATTACTGGCGATCGTGCTCGGGAATGTCGTGTACTTCGTTCTGGTTCCGTCGCTGCCCTCTGCAGCGCAACACCATCGCTTCCACACCGATCTCGGCACCTTGGTGGATTTCTGGCTCTGCCTGGTGGCCTATGGTCTAATCCGGACGGCGAGGAAGTGGAAATAGGCGACGTGGCCACTCCCGCCCGTGAGTGTAAACGCCTGTGGGTGTTGAAAAAGTCACTGAGATTAGCGGGTGAGATTCAGAGAAAGCATGTTAGAAGAAGAAGTTCCTTCTCATGCTGCGCTGGATATCGATTCTCGGAGGCCTGCTGATCATGATGGGGCACCACGCTCGCTCAGAAGCGCTGTTCTATTACTTCCGTTTGGACGATCAAGTTCCGGAAAACCATCTG
>JASHPH010000122.1 GCA_030038255.1 Candidatus Sulfotelmatobacter sp. | reverse complement strand
CATGCACGAGCGAAACGGCTCCCACGGCGGCCCATTCTGGCGCGAAGAATTTCCGCTGATGGTGGCCTGGGCCTTCCGCCAATGACGCACACCGCCTTTTGTGGGGCGGGGTCGTACGCGACAAGGGATGAAGACGACGACAAGCGCGTTTACTGATCCGATGTCTGCGGACAAAAGCCTTTCTCCGAGTGGCCGGCTTTTCGTTGCAGTGGCGATCTTAGGATGCCTGACGCTTCTCGCGATTCTCCGATTGGACCTGACGATACATAGTGTCGGGAGCCAGGTCGATATCGCCGGGCCATGCCACGGCGCCTTCGTCGATGAAAACACGGCTGAAGAATTGAGGTTCCCGCAGCGGAGTCAGCGCGCCCGTAAGATCTCCCGGTCGAAAGTAGATGCGTCCGCTCAGGCCGTCTCGAAAACGAACGAAAAGGCATGAGTCCGGCTCAGGTTTGACTTCGACAACGTCCCAATACATCTTGTTGCCTCCACTCAGGACAGCGGCTCAATTCGCGCAGGCGCGGCGTTTTCACGGCAGAGCCGCCAATCCTCAAGCAATTCTTCTCTATGCATCATCGCCCATTCCCGCACCAGGCTCAAGGCGCGGGTGGGGAGGTCCCCTTCCAGAATGTCGAGTGAGGCGATTTCAATCGTGGCTTCGAACTCGGCGTACCGCGCATGAAAATGCGGCGGCGGGTGGTCGTTGAAAAACATCCGGATCAGGATCCCGTAAAATACGCTGATTGTGGGCATTGCGCGACGCCGATTCTAACAAGCCGCGCTCATCACTCCCGTTCAGTCGGCTTTCCGCTGGTAATGCCGCGCGTGCCCGCAGCCCACCATCGCTTCGCCCCGCTAAACTCCCAGCTTCTTCATCCACAACGGCCGATACACACTGATATCCAGCGGCCCCGTAGCCGGCGTACCCGTCGCATAAAACGTTCTCAGCCGATCCAGCGTCCTGCCACCCTTCAGCCCCAGCCAAGTGGCAGCGTTGCCCGCCAGAAATTGCGCCTTCAGCCCAGGATAGCCGCCCGGCATGCTCTGCATGTCGTCGAACATCTTTTCGAAGTCTTCCAGATACGGGCCGATATCACCCTCGCGCACCAGCAGGTTCCAGTCGGTGCCGTACATCATGCGATTCCGGAAAGTCGCACTGCCCGCATAAAACATCTTGAACTGTCCTTCCAGAGTCCCCATGCTCGTCTGTCCGGTCAGAATTTCATCGAAGTACGCCGCGTCTCCGAACGCATTGCTTCCCGACGATGTCTCCATCAGCGAAGCAAACAGCTGGGCCTGCTGCGGATAAGTTTTGGCTGCCGGATCGGAAAAATCCCCCATGTGCCCGAAGCTGATTCTCAGTCCCGAAAAGTTCGCCAGCGCGTTCTGCCAGAACTCGGCCCGCGCCATGTTCATCATCTTCTCCGATGTTCCGTTCGTCATGCTTGTGTGCGCCATCACCGGCACATCTTCCGCGATGCACCATGTGTACAGCGCGCCCAGCGCGTCATCCAGCCGCTTGCCCAGCGGAAGCGTCGGCTTGCCGTCGTGGTAATCGATGTTTTTTTGAGTCCAGTCCGGAAGTTCGGCGTTGCTCCACGTGTCTGCCGCCAGCGTTGAGTTGCCGTACGCCGCAAAACCCATCGGCGGATAAAGCTTCACTCCAATGCACCCCTTGCTTCTCACGCTGTCCTGCACAAACTGCAGCGAGGACCATTTGGACTTCCGCGCCCGGTGAGCGACCTCCCGCAGCGGGCAGAACGGCGCGAGCGCATGCACCTGCCCGCCGGTCAGGATACTGATCTGCGACATCAGGTCGACCTGTTTGTGCAGATTCGTCTTCGGCGCTTTCCCGCCTGCAAGCCACCAGTCATAGTCCACCAGCGCTGCCACCATCAGGTCGGCGGACTGGACATCATGAAACGTGGTCTGGTATTGCGAAACGGCGACTGTGCGGTACTGATAGTTTTGAACAATATAATCGACGACGCTGTCGAAAACGCTCTCCGCGTTGCCCTGCGCCTCCGCAGCCGAGTCTTTGGAATCCTTTTTCGCCCGGGTCCGGGCTCTCTTCTCGTTCCGGAGGTCTTTGTACTCCGCATACGTTGTCGGCTGCACCCGGTCGCGGATCTCCGCCAGCGCACTCTCCTCTGTAATGACTCCGGAGGAACTGAGAGGCCTGGCGTCAGCTTTGAGCGACTTGATCTTTCCCGCGCCTCGGATCGAGCGCTGGGCGCGGCTGTATCCTTCTTCGGTTTTTCCGCTGACCTGCTCGCGCAGCACCGCCATTCTCACTGCCGGATCCGGATTGCACTTCATCATCTCCGTGATTGCCTGGATTTCCTGCGTCGCGTTCGGCGCGTCATTCCAGACCGATTGCTGCAGCAGGTTCGCAATCACGTCCATCACCGGACCGGGGAAACTTTTGTTTTCGTTGAAAACCCTTTCCAGAAAAGGGGCGACCGGCAGGTCCGATCCGTTGAAAACGTGGCAATGCGCATCAATGACGAATTCCGTCGGAAGGGTGGGTGTCGTCGCCGGCGTGCAGGCGGGCGGAGTCGGAGGAGGAACGCGAACAACCAACAACCTGCAGCCCGACAACGCCGGAACCGCAACGATCGAGCTCAGGCGCGCCAGCAGGGATCGGCGCGAAATGCCGAGTTGTTTGTCCATAATTACGCGTTTGTACCACGAAAATGTGTGCTCGAATAGCAAAATCGGTTGGTCACAATTGGGCCCAATCACGATTTCCCGTTAGTTCAACAACTTAGCCCGGCGCTCCGGCCCCAGCCCTGTTTTCGGGGTGTATAGTGTGGCCGTGAGAGAAGCTTGTCTCTCTTACGGCGTTCATTGACAATCAGCCATCACGATTCCGGGCTCGAGCCCGAGGTGTCTCTGGACGAAGAATGCTCAGAAAATTGAATTTTCGCCACGAACCCAGCAAGTGATTGAAAAAAAGAACCGGAAGCCCGGAACCATCTCGGCGACCTCTAAAGAGGACGCGCAGCGCCAAGCTGCGCAAGGCCGCGGCGCCAGTCGCGCACCACGCAAAAGCTGATAGCTGACGGCTGGTAGCTGATAGCCTCTCCACCGCGCTATACTGC
>JASHPH010000121.1 GCA_030038255.1 Candidatus Sulfotelmatobacter sp. | reverse complement strand
CAGTTCGGCGGCGTCTTCGATGGTGACGATGCGGTCTGAGTTCGGAATGTATCCCGAGAGCACGTTCAGCAAAGTCGTCTTACCAGCGCCGGTTCCGCCCGACACGATGATGTTCAAGCGGCCTTTTACCATGGAGGAGAGCAATTCCAGCATGGGTTCAGTCAGAGTCTGGTTCTCGATCATCTGGCGCGCGGTGACCGGGTCGCGTCCGAAACGGCGGATGGAGAGGCATGGACCGTCGATGGCGAGCGGAGGAATGATGGCGTTCACACGCGATCCGTCCGCTAGGCGGGCGTCGACCATCGGAGAGGATTCATCCACGCGCCGCCCCACCCGCGAAACGATGCGCTCAATGATCTGCATCAGGTGCGAATTGTCCTTGAACGAGAGCGGAGTGAGCTCGAGTTTGCCGGCACGCTCAATGTAAACACGGTCATATTTGTTGACGAGGATGTCGGATACGGTGGGATCCTTGAGCAGAGGCTCCAGCGGGCCAAGGCCGAAAATCTCGTCCAGAATCTCGCGAGAAAGCCGCTCCCGCTCGGCAAAGCTGAGGGGTACGACCTCGGCGTTGACCGCATTGCGAATGACGACCAGCACTTCGTCGCGCGCCGAATCGCCCGAAGTCTTGCCCAGTTTTTCCAGGTCAAGACGATCAAGGATCTTGCGATGCAGGTCGGCTTTTACCTGCTGGTAATCGGTGCGCTCGAAAGACTGAAGATTCCCCATTGGACCCTAGATTCTAAACCTTCCGCGGCGGCTAAAGCCGCGTTGAATTTTGTGACTGGCGAGCGGCGCGGCTGGAAGCCGCGCCATTTCAAGGCTGCTTCCAGCTAAACCAACTTCAGCTATACCGACTTAAACTAAACTGACTTGAACTAAACTGATTTAAACAAGGACCACGCGGCGCGCTTGGTGTCGGTATCGTCGCGAGTCAATTCGTGCGCCAGGCCTGCAAAACAGCGCGCGATCTCGGTATTGCGCTGCTCCATCAGCGGTGTGCCACGGTCAATCGCGGTCGACACCGCGAAATACTGGTTCGGCACCCGCCAGATCAGCTTCGCGCCGACTGCGGCCTCGGCGTCTTCCTCACTGAAGCCCGGAACCTTGCGAAAACGATTCAGCACCAGGCGCACGCGATCGCGGCTGCCAGTCTCACCCAAAAATCTCTGTACCCGCGCCGCGCTCCACAACGAAGCCACGTCACTGCATGCGACCAGAAGCACAGTCTCCGAAAGATTTGCGACCAGCCGGCTGGCGGCGTCGAAGCGCGATGACGCATCCACTACAACGTAGCGGTAATGCGTGACCAGCATGTCGAACAGCCGCACAAACTCGGCGGTCGAAGGATCCACGGCGCCGGGCACGTTGGTTCCGGCCAGCAGTTGCAGGCCTCCGCTGTGGCGCGTCATGAAACTTTCGAGCAGGGCAGCGTCCATGCGGTGCAGGTTGCGCATGGCGTCGGCCACGCTGAACACCGCCTTGAGATTCATGTGCAGCGCGGCGTGGCCTAGGGGTGCCAGATCCACGAGGGCAGTCTGCCCGTGAGATGCCTGCAGAGCGAGGGCCAGATTCACGGCCACCGTGGTTGCCCCGTTTCCGCCCTTTGCGTTGATGACTGAAAAAACTTTACCGCGCGGGCCCTCCTGGCGGCCGCGGCGCTGCGCCGTGGTCAGGCGGACGAAGGCTTCCAGCAGATCCGTCGTGGTGGTGGGCCGCTCTATAAACTCGCGGGCGCCAGCCCGCATGGCATTGACGATCACCTGCGGCTGGCTCAGGGTTCCGATGGCGAAAATTGCCGTCTCGGGCATCTCCTGGTGCAGGAGTTCGATGGCTCGCAGGCCTGCCGAAGGATTGTCCGCGGGAAGATCGACCAGGGTTACTTCAGGATTGGCAGCGCGCACCCGCCGCATCACCGGGTCAGACGCCGCCACCGGAAAGTTCGCGCAGGTGTGCATGGTGCGCGCTACGCTGGTGCCATCCACCAGCACCTGCAGCAGCGCTCTCTGCTCGTTGTCTGTGGCCGCGATGACGACTGAAAGCTCCGGCATAACTTCACCCGCGGTTCTCGATGCGGAATCGATCCCGGCTTGCGCCGGGCAATTTAGTGCTTGCTGATTGGTTTGTCGAACTTGTCCTTATCCACGAACTGCTGCGGCATCTTCGGCAAAGGCTGTTCAGTTCCCGGCGAGACGCGCCGCACCGTGCACAGCACCATCAGTTCCGAGTTGGATTTCTGCAGGCTCTTGCTCCTGAAGAAATTGCCCAGGATCGGGATGTCGCCCAGCCCCGGAATCTTGTTGTAAATATCGGTTACGCGATTATCAATCAGGCCGGCGATCACGAAACTCTGGCCATCCTGCAATTCGAATTCGGTTTCCGCTTTGCGCGTGCTGAGTGCGGGTACGGTGAACCCGGAAATGGTAAGCGCATCGGCGTAATCCAGTGTGCTGACTTCCGGCGCAACCTTCAGGTGGATGTTGCCGTTTGGCATGATGACCGGTGTGAACTGCAGCCGCACGCCAAATTCCTTGAACGAAATCGTCACCGCCGTGAAGCCTTGGCCTGGCTGCACGATGGGGAAGGGAAACTGCCCGCCGGCCAGGAAGCTGGCTTCCTTGCCGTTGACCGCAATCAGGTTCGGTTCGGCCAGAATCTGAAGCAGGTTCTTGGTCTGCAGAGCCTCGATGACGGCACCGAAATTGATGTCGGGGCGGAATAGAAACAGGTTGAGGACGTTGGAGATGGTCTCGGTGGCGGGGGTCGGTGTTGTGCCTGCTATTCCGGTTTGCGTAACCGACTGCGCCCCGAATCCGCCAAACTGGCCGGTGGTCAGCGTGCCGATCGTGTTGCCTCCGCCAGTCGAAACAAAATTGATCCCCATCTGCGTGAGCGCAGTGCGGTCGACTTCGGCAAATTTGACCTGCAGCAGAACCTCTTGCGAACCCACGGGTCCGAACGTGAGCACATTCACCACTTTGGGCGAATATGCGCTGGCCAGCTCGCCGGCGCGTTTGGCTACATCTTCGGTGGAAACATGTCCCGAGAGCACAATCGCCGCCCTGGAAGGCGTGACCGTAATCTGCTCGTCGGGGAATACGCGGTGTTCTTCATCTGCGCAGGCGCTCACGTCCACGTCGACGCGCAGGTCAAAACTGCGCGAGCGTTCCAGCTCGTCCCAGATAAGCAGGGAAACTTCCCCGGGCGATTTGCCGTGCACCAGAATCTGCGTGGGCGTAACCGGAATTACGGAGGCAATCGCGGCGTCGGTCACGGAGACGCGCTTCAATCTCTCGGTGGTGTTGATAATCAGCGACTTGCCCACCATGACGCGCAACGGCGCCGACCCCTGCGGCTGCGCCTGCGGCGGCAGATTCGCGGTTGGCGTGCTCGAGGCTGGTGCCTGGCTCCCAGTATCTGCCTGCTGCATGAACTCCGGAAACGCCGGGAGAGCGAAGACGAAGGCAAACAGGAAAACTCCAAGCCAGGACAAACGGGGCCACGAGGGACGAACGCTCATTTTCCGATTCCTCTCCCTGTGAGGAAACTCAATGGTTCGCGATTTCACCGCTTGCAAGTTGGAATCTCTCCCGATCACTTGGCGTCGCAATTCTCTTCCGTGCACTTGACTTCCTGTCTCTTGTCTCCTTGGTAGACCTCAACACTGACGCCGGTCGAAGCGGGGATTGGCGGCGGGACTGTCTTGACCACGGCACGATGAACCGGAGCCGGATTAACCGGCGCGGGCGGGGCCATGCCGTGGAATAAAGCTCGGGCGCTGGCAGCGGCCACTTCCTCCTGCCGGGTGTCCAGCGGATTGCGCAGAGCCAGCTGAATGTGTCCTTCCGAACTGGCCAGGGTCAGCCGCTCCGCGTCGTCGGGAG
>JASHPH010000120.1 GCA_030038255.1 Candidatus Sulfotelmatobacter sp. | reverse complement strand
GTCACCGATCCCAGGGCGGCGGTCGCTGTGGACGTTGCTTTGCTTCGGGCGATTCCAGCACTGCCTGCTGAGTGGTTTGTCTCCGGTCTCATCTATGACGTGGCAACCGGATTTGTTGAGATCGCCGTAGCGCCAGCGCGGATTCGTGGAGTAGCAGACGAGCCGGTCGGCGTCAAGTCGTGAAAATATAGCCCTCCCGACGGCGACTTGTTGTCCAAGCAAATTGCTCCCTGGTGGGCGAGCACCCAGCCACAGCCGCCCGGCCAAGTTGACGCGAAACGACTGTTGGCGACTTGTGGCGCGCCCGACATTTGCTTCGCCAGGGCATCACGGCGTAATCCCATGCTCCGGATAGGCCCTGGTGTGCGAATCATGTCGAACCAAGCATCCGCTCGGGCAAGCCCGCAAAACGTCACCTTTGTGGAGTAGCTTGCGATCTTTGAGATCTGAGTTCCGAGTGAATCGTCAGCCACCCGTACAAAGCCCGCTTTTACAAGTCGGCTAGCAGTTTGCGACAGAACGATAGAATCAGGACACCGTGCCGAAACCATCTTCAAATTGGCGCCACTCATCGCGCTGACTGGATGGCTCAAATTCGCCGCACTGGAAGCATGCCAAAAACAGATGATGCTGTTGAAAAAGTCTCTCGCAAAACCAGCTTTGTTCGCAACAACCGTGACTTCGGCGTGCGGCAGAACGCCTTCTGTGTAGATGCGTTTCCGCAGGTTCACATCAGGAGGATTTCAACTCGTCATGATGGGACATCACACTCGCTCGGAGTCTCTCTTCTACTACTTCCGGCTTGAGGATCACGTACCGGAAGATCATCTGTTGCGATTGATCGACAAACATGTCGATTTCGGTTTTGTCCGGGATCGGCTCAAGCGGTACTACAGTGACACCGGTCGGCCCTCGATTGATCCGGAGATGCTCCTGCGGATTTTGCTAATTGGATACTTGTACGGCATCACTAGCGAGCGGCGGCTGGTGGACGAAGTTCGGATGCACTTGGCGTATCGCTGGTTCACCGGATTGGATTTTGATCAAGAAGTGCCGCATCACTCCACGTTTTCGAAAAACCGTCACGGGCGTTTCCAGGAAGCCAACCTCTTTCGAGAGCTGTTCGAAGCAATCGTTGCCCGCTGCGTGGAAGTTGGCTTAGTAACCGGCAAGCACCTATCGGTCGATGGTACGCAGGTGATGGCCAATGCGGGTGTAAAAAGTAGAGTCACACGTGAGGCGTTTGTTGAAACCGCCCAGGTCAATCGGACGGTCCGCGAATACCTAGACGAACTCGCCGCGCAAAACCCCACTCCAGTAGCGCCCGAACCAGTGTCGCAAGAGGCATCTGACAAGCTGATGGCAATCTTACCAGAGAAGCTTTCCACCACAGATCCGGATGCCACCTGGTCGGGTAAGAATGGTCCGGCGGTGTGGGCGTACTACGACAATTACTTGATCGATAACGAAAGTTGCATCGTCCTGGGCGTCGAGGCCACTCCGGCACGTTTCAGTCAGGAACCGGCGGCGGCCAAGCTGATGATTACGACTGCCAAGGCGCGCTTTGGATTACAACCGGAGAGCCTCGGTGCCGACAAGGGCTATGGCAGCGCCGAGTTCATCGACTGGTTGTGGAAAGAGGGCATCACCCCTCACATTCCGCTCATCGATCGAAGGAAGCAAACCCAAGGTGCCTTTACCAGGGATGACTTCACTTATCTGCCCGACACAAACGCGTACCGGTGTCCCGCGGGCAAACTTCTGCACTACGCCGGGCTGGGTCACCAGACTCAGCAGCATATTTATTGCTCCACTCCGACGCAGTGTGTGCCGTGTCCAGAAAAATCAAAATGCACGAGCGGCAAAGCGAGGAAGCTGGGGGTGAGCTGGTACGAGGCGGCCCGGGACCGCGCGCGGGCGCTAGTGGATTCTCCCGCATTCGTCAATTCGCTATCCGCTAGCAGCAAGGTGGAAGCGCTGTTTTCAGAACTTAAACAGCGGATCCGGCTTAGCAGATTGAAGCTTCGTCGAATGCGGTTGGTAGCGGAGCAATTTCTGCTGGCAGCGACCGCACAAAACCTGAAGAGAATGGTGCGTTTCTTGAACAACTCCAAGCCCCAGCCTGCAGTACTATCCGCCTGATACACGCGGCCGCCTCGATGCTTACTGTTCTGCTGAACCAACTCCTTTTCCATCGTGCCCTCAGCCGACGAGTTTTTCAACAGCATCGGTTCTTTTTGGGACGGACGAGAAAGTGTCCTGCTCAGGGTTGCAACGGCTGTGGGTAGTAGAAGGATTGGATGGATTTGATTTGCGAATTGACGATGCGGATGCGATCGAAGACGTGATCGAGTCCTTCGGTTGTTTCCATGTCGAAAGTGGTGGCGACGTAGTCTCCCTCGACGAGGTGCTGGCCGATGCGGATGTCCTTGATGGCGGGAAGAATCATGGTCAGGAAACCGAGAACAGTTTCGCGACCGGCGAGCGGAGGAACACGAGGGCCTTCGAAGGTGACGTCGGGCGCGAAGGGCACCTTGGACAGATCCTTCGAAGCCAGGCCGTTCAGATACGACTCGACAATTGCCACCATCGCGTCGCGTGATAACACTTGATCAACGTGCGGCGTTTGCGGCATGGTCCTTTAAGTATCGTCCTGTGTAAGACGATTTCACGGCCGCGATTTGCTCGGGAGTTCCCTGGGCGACGATCTGGCCGCCGCGCTCGCCGCCTTCGGGGCCGAGATCGATGACCCAATCGGCGCTGCGAATGACGTCGAGGTTGTGTTCGATGATGAGGATGCTGCCGCCGTTTTCGATCAGGCGCTCGAAAGCCGCGAGGAGCTTGGCGATGTCATCGAAGTGCAGGCCGGTGGTGGGTTCGTCGAAGATGAAGAGCGTGCCCTGGCTG
>JASHPH010000119.1 GCA_030038255.1 Candidatus Sulfotelmatobacter sp. | reverse complement strand
TGGCGACCGCGGGGCCGGGGCCGACATCGGGCCGGGACAAACACTGATTTTCGAGGTCGAGTTGCTCTCGATCGCAGAGCAGAAAAAGTAATCGCCGCACTAGTTACGGTTGCTGGCCGCATGCGATTTCGTATGCGGTCCTTTTTTGCCTGGGATCGGGCGGTTAATGCGCTTCCCCTCCCCTGCCGATGTTAAGGGCAGGGATGGGAGAGCATTGTGAAAATTCTCTTAGTAGAGGACAGCAAGCCATTTCGGCTGGAAAATCAGGCAGCGCTGCACCGTGCCGGCTACGAAGTAATCTGCGCCGAAGACGGTGAAACGGCGCTGCAAGTCGCCCGCGAACAGAATCCGGACTTGATCCTGCTCGACATAATTCTGCCGAAAATCAGCGGGCCGGAGGTGCTGCATCGCCTGAAGGCGAATCCGGCGACGGCCGGCATCCCCGTGGTGGTCTTGAGCGGCCTGACAGAAAAAAATCGCGAGAAGCTCATGGAAGCTGGGGCGGAAGATTACCTGGAGAAGAATTCTCTGATGCCGATGCGCGGCATCAATCTACTGCCCAAAACGCTGGAAAACATCATTTGCCGCATCAACCGCAAACGCGGAGTTGCCTTCACCAGCGTGCCGCTGCACGAGTGAAGCAGCCCCGGTCGCACATGACTGATCGTTCCTTGAACTTCTCACGCAGGTCTCCGCTCCTTCACCGCAACAAACGAATCTCACAACGAATGCTGCAAGTGCTCTTCGGCCGACAGATTCGCGCCTGCCAACAGCAGCAAGCCTGACAGGAACGCCCAGAACATCATGGATACCGAGAGCGCGAAGGGGCCGTAGACTTCCTGAAAATTCAGCCAGGGCAGCGCCAGGATGTAGGCATATTTCAGGGCCTCGGAGAGCAATCCCATAATGATCGCTGCGGGCAGCACGGCCCGCGCTGGAACCTTACCGTTGGGCAGCAACCAGTAGATCAGAAAGAAGATGGCGATGCTGGCGGCGATGGCGAACAGCTTCATCATCAGAAATCCCACCAGCCGCACGAAGTGCGTGCCGTAGCCGCGCAGCAGAAATTCCATGAACGCGACCGGACCGGCGGTCAGGGCGATCGAGAGCAATGCCAGCAATCCACAGGAAAAGGCCAGGCTGAGCGAGATCAGCTGATTGCCGAGATAGGAGCGGTTGTTCTCGAAGCGCCAGACTCGGTTCAGCGCCACTTCGAGCGGCAGGAAGACGCCGGACGACGTGATCAGCAAAATGATCAAAGACACGACCTGCACGCGCTGCCGGGAATTGACCATGGCGTTCAGGTTGCGGATGACGAAGTCCTGTCCTGCCGGCAGGTAGTCGCGCAGCAGATTGACGACGACATCAGCCATCACGCGGGAGTGAAAAACACGGCGGATCAGCGTCAGCAGAAGCACGACGAAGGGGAAGAAGGAGAGAATCGCATTCGCGGCGACCGAGAACGCAAAAGTGTGAACCTCGGTTCGCATCAGGTACTTGACCGTCGAAACGACCAGGCTGGACGAGCCGGCTCTGGCAGCGGGCCGGGACTGTCCTGACGTGGCCTCGGACATAGCTTTGGGCTGGCCTTCGGACTTCACGTAGATCGCCGCCCCGGGCTGAGACCCGGTTTGGGGAAGGGACGGGATGGGTGGCTCGGGCACGAGGGATGCTTCATCGTAACAGACGGCCGCGAGCGACTTTAACCGAGACGGAACCCAAGTTTTTCAGGTGGGTTACCGAGCTATTCCTTTATCTGCGTTAAAGTTATCTGAAATGACCCGCGGTCACATTACGAAATGCTTCAAATTATAGTTGCGAAACGTTTTAATAGTGCTTATGATCTGTTGCTCAACACCGGGAATTGGTCCGGTGGTGAGACCGCAGATTGACGTTGAGCTGAGTGGAAAAGAAGCGGCAAATCATCGGGCTCCCAGGGTTCACCCCGCGCTTGCACAACGTGGTGGGGGAATGAGGGAGCTTTTGCTTTTGCCCCTGTTTTTGCTTGCTTTTCTGCGCAGCGAAGGCGCCAGCCTCGAGCTGTACCGGCTTCTTTGAGGGGGCTTCAGGCGATCGGGGCGACGACCGAGGATGCCGGATTATTCTTCGCGATTGGTGAAAGGAGTTTTATCCGTGAGAGAGAAAGGCACAGTGAAGTGGTTCAACGGAGCGAAGGGATACGGCTTCATCCAGCGCTCCACGGGGGAGGACGTGTTCGTGCACTTTTCGGCGATCCAAGAGAACGGCTACCGCACTCTAAACGAGGGTGAGACCGTGGAGTTTGATCTGCTGAAGGGCCCCAAAGGCTTTCAGGCCGCAAACGTCGTCCGCGCATAACCGCGAACCATTTGGACCCTCCTGCTGCCGGCGGGAGGGTTTTTCATTGGGCAGACGAACAAGGCGTGCCTGCCGATCAGCCGCTGAAGCGATGTCTATTTCAGCTTCACGAACAGCAGCACGAAAATCGCCCATACCCCGACCGTTTGCGGGAACTGTACTAAAGACGCGTCTCGCATCGCGCCACCGCGCGGCAGAAAATATGTCGCCGCCAGCATGGCGAGCGCGGTGAGTATTCCAAGAACAAGTCTGCTTTTCCAGTTCATGCGGGTTCGACCTCGCTTTCAGCGTGAGTTGTTGCTGCGCTCAAAATGGCAGCGATTGTACAACGTTTCTTCGTCGCCAGGATGGTGAAACCACATTTGTTGTCGCTAGGCGGAAGGTCTTCCAGGCCGAGCCATTTCAGCGCTGCGGCCAGATCGTAGAACATCTTCACGTTTTCCAGTCCGGTTGCCATTTCATGGTAGGCCGTCCACATCCTCCCGACGCCGAAGATGGCGGGATCAGGTGCCACGAACGCACGCCGCGACGTAGGAGAAAAGAGCTTGCGAGCGGCGAGCGACCTGACCTGTTCCATCGACACCTCGAGACCGGTGACTGCAGTTCCATCCACCAGTTGATTAAATGTGGGATCGAAATCAGGATCACCGCCCAATTGATCCTGATGGGCCTTCAACTCGGCAAACGTCACACGCTCCCATCCCGTACTGACCACGAGGCGCGACTGGCCGTGGATGACGTAGCGGCAGGGCATAACAAAGGGCGAGCCGAAATGGCTCGCCCGTTCCGCAAATGGCCTTAACGTTGCGCTGAGCTGACCAAGTCATTTTTCAACAGGCTGATTTCTACCCTTCCCCCGCTCACGCGCTTGGCCGTGCCGGCGTCGGTGGCAAGTGGGGCGTCGCCCATGCCGAGCACGTAAATGCGATAGACCGGGATGTTGTGGTTGAGCACAAGGTAACGCACCACGGAGTCGGCCATTTTCTGCGAGGCCTCGATTGCGGCTTGGCCATGGCCCGACGCATAGCCGCGGACTTCGATCACATAGCTGTGTTGATCCTTCAGCGGCGCAGCCAGGTTATCGAGTGCGTCCTTGGCGTTCTTACTGAGAAGGTTCTGGCCGGGGGCAAAGCGAATCTCCGTCAGAGCGCTGGCACGGTATTGGTCGAGACTGCCCACCCGCTGTTCGGCGGTAGAAACGCGATCGGACGCCTGCTTTGCTGCTATTTGGGCCGACTGCGCCTTGGTGCCGGCATCAGTAGCGTGCGCATCGGCCAGGGTAGTTTTCTCGGAGGCCAGTTGCAGCCCGTGCTGGGCACGCGCGTCGACATCTTTAATCGCTCTGCCGTTCGCCGACGTCAATTCATCGAGTTCGTTGAGCCGGTCTTTGATGGGGCGAGTCAGCCGCTGCACGTATTTCTTGTTGGCGAACGGATGCGTGACCAGATTGACCAGGTTCGGGTCGTCGCCGTCCCAGAAGTTCGTGCGCTTGGGCGGTTGCAGCGGCTCCAGGTCCACACTCATCGGACCGGTGGATTGTGTCGCTTGCGGGTTGTCGGTGTTGGAATTGCTCTGAGCACAGGTTCGCTGGGTCGAGCCTGGAAGCACGAGGGCGAAGGCCAGCAGAAGTGTCGGGGAAAGCTGTGTTCTCATTTCGACCTCCTTACCAGACGGACATCAGGGGCCAGATTTCAGCCTGATGGCGGTGTCGAGTTACCGCACAATTGTGCACCCCCTGCGGAAAAGGCGCAAGGGGCGCGGGATTGCCATGGCTTCAGAAAGGCGCTTGCTTTGTCTGCCAGCCGGCGTCAGACTAGGGGCTATCGAAAGCCTCGAATTTGGAGGTCCCCTATGCGGCTCCGGATGTTTATCCTAGCAGCCCCTGCGTTTTTGGTGTTGCTCGCGGCCCACAGTACCTCTGGTCAGACGACGACAGGCACCGTGCGCAGGGCTCGCCAGGCAACGGCTCCTTATACGGCCGAGTACTCGATCACTACAGTCCAGACCCTGGCCAATGGAACCACCATCACCCGGGAATCCACAACGAAGATCGCCGTCGACTCCCGGGGCAGAAAAATGACCTCAACGACGACGAGGTTGTCATCAGGAGAGCAGAATTCGAGGACCTTCGTTAACGTTTTTGATCCGGTGGCGCGCACCAACACGAATTGGAACTCTCCAGGCAGAAACCAGGTGACAGTAACCTCGGTGCCTGAACCCGAAGACAGAGAACGCGCTTGCGCCAATTCAGGGGGCCATTTGCGCGCGCCTGCTCCACGCCCAGAACCGGTAACTGACGATTTGGGAACGGCAACCATTCAGGGTATTGAGGCCGAGGGCAAGCGGATTACACGCACGATTCCCGCCGGAGCAGACGGCAATGACGCTCCACTGGTTGTCATTGGGGAATCGTGGAGGGCCATCGGGCCCAACCTTGACCACATGCTGGTGCGCGAGATTATCGATGATCCACGCCACGGCAAGACGACAAACGAATTGACGAGTTTCGTCCAGGGCGACCCTGATCCGAGTCTTTTCGAGCCGCCGCAGGGCTACGAGACCGTGAACGAAGGGCTGCCGGAAATTATGTGCTCTTCCGACTGAGTGACGACGTCCAAAGACGCGAGTCTAACTCCGCCCCTCACGACGAAAACTCATTTGGCAACCCGAAACAGAAACGAATATCCGACTCCAACAAACATATCCGGTGCCGCGCGGGACAGTCCAACCGCGAACTGGAAATCGAGCTGCTGGCGGGCCGTGATCTTGTAGGCGCTGCCAAAGTGCAGTAGCTGGCGCGACCCTCCGCGCTCGGGGAAATCCCCAGCGTATTCGATGAACGCATCCCACGGTTTGGTCAACTGGCGATCGAAAACGAACGTGGTTTCGCCGGTGAAATTGTGCGTGCCCGCCAGCGTCGGCCAGTAGAACGCAACCTGGCCACTCGCGGTCCAATTCGGCGTGAGCTGGTGCGCCCATGGGAACTGCAATCCGGGGTCGTAGCCGTGACTGGAAAGGCTGTTCGCGCCGCTGGGCAGGCTCAGGAAGAAGATGACCGCAAGATTCCAGTTCTCAGGAAGCGGACCGAGTTGCTGCTTGACGCCGATCGCACTGTCCCCGAAACCAGAGATCGAAGGGCTACCCGACAGGGTGTGGAAGTAGTCGGGGACTGAGAAGCGGAGTTCGGTTCTCCTCAGCAAACCGAATCGCAAGTCTGTCTCCGGCAGATCGAGAACGTCTCGGCCTTGTGTTTTCGTTATGAGCAGGCCGTTCTCCACCTGGAAATAGCCTCTGGGAACAACGACGCTGGAGTTGGCCACCGACGGCCGGTCGGTGGAGATGGCGGGTTCGGAGTCAGCCGCCTGCCCCAGAAAGCTGATTCTTCCCAAGACCAGGAACGCTACCAGCGTGAACGCAGGCCGCCAGGAATGGATCACTCTTTTTTCCCCGCCTCTTTACCTCACTTCTTTACCTCAGTTCCAGCGAAACCAGGTCCCCATCCGCCGATCCGCCGGGCTTGTAGTTCACGCTGACCTTGCGGTCCCGCCAGCTGCAGGAGAAGTCGTCGGCGCCGATCAGCAGCAGAGACTTGTAATCGCCGGCGCGGAGTTTGAGCGGCGCTCCTTCGGTCGCAACCGTGAGAATGGCCGCCGGTGCCTGCGAGCAGTCCACAGCGAGGAGACGCCCTTGCAGATATTTGGTAGGACGCGTGTCCGCCGGGCCAGATTGAGCGGCTTTCTCGGCCGCGGCGCGCTTGGCCGCATCTTCTTCCAGCACGTCGAAAGGTGACTTCTGTGGTGTGTATTTGGGCTGTGGCAGCGTCGCCCCCATCAGGCCGTACTTGCGTTCAGTGGCGATTTCGTTCAGGCGATCGCGGGCGAGCCCGGCGATCTGGGAATTGGAGCTGGTTCTGAGCCGGTCAAGCAGCGCCTCAGCCGCTTCCCATTTCTTGCCCGCGATGTAAATGACCGCCATGTGGTAAACGTAGCGCTCGTCACGGGGGCTCAGATTCATGGCGGCACGCTCGGCTTGCATCGCGGCAGTTGCGCCTCCACCTTCGTTGCGCGCCAGCGCCAATAGGTCGTAGGCCTCGGCGAATTCCGTGTTCCACTCGAGCACTGCCTTCAAATCCAGCATCATGTTGGGCAAGCCCTGCATGGTTGTGTGCTTGGAATCCGCCAAGCGGTACTTCAGAACCGAGAGGTAATAGCGCACCCAGATGTCGTTGTGATTCAGGGCGGCGGCGTCGCCGAGTTCGGCAAGGGCATCATCGAATTCGCCCCGCTGGATGTGGTCCCAGGCCAGATAGCGATGGGCAATCTCATTGCCGACCGTGATGGTCGGAAGCAGGCCGACGTCTTCCAATTCTTTCTTTTGTTCTTCCTGCCTCTTGGCCTCGGCTCTCAGTTCGGCCGGGGTGGGCGCGGTCGCCAGCGCCTGCAGCTCTTTTAAGCCATACTCGCGCCGATCGGGGATGCGGATTTGAACTCCGGCATACAAAGCGCGAGCGTCAGCCTCGAGCAGAGTTTTCGAAGTGATCGCCGAATCTTCGGGACCCACGGGCGCGGGAAAGTGATAAGCCTGCTCGGCGTCGGCCGGATTTGCCGGAGTGGAACTCACCGAGTGCGTTCGAGCCGCATCAAGTGCGCTGAGCAACGTGCTCTGCGCATGAAAGTAGTCCTTCACGGCCTGCTCCAGTTGCGGAGAGCTCATGCCGTACGCCTTCTGAATCGCGTCTTCGACAGGCATGTGCTGGTTCAGCACGAGATCAAAATAATTGCCGATCTCGGGCAGCTTTTTCTCGTGCAGGAGGTAATGCATGACCATCCACGACTCAGCGTAGAAAAGCGTGTGATGCGTGCCCTCGTTGTACGTGGATGTATCGTGCCTCATGGTGAACAGATCCGGAATCGAGAGCCAGACCTGCGCTCCCAGGAGCTCGGTAAGCGATTTCTGCGGATGCATATCGCGCTGATTGCCAAGCAAGTCTTCGGTTACCGAAGCATGCAGCTCGGGATCGCCGCCGATGTCCACCCACTTGTCGTCGACACGGATGGAGCTGAAATATTCGACGAGGCCCTCGTCGAACCATCCCTGCGCCGGAGGATAGTTGTAGTTCAGAAGCATGTGCGCGAAATCGTGAGCGACCGCGCGCCAGGGTTCCGGCTCGAACAGATTCAGCGCGATGAAATCCTGGTCGTCGCCCGGCAGAAAAAATCCAGGGACATCGATCGGTTCGCCATTGCGCAGCGGCGCGAGTTGGTAGTACGTCTTGTCGCTTTTGAACGCGAAGATCGTCAGCGGCACGGGCTGATTCAGCCGCTCTTTTCCCAACAGATTCCCAAAAACGGCGCGCATCTGCTCAAAACGCAGCGCGACCTCCCGGCCTTTCTTTTCGCCCGCGTCCGTGATGACGGTGAAATGCGTGGAATGGAGTTCGAGCCAGGGAGACGGCTCGGTGGCAGCGAAAGCGCCGGAACCGCACGCGAGCGTCAGCGCAATCAGGCCCAACGGGATGGAGCGAATGCGGGGCATGTCAAGCCGCGAACGGAGGGTTCCAAGCCAATGCTACCACGGTGAGGTGGCGAGGTAGGGCTCGTCGTTCGGGCGTTTACAGCGGGCTTTCCAAGTAGTATGTGAGATGCGCAGCGGGGTTTACATCCTCTGCATGCTAGTCGCCGCTGGCGTGATTCTGCGTCGGAACCAGCACCAGGCGTGGCCGCGCAGGAACCGGTTCCGGCCGGGCAGGGCGGCCGAACGTCGACAGGATCGCAAACACCATCGCGTAGGCGGCGAGCACGCCGAAGCCGACCGACGCCAGAACTGTGAAGCAGAGAATCAGGGGCATAACCAGCGAAATCACGATCAACCAGCCTTAAGTAGAATCAGCCTTTCGGCAAACTCAGCCTTGATTAAATTCAGAATCTGCGGGGGCAGCTTTCGCGTCCTTACTCTACAGTCGTGTCTTTTGCTTTCCCGGCGCGAATCTCCAATCTAACCGCATTGACGCTCCGCGCTGTTGACGACTAAGATACGGAGTAAAGCTGTGCACTCCCACTGTCAGACATATCTGATTACCTGTCGACATTACGGAAGGGAAGTCCGGCCCATTCTTTAGACCAGTAACGAAATGCCTATTACTAAGATCTCAGTGCGTGGGGCTCGGCAACACAATCTCAAAAACATTGACGTTGAGATTCCTCGCAACACGCTCACGGTGGTGACCGGGTTGAGCGGGTCGGGCAAGTCGTCGCTTGCCTTCGACACGATTTACGCCGAAGGGCAGCGCCGTTACGTGGAGACACTATCGGCCTACGCCCGGCAGTTCCTGGACCAGATGGAACGCCCGGATGTTGATGCAATTGATGGACTTAGCCCGTCCATCTCGATCGAGCAGAAGACCACCAGCCGCAGCCCGCGCTCGACCGTCGGGACGATCACCGAGATCTACGACTACCTTCGCCTCTTGTTCGCCTCGATCGGCGTGCCGCACTGCCCCAAGTGCGGGCGGGCGATCAGCCGCCAGTCGGCCGACCAGATCGTGCAGCGGGTCATGGCATTGACGCCAGAGGATCGCGTCATGGTGATGGCGCCCATCGTTCGCGGGCGCAAGGGCGAGTTCAAAAAGGAAATGGAGACGCTGGTCAAGCATGGCTACACACGAGCCCGTATTGACGGCGAACTGGTCAATCTGGACGACGACATTCAACTCGACCGGCGCAGGAATCACACCATCGAAGTCGTGATTGATCGCTTGCTGGTGAAGCCGGGAATCGAGCATCGCCTCGAAATGTCGATCGGCTTGGCAATGAAACTGGCCGGAGGGCTCGTCCAGGTCGCAGTCGTGAACGGCGAAGAGACGTTGTATTCCGAGAAGCTGGCTTGTCCCGATTGCGGCATCAACGTGCCACAACTTGAGCCACGTTCGTTTTCGTTTAACAGCATGTATGGCGCGTGCCCGGAATGCCACGGTCTCGGCAGCCGGTACGATTTTGATCCGGCGAAGGTCATTACGGACTGGTCGAAGCCGCTGCTCGACGGCGGATTGGGACCTGGTTCCGCGTCGCAGAATTTGATTCATCAGTTGCAAATTGTTTCCTCGGCGTACGGAATTGACCTGAGCACGCCGTTCGAGAAGCTTCCTGAGAAGATGCAGGATTTTCTGCTCAATGGCGAGCCCGGACGCGGCGGGCGCACGGGCTTTCACGGCATCTTCGGATATCTGAAGCAGAATCTGGAGGAATCAACTTCGGAAGGTTATCGCGACTGGCTGATGGACCATATGTCGGCGACCGAGTGCCCCGTGTGCCAGGGCCGGCGGCTGCGGCCGGAGAGCCTGGCGGTAAAGGTCAATGGAATGTCGATTGCCGAGTTCACCGCTATGCCAGTGTCGGGGGCGCTCGAAGTCGCGCAGGGGATTAAGCTCGCGGGGCGCGAAGCCGCGATCGCAGGCCGCGTGATGCATGAAATCGTCGAGCGTCTGCAATTTCTGAATGCCGTTGGCCTGGGATACATCTCGCTTGACCGTTCGGCGGCGACTTTGTCTGGCGGCGAGGGCCAGCGCATCCGTCTGGCCACGCAAATCGGATCGAAGCTGCGCGGCGTCTTGTACGTCCTCGATGAGCCGTCGATCGGACTCCATCACCGCGATAATGACCGGCTGCTGAATGCCCTCGAAAATCTGCGCGATCTCGGCAACACCGTGCTCGTCGTGGAGCACGATGAGGAAACAATCCGGCGCGCCGATTACGTGGTCGATCTCGGGCCGGGCGCGGGCCGGCACGGCGGGAACCTGGTGGCGCACGGTACGCCCGAAGAAATCATGCGCGAACCGAACTCGCTGACGGGAGCATACATCTCCGGCCGAGCCATGATCGAGATGCGGTCCGAGCGGCGGCAGAAAAACGACGCCGGGCTTACGATTCTGGGCGCGAAAGAAAACAATCTCAAAAATCTCGACGTTACTTTTCCCCTGGGCGTGATGACCGTCGTGACTGGGGTTTCCGGCTCGGGCAAGTCAACGCTGGTGAACGACATTTTGTATCGCGCGCTGGCGCGCCAGCTCTACCGCTCGCGCGAGAAGGCAGGCGAGCACAAGTCGATTTCCGGCGCGGAAAATATCGATAAAGTCATTCGCATCGATCAGTCGCCGATCGGCCGCACTCCGCGCTCGAATCCTGCGACCTACACCGGCGTCTTCACCGCCATTCGTGATCTCTATGCCATGTTGCCCGAATCGCGCGAACGCGGCTACAAAGCTGGCCGATTTTCTTTCAACGTTTCCGGCGGCCGTTGCGAGGCCTGCCAGGGCGAGGGCCAGCGCCGCATCGAAATGAATTTTCTGCCCGATGTCTATGTGCTGTGTGAAGTCTGCGGCGGGCGGCGCTACAACTCGGAAACTCTGGCCGTCAAATACAACGGGTATTCCATCGCCGATCTACTCGAAATGCCAGTCTCCGACGCGCTGCCGATTCTCGAAAACATTCCGCAGGTGAAGCAGAAGCTGCAAACGCTCGTCGACGTCGGCTTGGGCTACATTCATCTTGGCCAATCCGCCGTCACCCTCTCCGGCGGCGAGGCCCAGCGCATTAAGCTGGCGCGCGAACTTTCAAAGCGGCAGACGGGCAAGACGCTCTACCTGCTCGACGAGCCCACCACCGGCCTGCACTTCGACGATGTCAAGAAACTGCTCGACGTGCTGCACCGTTTGACCGATCTCGGCAATTCGATCATCATCATCGAACATAACCTGGACGTTATCCGCAACGCCGACTGGATCATCGATCTTGGTCCGGAAGGCGGCGAAGATGGCGGGCGGCTCGTCGCGCAAGGCACGCCCGAGCAGGTCGCCCGTGTGAAGAAGTCGTACACCGGCCAGGCGCTGGCGGGATATTTTGGAAAGGCAGTTTCGGGTTCCCAGTTATCAGTTGTCAGCTGAAGGCAATTCCTCCTTGGCATTCTCTGAGAATTCGCAGTTCAACGCGCAGCTGGGCCCTCAGCCGCCACAGGCTGCGTCGACTCCCGAGCCCACCACGCCCGGGGCGGAGGATTTCCTCGCGTCCGCGCAGTTTGGCGCCGCGCCCAGCGTGCCTCCGATTCAGCCTCCCGTCGAGAATCCCGTCTGGAATGGCTGGGACGTGCTCGCGATCACAGCCCTGGCCTTGATCTCGATGCTGGTGTCGCAGTTCGCGGTTCTGTTGGCGGCGAAATGGTTTGTGTATCCGCACACGAGCCTCGCCGACGTGGCGCAGAAGCCCATCGTGCTGCTGGTCTCGCAGTTTCTTCTCTACATCGTTGTGGCGGCGTTCATGATCGTGCTGGTCGAAGGCAAGTATCGCGTGCCGTTCTGGCAGGCCGTGCGCTGGAACTGGCCGCGCTCAGCGTGGAAGCTGCTGGCGCTGGGATTCGTATTGCTGCTCTCGCTCAGCGCGCTGCAAAGCTTGCTGCCAATGCCCAAGGAGACGCCCTTCGAGCATCTCTTTGACCGGCCGCGCGACGCCTACCTGCTCTCCCTGATCGCCGTGACACTGGGGCCGTTGATGGAAGAGTTGTTTTTTCGTGGGTTTATGTATCCCGTGCTGGCACGGAGGATGGGCGTTGTGTGGGGCGTCGTGCTTACGGCGCTACCGTTCGGCCTGATTCACTTGCCGCAATACGGATGGGCCTGGAGTGCGGGACTGGTCGTTTTTCTGGTGGGCGTGGTTTGCGGTGCGGTGCGCGCGGCGACCAAGTCCGTGGGCGCCAGTTTCCTGGTGCACGTCGGCTACAACGGGACGCAAATGATCTTCGCCATCGTAGCCACCCATGGCTTCCGGCACATGGAGAACACCACGATCCTCCACTGATTTTGGCGGTAAGGATCACATCCTCACCCAGCCGGCTGCCAATTTTCCGACTCAGTATGTCCCAATTCAGGACGTAAGCCGCTTGGATAGCTTTCTCTCCCTAAAATTTGCAGTATATTATCCGGAGCCGGCCCTAAAACCGGCATGGGTATGGACCAGCCCGTTGTCACCGAGAAGAACGCCGTCTCACCGCCGAAGTCGGTGGCTGAGGCTCTGCTTTCTCCCACCATTCTCGAAGCCGTCCCCGACGCGGTCGTGGCGGTGAACCAGCAAGGCGTCATCATCCAGGTCAACTCGCAAACCGAAGCCCTTTTTGCCTACACGCGCGACGAACTGATTGGTCAAAAGATAGAAGTCCTGGTGCCGGAGCGGCAGCGCCCACAGCACCATCAGCATCGTGCTGGCTTCCACCAGCGGCCGAAGATTCGGCGCATGGGGTCGGGCCTCGATCTCTACGGCCGCCGGCGCGATGGATCGGAATTTCCCGTCGAAATCAGTCTCAGCCCCATCGGAAGCGGTGACGCCATGATGGTGCTGAGCGTGATCCGCGACATCAGCGACCGCAAGCGCATCGAAGAGGACCTGCGCCGCGCCAACGAAGAACTCGAACGCCGCAAGAGCCGCGAGCTGCGCGATTCGCAGAACCGCATGGCGCTGATCGTGGACTCGTCGCAGGATGCCATCATCGGCAAGAATCTCGACGGCATCATCACCCACTGGAACAAGGGCGCCGAGCACATGTATGGCTATACCGTCCAGGAGATGATCGGCCGCTCGATCACGGCCCTTTGCCCCCAGGATCGCGTCGATGAAATTCCTGGCATCCTGGAGAAAATTCGTCGCGGCGAAGTGGTCGAGTACTTCGAATCCGTGCGCGTCACCAAAGACGGGCGCCGGCTGAATGTTTCGATTTCGGTCTCGCCGATTCGCGATGCGGAAGGAAATGTGATGGGGGCGTCGGCAATTGCCCGCAACATCACGGCGCAGAAGAAGATCGAGGACCAGCTGCGGCAGTCGCAAAAAATGGAGGCCGTAGGCCGTCTGGCCGGAGGCGTGGCCCACGACTTCAACAACCTGCTCGGCATTGTGACTGCCTGCACCGAACTCTTGCGCACGCGCGCCGATGACGAGAGCGCCGAGTACATCGACAACATTCGGGAAGCCGCCAAACGCGGAGCATCCCTGACGCGCCAACTGCTGGCCTTCAGCCGCCGACAGCAGGCGCAGCCCCCACAGATCCTCGACTTGAATGAGCGCCTGAAAGAAGCCGTCAAGCTGCTGCGTCCACTGATGGGCGATGATGTTGAGGTTGTGCTTTCGTCGAGAACTCCAACAGCGATCGTCGAGGCCGATGCGGGACAGCTTGATCAGATCGTGATGAACCTGGCGGTCAACGCCCGCGACGCCATGCCGCGCGGCGGCAAACTCATCATCGATACCGCAATGTCGGAATTCGATGAAGGCTTTGCCCGCGAACATCCCACCATGACCGCGGGGCGCTACGTGATGCTCGCCATCAGCGATAACGGCGTCGGCATGGACGAGGGTACGCGCGCCCGCATTTTCGAGCCGTTCTTCACGACAAAGGAGACGGGCAAGGGAACCGGCCTCGGCTTGGCGACGGTGTATGGCATCGTCAAGCAGAGCGGCGGCCACATCTGGGTTTACAGCGAGCCCGACCGTGGCACGACTTTCAAGATCTACCTGCCCTCGGCCGAGCACAAACTCGGCGCGGCGCCCGAGGTCACGGCCGAGGAGTTGCCGGCACGGCGCGAAGGCACGACCGTCCTTCTGGCCGAGGATGATTCCATCATGCGCCGCCTGACGCGCAAAATGCTCGAACAGCACGGCTACAACGTGTTGGAGGCCGCCGACGGCAAGGCCGCGCTCGACCTCCTGGGTGCGGACCATGCCACCGTCGACCTGATGCTGACCGACGTGGTGATGAAGGGGATGAACGGGCCGGAACTCGTGCTGAGGGTCATTGACAAGCATCCGCAGATGAGGGTTGTGTACATGTCCGGCTACACCGGCGAACTGGTAGCGAATCAGGGAGTCGATGGCGCGATCCGATTGCTGGAAAAGCCGTTCACGCGGGGATCGCTGCTCAAGACGCTCGATGCCGCCCTGCGTTGAGTGCTATTCCCGATCGTATCCGCGCTCATAAAACCCCACGCTGTTGTCTCTGCGGCTGCTGGATGAGCAAAATGGGATGGACCGCAGAGTCCCCCTGCCTTTCCCGTTGCCCTCCTGGACCGCGTTTTGCGATACTCTCAGGTCGCTACAGATAGGAGCGTGCCATGAAGGGAAATCCCAAAGTCTTAGCTGAGCTGAACAAGGCCCTGCGGGAAGAATTGACTGCAATCAACCAGTATTTTCTGCATGCCGAGATGTGCGAGAACTGGGGCTACCACCGGCTCTCCGACTTCATCAAGAAACAATCCATCGGCGAGATGAAGCACGCCGAGGTGCTGATCGAGCGCATTCTGTTCCTCGACGGCACCCCGTCGATGATGCCGCTCGAGCTGAACGTCGGCGGGACGGTCAAGGGAATGATCGAGAGCGACCTTGCACTCGAAGTCGGCGCGGTCAAGGCTTACAATGACGCCGTCGCCATCGCCACCAAAGAAGGCGATAACGGCTCGCGCGATCTTCTCGTGCAGCTGCTCAAGGACGAAGAAGAGCACGTCGACTTTCTCGAAGCCCAGCTCCACCAGATCAAGGAACTCGGCTACGAGCGCTACCTCACCATGCAGATGGGAGAAGGCGAGGAAGAATAGAGCCTGGAAGTCCCGCCTAGTGTGGGGTATCCTCTAGCCAGCGCTCGTAAGCCTCAACAGGCTGGCCACGGCCTTCAATCGTCCAGCCACTGGCACTGCTCAGTCTGAGTGAGACCCATGTACCAATAGCACGAAGGTCGGGCGGAATGCTCTCTGTTTCGATCTCTAAGATACGACGACCTCCGGTCCAGACGCCGACCTTGGTTATACCTCCGCTTGCGTGAAATTCGACCCGGCCGGAGAGTAGGTACACACGTTCGTTATCGGACATTCGCAGTCTATTTCACCGTCACCGTCAGCAGCTGCGCGCCGCTCACCACATAATCCAGCGGTGCAGTCGCGGTCTCATCCACGTTCGATTCTCCGCTGACGATCATGTCCTGGTTGCCGCGCATCCCGTCCATCACATTCATGACGGAAATCGGCAGCGTGGGCATGACTTTGTCGGCCACGCGCGCCTCCGGGTCGGCTTCGAGCAGCGAAACATAGACGTGGTTGTTCGAATGCTCCTTGTTGAGCATGGCGATCGTCGACGCCAGGTCGAACTTGCGCGCGAACAGCGGATTCATGCGGCTGTAGCGGTCGAGCGTGTCGCCATCGCTCACCAGAATGCGCAGCGTGCCTTTGCTGGCCGAGGTCGGAATCTTGACCGGAATCTGCCGCACGATGCGCTCGCCGCGATAAGGAGCAAGCACGGTCTCGACCGTGATCTCATCGCCGGGACGCGCTTCCGTCACATCTGTGCGGGCGCTTTCCAGTCGCGCGAAGCGGCGCTCGCGCACCAGATCGAAATCGAGATTCACGCTCTTCACCGCCGGAGCGTTGTAGGGATTGTCGTAGATGCGCCCAAAGCGCTCGCCCAGCGAGAGTGCTGCCGCCATGGCCGCAGGCTGGCCGTTCTCAGTGGGAACGAACATGTTCTTCAGCGCGACTTCGGGAAATCCTTTTACGTTGATGCTGCCGTTGAGCCGGTAAGTAATTTCTTCGCCGTATTCATTCGTGCCGTGCAGCGCGTTGAACACGGTCGCCATGATCGCGACCGGACTGAGCCGCGGATTGTTCAACACCTCATAATGAAATTCTTTCGCACCCGCCGCACTGTGAATGGCGAGCGTGACCGGAATCATCTCCGGCTGCTTGTCGAAGACACCGAGTATCCCTGTGTGCCGGTCTTGCACGAAGACGCCGGCTTCTTCGGTGGTGTTGACGATCTTGAACGAATTCAGAGGCGAGGCCAGCGTGGCCAGCACCTGCGCCTTGTTCATCGGCAGATCGACCGCACCAAACTGCAGCAGCGGATGTCCACACGCAAGCAGGCGCTGCGGATCGATGTAGGTCACCGAGCAGGTCGCCGCAATGTCCATATCGCCGCGCACCAGGGTCGCGCTCACGGCTGAACCGGGCTCCAGCGGCTCGGGCTGCTTTTCGTCGCTGACCGATCCCGCTCCCATCACCGGAACAATTCCCGCGGAAGCGAACTCAGGCGCGAAGCGCCGCACCGCTTCTTCGGAGAATCCGTTGAACACCAGCGGAGTGTCGATCGGCTGCAGATAATTTGCGTAGCCTTCAACCGATCCCGGCAACGCAGCTGCGTCCCCGGGTGCCGCGGTCTTTCCCGCAACGCTGGTGACGGCAGGCTTTGTAGCCGCTGCGTCTTCCGCCGGAGATTTGTCGAGCGCGTTGATCTCCAGCATGTCGGCGATCGGCGTCACGCCCGCGATCGCTTCCTTGGAAAACGCCCCAATGCGGAAGGCAAGCGCTCCCGCCAGCTTGCCATCAAGATAAACCGGACTGCCGCTCATGCCCGCCACCACGCCCGTGTATTCGACCTTTTCACCATGCAGCCGCACCAGGATCACGTCGCCTTTAGGCCCGTTCACGTTTCGCAGCACGCCGAGCACTTCCACGTCCATGGGTTCGGGCTTCACGCCTTCAAACACCGTGTAGGCGACGCCGCGCATACCCGCGTGGATCTGGTTCACCGCGATGGTCGGCTGAGTGGTCGGTTGCGAGCTTTGAGCGGTCAGTATTGTGGGTAGACAAAAGCTAAGGACGAGGAGCGCGAGGGCAAGCTTTTTCATGTACAGCCCCAGGGACCCGCCAACAGGTCCCGATAATCCGATTAGACTCGCTCGATCTTGAACTCGTTGCCAGGAGGGGTATTTCGGGGACTGGCAAAACATCCCATTTGCGAATCCGTGCGTCTATACTAGCACAGGGAAAGTTTTCGGGGTCTGCCATGTGGAACTCTGCCAGAAAGAAAAGAAATACGAGAAATAAGACTCTGCCAGGTGAGACTTTCAGGCTAACCTGGGTGGCCATGCTGCCGATTTTAGGCTTGGTCTTGGCTCTTGGTCTTCCGGGATGGGCGCAGATTCAACCGACACCAGATCAAAATCAGGGCCTGCCGAATCTGGCCGAGCAGAGTCAGGACCAGCAAAGCCAAGCGCCTGCTACTCCGTCTACAGGCCAGTCCTCTTCTGGGCAATCTTCCTCTGGGCAATCTGCCGCGACTCCTGATAGCGGCAAGCCGAAGCAGGAAGTTCCTGCCGAAGCGGGTGGGCCAAGCGGCAACATGGGACCCTATGCAATTCCGAAGAAAACGACTGAGGAAGCTCCTCCTCCTCCGCCCACTCTGAAAGCGAACGTGGAAAATCCCGACTATTCGCTGAAGGTGAACGTGCCGCTGGTGAATGTGGATGTGCTGGTCACCACCAAAAACGGACAGTTCGTGCCCGGGCTGAAGAAGGAAAACTTCCGCATCGCCGAAGACGGAGTTCCGCAAAACATCAGCAAATTCGCGGTTGCGGAAGCGCCCATCACGGCCGTGCTGCTGGTCGAGTTTGCTTCCACCAGCTGGCAGTTCCTGGCCGACGCCCTGAATGCGTCCTACGCTTTCGCCAACTCGTTGAAGAAAGACGATTGGGTCGCGGTCGCGTATTACGACATGCAGCCCCACATCCTGACCGACTTCACGCAGGACAAGAAAGCCGTCTTTGGCGCGCTGAATCAGTTACGCATTCCCGGTTTTGCCGAAACCAATGAATTCGACGCCTTGTATGACACGCTCGACCGGCTCGACCGCGTGGAAGGCAAAAAGTACGTCATCCTGGTGTCGAGCGGGATCGACACCTTCAGCAAGCTGACCTACGACAAAATCCTGAAGAAGGTCAAAGATACCAAGGATGTGACGATCTTCCCCATCAGCATCGGGTTCTATATTCGCGAAATGTGCGACAACCCCATCTACCGCTGCACGGGAGTTTCCCACGGTATGGCCAGCTATGGCATGCACAACATCGACTACCTGCAGGCGGACAACGAAATGAAAACTTTCGCCGCTATGACCGGGGGCCGGGCGTACTTTCCACGCTTTCAGGCAGAGTTCGCCGAGATCTTTCACGACGTGGGCGAGGACATTCGTCACCAATACAGCCTCGCGTACAGCCCCACCAACACGAAGCTCGACGGGACGTATCGCAAGCTGAAAGTTCAGGTGGTCGCCGCCGACGGAGGCCCACTGAAGGTGAAGGACCAGAAAGGTAAGGACGTCAAAATCGACGTTGTAGCTCGCGACGGCTACACGGCCAAGCACACCGTAGATTGATTTCGGTTTCCCAAGCCGCTTTCTCAGGCCGCCAGTCTGTGGCGGCCTCTTTAACCCCGGCAAAACTTAATTCCGTGTAATCCAACAAAATAATCCCAGCACGACTCTCGCCCATGAAGTTGTCTTCCGCTAGAAAGTACGACTCGGGGGCGCAAAGTCACACTCTTCAGTGCGCGTGAAACAACGCATCCAACACGAAAAAAATTCCCGCCCCCACAAACACCAGCAACGCCATTTTCATAGCAGGCTCTTTGTTGACTTCTGGCACCAGATCGGAAGCAGCGACGTAAATCGTCACGCCCGCCGCAAGCGGCAGACCGGCACCCACGTGATGCCGGAACAGAGCCATGGTTAGAACTCCCGCCAGCGTCGATCCGCCCAAAACCATAGACGCGCCCCAAGCCGTGCCTCGGCTGCGGCCACTCGCCAGCATCACCGAGCTTACGGTAAAGCCTTCTGGAATTTTGTGCAGGAAGATGGCGAGAAAAATCAGCCATCCCAGCCAGTTCGAAACCAGAAATCCTGAAGCGATGGCGATGCCGTCGAAGAACGTGTGAATGATGAGTCCCAGCAGCACCGAATATCCTTTATGCGAGTGGATGAACTCGTCGCGGTGCGTTTCTTCGCCAAAGTGAAAGTGCGGCGTGACCGTGTGTTCGAAGAAGTGAATGATCAGGTAGCCGAGCAAAACCAGCAGCGCCGCCGATTTCCCGCGCAGTTCGATGCTCTCCGGAACCATCTCGACCATCGCTGTGGCCAGCATGAATCCCGCGCCCAGCGCAACGAAGTAGCGCAGATAACGCCGCTCCCAGTGGCGCTGTACGATGATTGCCCCGCCGAATACGTTGGCCGCCGCAGCCGTCAATCCTAGAAGGATACTGGTGGCAATTGGGTGCATTTGCGATGGAGCATCATAGCAGCCCACAGAAATGCTCACCACAGAGGCAGAGAGCGCTGCACAGGCTTTTCCCTGACTCTGTTTCTCTGTGGTGAAAAAGGCTCAGCCCGAATGCCGGATGTGCATCACGTCGCCATCCTGCACAATGTAGTCCTTGCCTTCCAGTCGCAGCGTGCCTTTGGCGCGAGCGTTTGCCTCCGATCCAGCTTCGAGCAGTTGATCCCAGCGGATCGTCTCGGCGCGGATGAAATGTCTCTCCAGATCAGAATGGATGGCGCCGGCCGCCTCCTGCGCGCGAGTGTGGGCAGGGATGGTCCAGGCGCGGCATTCGTCCTCTCCAGCCGTGAAAAAAGAAATCAGCCCGAGCAGCTTGTACGTGGTGCGGATCAGCCGCGTCAATCCGCTCTCCGTCAACCCATAACTGGAGAGAAAATCGGCCGCATCGGCGTCGCTCATCTCGGCCAGTTCGGCTTCCACTTTGCCGCAGATCGCCGTGGCTGCAGCGTTGGGCCGCGCTGCGATTTCGGTGAGCTGATATCTGGCGACCGCTCCTTCGAGCTGTTTCCCCAAGTCGCTCGACTCGCCGATGTTCAGCACATAAAAGATCGGCTTCTCGCTCAGAAACATGAAGCCGCGGATGCGTTTCTTGTCCTCCGGCACCATTTCCATCTCGCGCAGAGGCTTTTCTGTCTCCAGGTGCGCCTTCGCTCGCTTGAGCAGTTCAAACTCCTTCTCGAGATCCGGCGTCTTCATCTTCTTCAAGTCTTTTTCCAGTCGCTCGAGGCGCTTTTCGATCTGCCCCAGATCGCTCACCATCAGATCGAATTCCACGTTCTTGATGTCACGCAACGGGTTGATCTCGCCTACATGCGGAATGGCGGGATCCTCGAAAACCCGCACCACGTGGGCCAGCGCGTCGACCTGCCGCAAATGCCCGATATAGGCCGTTTCCTTCAGCGCGTCCTGGCCGATCGCGCCCACGTCCACATATTCAACGGACGCGTGCGTCAGTTTCTTGGGATGATAGAGAGCAGCCAGCTTGTCGAGGCGATCGTCAGGAACTTTGGCGATGCCAATATGCGCCTCGCGCGGGTTCGCGAAGGCGTGTCCGGAGGGATGCGCCTTGGTCAGAATCTGAAACAGCGATGTTTTGCCCACCTGCGGCAGGCCGATAATACCGGTCTTCATAAGAGTGATTAGCTGATGCTTCGCCGAGGCGAGACGAGACTCACGGTGCGCCCAGCGTGGCGTTATGCAACCCTTGAGGATAAACGATTGAGTACGAAATGCCCAAACGCCTACGGTCGCTCCGATGGAAAATTCAACCGCAAGCCGATGCGATAGAGAATCGGCGGGCCGATATTGAAGAGCGATCCGTTCGCAGTCGGAGTGTTCGCGACCTCGTAGCGTTCGTCGAATATGTTCTCTGCTGCGGCAAAAATTTCTAGATTGCGTGTGAGGTTACGCCCAATCTCGAAATCCATCGTGTAGAAGCGGCCCAGCGGATACTGATTCTGGTCGTCATCGAACTGCTTGCCCACAAGTCGCCCTTCGACGCTCAACAGAAAGCGTGACGGGTTCCAATATCGCGCCTCCCATGTAAAGACGTTGCGCGGCACCTGTGCGACTTCATTTCCTAACAACGAAACCTCACCCTGCGGCACGATGTAGTTCACAACCCTGGCGGCGGTGAATTCATAGCCGGCCGTGATTTGGATATCGTGGCTGATGTGCACGATGCCGTCGATTTCAACACCCCGCGAGCGAATCCGGCCCACGTTTTCTTTTTCCCGCAGAACCGGGCTGGAACTTGGATTGATGGTGACGTTCTGAACCGGATCAACAATGTCGCTCCAAAAGAATGTCCCTCGCAAATCGAGCTTGCGGTCGAGCGCCATGATGTTCATCCCGGCCTCCGCACCGGTAAGCCGCTCAGCGTTGAGGTAGGGATTGTTCAGGGTCAGCACATTGGCTACGCGAAATGTGCGGTATAACTCATTCAGCGTAGGCGCGCGAAAAGCGCGATACATCGAGCCAGTCAGCGAAACGTTGCGGTTCAAGGTCCGCAGCACCGAAAGGCGCGGGCTGAACGCGAGATCGCTGCGCTCTGGATACAGCACATTCGGCGAGGGACAGGCGCCTGCAACCGGAGTGCAGATGGAACTTGCATTGAAGTCGTTCCAGTCGTCAGCCCGCGCCGCGAGAATGATGGTCCAGTCCTGCCAGCGTGCCAAGTCTTCGCCGAAGAGTCCCAGGATTCGCTGCCTGCCGCCGGAGGCATTGTCGCGCGTGTTCACCCCGGCGGTGAAAAATTGCTCGTCGCTGGCTCCCATGACTTCCATCAGATCTGCGCCGGCAATCAGCGTTTGGTGCGAGCCGAGAAGATGCGTCCACTGCACCGCGCCGCTACCCACCTGTTCAGGGACATGCTGGAAATCAGTGAGCGACTCACTGTCACGATCAGCGGCCACCGATGAGAAATTCTGGTTGTAGCCCAGCACCAGGCCATAGGCTCGAAGAGTCAAAGAGTCGTTTGCGTTGAATTGCTTGTCGAGACCCAACGCACCTTCCGCCATACGCGTGTCATTGGTTTGGATGGGCGTGCCGTTGTGGCGGAACTCGGTGAAGAAGTTGCCGCGCGTAAACACGCGGCCTTTGTCGCCGAGTTGGCGACCGATGTTTAGATCTACCGTCGCATCTTCCGAATTCGCGGGCGTGTCGACCGATCCGCGCTGCCAGGTGGGAACGATGATGAACCCATCCGTGCGGAACATCTCCGAGGCCAGGGAAAAATCCCAGGGGCCCGCTCGCGTTCCGGTCCAAAAGGAAAGATCAGGAGTCCGCTCATTGCCATACGTCGTCTCCAGGGCGAGCGCCGGCTCCTCCGGCTGGCGACTGATGAATTGCACGACTCCGCCGAGCGCATCGCTGCCGTAGAGATTGGAAGCGCCGCCACGGAAAACTTCGACGCTCGAAAGCTCCTCTCGCACGACGCGATCCCAATAAACCCACCCTCCGAAAGCGTCCACCAGGGGCAGGCCGTCTTCAAGCACGACGGCACGGCTGGAGGCTGTTCCGCCCAGTCCACGCAACGACACCCCTTGATTCGAAGCATTCGCGGTCTGGCTGTCGGAGCGGCGGAAAAGGGAAAATCCAGGGACCTGGCGCAACGTGTCGTCAATCCGCACGGCAGGCGTAGCAGCCATGTCGGTCGTGGAAAGTAGCACCGTGCTGCCCGGAGTTTCAGACAGCCGCATCTCGGTGCGTGACGCTGAAACGGTCACCTGCTCGCTGGCGGAAGCCGGCTGCAGCACGATGTCCAGACTCACAACGCCGGAATTTCCCCCATTCCAGGACTGACGCCTGTCGCTGAATCCCGCAGCTCTAACTTCGACAGTCCCTGAGGTCGAAGGCACCGCTGCAAAAATGAAGTGCCCGCGAGAGTCAGTCTTAGTCGAGGCCCGATATGACCCTGCCTGCACGACCACCGATCCGCCGGCTAGGACCGCGCCGGTGGGATCGCGCAAAATGCCTTCCACGCGAGTGACCTGCGCGAACACAGAGGGCAATGCGATCGCAGAAAGAAAGAGAGCAACAGTTATTTTGTGCATTCGATTGGACATCGCAGTAGAGGATGGGGGGTTGACTTAACCTAGCAGACTCGCGAAAGTTGTCCCGTGATCAGGATCACAAGAAAAAAATAACATTTCGCCGTGAAGGCCAGCCCAAGGTGTCTGTGATTCTAATCACACACAATCGTGACACTCAAAATGGAGGGATAGACAGCATCCATCTAGGCTACAGCCATAAGGGAAGTTCCACCGGGCTGTCCGCTTCGGCTACGGGGAATTCGCTGAGGTCAAGCTCTGGAGGTGCAGCATGTTCGCCAATCCCGCGGCCAGCTGGTATCACAGCAACCAATACGCCGCGAAAGCCGCCTGCGAGCACTGTGGCGGGGTCATTCGCCACGAGCGATGGTGCATTACCTGCGACGCGCTCGTGCAGTACGCTTACGCCGCCGTCCTGGATCCCGATAAACTCACCCTGACCGATACTCTCATCCTGCACGCCCTTGGAGTCGTGTGGGGAAAGAATCGGTGTGAGGGCGCCTGCCAGACTCTCTAGCGCGGACTCTTCTCAGCGCCCTGCTGCTGCCGCTGCTGCCGCCACCGGCGACGAAATGCTGACGGTGTCGGGCTGCGTCCAGACTGCCTTGCCGCTGGTCAGGTCAACGCGATTCATGGTGATTTTGAGCTGCTGGTGATCGACCTCGACCATCAGGTAGTGATAGTTGATTTCCTTGCTCTTGAACGGATCGTCAGCCGCGCGCTCGATCGGATACGCGTGCGCCGCTCCCCCTCCGGTGACGAAATAAGTCACTCCCCCATGCTCGTGGCGCTCGTAGTTATGCACGTGTCCGGAAAAGACCACGATCCGGTAGCGCGCGTGAGCCTGCCGCTCTTCCAGCATCTTGCCCATCGCCTGTTCGTGAGGCCGCGCCGAATGCCCGCCCCCAAACAGCTTTGCATCGGATGAACTTGTGTAAGGCGGGTGATGCAGCATGACAAAAACAAAATCCAAGTCGGCGGGCACATGATCCAGTTTGTCAGCCAGCCATTGGCCCTGCGGGCCGGCGGTTTCCTCCATGGAGCTGTCCAGCACGAGAATGAGCGTATTGGCCGCGCGCACCGAGTAGTAACGGCTGTTCTTCAGATCAGGGAAGCGCTGAAAATAATTTCCCAGCGCGGTTTTTTCCTTGCCATGCAGATCGTGGTTGCCCAGCGCAGGATAAATCGGAATCTTTTTCTCGCGCCAGATGCTGGTTTCGCTGTCCCATACCTTCCAGTCGTCGGCATCATAGCCGTTGTAAACAATGTCGCCGGTGAAGCAAATGAACGCCGGGTTGGCGTCGGCGATCGCCTTTACCAATGCAACCCGCACCGGAGGGTTCGCTGCTTCGGTGTCCTTGGGATCGTGAAAGCGCGTGTCTCCGTAGGCCACAAAGCGAAACGGAGTCTTTATGTCGAGCTGCAAATCCGTTGGGTTAGAAGTCTGTGCGCTCGACTTCTTCGTGCAGCTGGAGAGAAAGGGCAGCGTCAGCAGCGCGAGAAGCAGCGCCGCCATTCTGAACGTTTTGCTCTGTGAATTCATCGAGTTAAATCCCGTTTGGAGGTTGATTGCTATTTTCCCACGCCCGGCCTCCTTGCATTGTCCACCCAGCACCTGAAAAAAGACTGAAGGTGGGAAAAAGAGGGAGCAACGGGCCGCAGGCGGCTTATTTCGAATCCGACTCATACCAGAAAACGGCACCCTTCGTGATGGGCGGAAGCGCAAAGGTGACCACATCTCCGCGGCGGCTGCCTTGAATCGCCTGTGTTTCGCCCAGATACGGAAGGAAGAAGCCCTTACCATCAGTCTTTGAGGGGACTGTCACTTCCACATCCGTTTGCGGCGTCTGTACAGGGTTCGATCCTCCGCGCAACCCGGCAAAGTTGGCGAAGAAGACGTTGGTGTGACCGTCCGGTGTGCGCGCGACTGAGGTTGCCACGTGCGTACCCGCTTTAATCTGCACCCTGTTTCCACCTTGCAGGCTGTCGAAGAATTTCTGCTGCGAGTCCGGCGACGCATGTTCGAAATCCTTTTCCAGCGCCTGGTTGTAAGCCTTGCCCGGACACTCGGGAAAGCGAACCACATTCTGCAGATTTCCGATTCCGGTCGTATCCGCGCCAGTGATCACCAGCCTCTGCCCCCGTGCCGCGAAATCGTGCAGCCAATTCTTCTCCGTCTCTCCCAGTACGCGCACGTCGGGCAGAACCAGAGTCTGGCCGCGAAAATCCGCCAGCGTGCGCGGCGTCACGATCTGAAATTCGAGATGCTTTTGCATCAGCAAAATCAGGATTCCGCGATACGACGCGATCAACTCGTTCGCTCCAAAATTCCTCGTCTGAGGAGAAAAATAGACGCCAATCGGATCGATCGGTGAGCGCGGTAGATAAAACGTCTTTTCATGCGCTTCGATCCACGAAAAAATCTTCTTCCGCGTCGGCAGGTCGTTCGAGCCCGCCATGGAATGTCCGGGCGCGTCCCAGAAATTTGCCCCCGCCATGATGTGCGACATCGCCAGGTTCATCATGGACTCGCGTTTGTCCACATTCTTGTCCCCGTCCCAGGAATAGTTGAGGATCCACGTCGCCTTGCCCTGCGCGAAGGCGCGGAACGAGTACATGCCCACCTGATAGCGGAACCAATCGAGCGGCGTGCGCGACGAAGCCATGTGATCGCCGCCACCGAATTCATATTCGTGTGCAATTGCATCCACCACCGCGTACAGGCTGTATACGTCGGCGCCAACGCGCACCACCTCTTCCTCGATACCCGGATAAATTTCCGGAATCGTCCTGATCTTCAGATTCACCGACTTGGCATTGCGGTCGATCTCACTCATGAAGTCGGTGAACGTCTGAATGCGAAACTCCACCCACTTGCGAAACGCCGGGTCGGAGAAATCTCCCAGCTTCAAGTCGTGTTTCGCGTCCAGTCCCGTCCTCTCTTTAAACGCCGCGACCGTGTAGTCGTCAAAGCTCGCCCAAGTGTTTTCCCATCCTTCGAAATGCGTCATCCAGTACGGGATGTCCACGTAAATGCCGTCAATTCCTGTCGCCGCAATCTGCCGCACGTGCTCCATGTAAATCTTCCGCCATTCGGTGGCGTAAGGACTCACCCAGACATCCTCGTCCCCCGGTGCGATCCAGAACGCCGTTCCGCCACCGAAAATCGCGGGTTTCCCGTTGATGTCCCGTTGCAGCCAATCAGGACGATCCTTGAACAGGGTATGCGGCGTCTGGTCGGCGTGCGCCGTAATGCATTCCGTGCCGGCGATGTAGACAAACGCGTAGTTCCCCGCGCGATGCGCTTCTTCGGCCACGTCATGAATCGCCTTCAACTTTTCTTCCGGATGCAGAAAGCTCTCGTAGCGCCCTTCTATATCGTTGTCGACTTCAATGCCGAAGACATCGCTCTCTTGTGCATTGCGCACAATCCGCGCTGCATCGCCGCCCCTGAGTCCGTATGCCCCGATGCGAACATAATTGGTCCAAGTCTGGCCATCCCAGTATTGTTTTTCAGAATTCGGCGCAGCCACTAACGCCAACGCGCACAACAGCAGAAAGAAAATTAAGAGCCGACCCCTTAGTTTCATGAGATCCCTTATGTGTGGATTAAGTTTTAGGCCTGCTATTCGCCCGTTGCCGGCACACCGCCCGTCTCATCCTCTTGTCCGAGCCCGACCGTCGTGCGCAGCGTAAGGCTGCCATCTTCGTTCAGTTTTTGCCGGCACGCCCATCGCACCGGATATCGCTGCCCCTTCACTTCAATCTCGGCCCTGAGCCGAAGCCCTTTCCAGTTCGTTCTTTTCGGCAGCGGAAACTTCGCCTGCCGGACTTTCCCCGGCAGCGGATATCCCGCGTCCAGGCTTCCGCCCACATTCACTTTCCCGTCCTCGCTCGCAACCGTCGCGCGCAGCACGCCGGGAACGGCCGCAATCCCGTCATTCACGAAACCGATAATCAATCCCGGGTACGCGCCGTCTTCATACGTCCACACCCACGACGGCCGCACGCGATAGCCGATCTGCCGCGCCAGTCCGTCGATCGCATCCGGATACTGGTGGTAGTAATTCAGAATGCGATCAGCCTGGATGCGGTGCCAGTTCCAAAGCGAAAAATAACAGGCCCCCACATCTCGCACGTGCTGGATCACGTTGTCGGTGTAAGTCACGCCTTCATCCAGTTTCAGACTTTTTGGCGACCCGTCCGACATTCCAACTTCAACTGTCACTCCGATCCAGGGCGGCCGGTTGCTTAACTCTTCGATCTGCTCGTTCTCGATGAAAATCGTGTCGGTGCGCAGCCAGTTCGAACTCCGCACCGTGCGGTCGAGCAATTCCGAGTTGCCCACTTTGCTGAAATCGGGCTGCGTGTTGGTCGTGAGCGGAGTCTTCTTCCACCGTTCCATCTGATGCTGAAACATGCTGACGAAGGTATTCTCGGCCGTAACGTTGTCAGGAAAGGGATTCTTTTCGAACGGCCACGTGTGACCCTCGCCCCAGAATCCGTACATAAACGTATCTACATACTCGACGTCAGCATGGCCGTCATACGAATCCGCCAGCAGATCCACCAGCTCGCGAAACGCCGCCTGAAACTCCGGATGATCGTAGCGTGGTTCATACCGCGTGCGGCCCAGCCAGTCACCCATCTTCACCATGGGAACCTTCGGCGCAAGAAAATCGGGAAGGGCAGTCGTGTCTGGAGTATCCGGGTTGCTCATCATCACACGGAAGCCGATCCGCTTCTGATAGCTCCGCGCCAGATCAAACGTCAGCTTCCAGTGTTCGCACAGATCGAGCCGGCCCGGCCGCTGGTGCACGTCTTTCCAGTTCACTCGCAGATACAGTTTCGTACCCAGCGATAGCTTCACCAGGTTCTCGATCGATTGCGCCAGCGTCTCGCCATTTTTCCGCGGAGGCCCCACTTCGTCGCAGATATAAGTGACTAGCCCCATCCCGTAATTGGGCACCACTTCATGCGACGCAGTCAGCGCCATCACCACCGTCCAGCTCGGATAATCGTCAGCCGAGAACGGTCCCTGATACAGACGCTCACTCCCCGCAGGGCCGCAGCCGAAATCGTACTTGTCGAAATTGTGTGGGGGAACGTGCGCGAGCAGCGGCTTGGGCCCAAGCCCCGCCGCCAGCGTGATGGCGCTGCCAGCCTTCAGGAAGGATCTTCTCTGCATCTTAAGCCGCGTCAGGCTCGCTTGCTCAACCAGCGGCACCACTACTAGACGTCAGAACTCGAACCGCAGCCCGAACTGGAAGTACCGCGGCAAATACCCGGCGGCGGTGGACGTAATCAGTCCAAATCCTGAATTTTGAAACTCCGTGTTCGGTGCGGCGAAGCGCGGATGATTCATCAGATTGAAAATTTCTGCGCGCAAATCGATCTTCGTCCCTTCTTTCGGCACAAACGATTTATAGAGATTCAGGTCGAAGTTGTGAATGCCGTTCACCCGCAAGTTGGAGAAGTAGCGCGGAGCATTGCCCGGATTTTGATCACCCGGCTCGCCAAAGCAATTCTGGTTAAAGAACGGGAGTGGCGTAGCCCCTGAGACTCCCTCGTTGACTGCGTTCTGCGCGATCGCAGCCTGTTTATAGCTGACGCCGCTCTTCAGTTGTGAGCAGACCACGTTAGGACGCTGGGTCCCGCCATCCAGCCGTGCGAAGTTATCCGTGATCGCCATCGGCTGCCCTGACTGTTCCGTAACCATGGTCGCAACCGACCATCCTCCAATGGCCGCGTCGAGCGCCCGGTTCATGTTTCCGCCGATCCATTCATTACGGCCCACCGGCAGGTCCACCACCACCGCTCCCGCCAGCCGCTGTGGCGCATCGCTGGCGCTGATGCTGTGCTCCAGGTTCAGGCGATCGAGCTGTTGCGGCAGGCCTGCGCCCAAAGATCCCACCCAGTTATTTCGTCCGGCCGAGGAATTGTCCGTCGACTTCGACACGGTGTAGTTGCCCTCAAAGCTGAGGTGGTGCGTGGTCCGCTTCTGGAAGCGAATCTGCATCGCGTTGTACCACGAGCTGGCTTCCTCCAACATCAATGCTTCGAAATCCCCGGTGAATTGCGGGTACGGATTCAGCAGATATCCCAGCCCAATCTGCGAAGCGGTATAGAGCGAGTCCGGCTCATTAAAGCACGGCGAAGTCGCTGTCGGGGTGCAAGGCTGATTGAACATGTTGTAAAACGGATTGTTCACCACCTGTGACAGAAAAGCGCTCACACAACTATTGGTGTCACAGTTGCCGATACCGTTGCCCAGAGTGATGTCATTGTAATAATGAACAGCTTGGGAAACCTGCGCCAGCAATGGGGACGAGATGAAGTCCCGGTTGTTCGTACCCGACCAGGGCAGATGCGTGCTTCGGTTGGCTACATAGTCGATGCCAAGCACAATCTGGCTCGGCAGCCCGCGCTGAATGCCGAGATTCCACTGATAGATATCCGCGTCCCGGGCCGTCGTTGTGCCCAGGTCATTGTTGTTGGAGTAGCCCCACTCCGCCAGCGCGCCATACTGCCTGCCCTGTGGCCCGGTGAAGCCCGTCGGAAAGGGATTTTCGAGAGTTGCCAGCGGCGTCCCGTTCGCAAAGTTCGTCTGCGTGAAAAAGATCGTCGCCGTCTTGCGGAACGCTGTCCCCGGATACTGAAAGTTCGTGACCGGGCTCATGCCAAAATAAATTCCCGCGCCGCCTCGTATCACCGTCTTCCCGTCGAACGAGTAAGCGAAGCCCAGCCGTGGTCCCACGTCTTTGCGGTAAACCGGAACGGTTCTCATGCTCGATGTCGCGAACTCGGTGGTGCCGTAAATCTCCTGCGTGGTCGGCAGATTCAGCCCCACGGCTTGCATGGCGTTCTGCGCGCTGATCGTGCCGGTCGGCGCCGTAGGGAAAACCGTCGCCAGGTTGATGTTCGCGCCCGTGTCGGCGGTGAAATTGCTGAACTGCAGCCGGTTGTAGCGCTCGTCGTACGGCGTGCTCCACTCATACCGCAGACCAAGATTCACCGTAAGTTTCGAATTCACCTTCCAGTCGTCCTGAATATAAAAGCCGGTCTCTTTCGACTTGTTGGCCACCGAGGGATAAATAATGAGCGATGTTGGTTCCGAAGGATACGGGTTCACATTATCGGCATAGCCGAAAAGCAGGCTGGCGAAAGGATTTCCTGTCAGATTGCCGCTCGAATCCGTCTCGCTGTTCGGAGTTGGAGAAGTCACATAGTCAGAGAAGTTCAACGCTCCGGTCGGATCCGGCGGCTGGAAGAAATTGTTATAAAAAAGTCTCTGTTCGCCGCCAATCTTGATCAGGTGCGGGCCCTTCGAAATCACCAGCTGCGACGAGTAACTGAACAATGTGTGCGCAAACGTCGTGTTCACGCAGCACTGATCGAACAGATCCGCCGTCGTCGACGCATTCGACGACAGCGCCGCTCCCGTCATATAGATCGCCGGCATCCGGTCCACTCCGTTGGCCTGCTCGTACAGCGGCGACAACTGACCGTTGGCTGGTTGCGACGCGTTGAAGCTCGCGATCGTCGGCATATTCGACGTCTCCAATTCGTGCACCCGGTCGACTCCCGCACGGCTCGTCCACACCAGTCGCGGATTCAATGTCCACGAGTATTCCAACGAGGCGTTCTGCGCCAACGTTGGAGTGGACCCGATTCCATCCCCGGCCCCGCCGTTATCGAATCCGTCGCCCAGAATATAAGGAGTGTCATAGTTCGACGAGGCACGGCTGTAGCGTCCGTTAATGTGCTGCTTGTCATTGATCTGGTGATCCAGCTTGATGTCGAACTGATAATCCGGCGAGCGTGCCACGCCAGTGAACAGGAAGTTGTTGAACTCCGGAGACCCGGGCACGTTCGGCAGCGGGTAAAGATTGAGAATCCCAAGCCCGGCGGGATCGACCTCGCTTGCGGGAATCACGTTGTTCGGAACTTGCGGCCGCGTGCAGGAGATATTCGGCGCAGTCCCGCTACAGCTCACCTTTGTGGGATCGTAGATGTTGGTCGCCGTCCCCGAAAAATCGTACCCCGTTCCTGTCATTCCCCGTTCCGCCAAAGTAGGCACCGTGCTGACGCCATTGAATCCGATGTCCCAGCGAACTTTTTCGAAATCGACGAAGAAAAATGTCTTATCCTTCTTGATCGGCCCGCCCAGCGAAAAACCGCCCTGATCGCGCTTTGCGGCTGGCTTGGGGCCGGGCTCAGGGTTAAAGAAATCGCGCGCGTCCATCTGCGGACGCTGCAAAAAATACCACGCGCTGCCGTGAAAGGCGTTGGTTCCACTCTTCAGAACCATGTTTACCACGGTGCCCCCGTTATTGCCGAACTCCGCCGAAAAGCTGTTGTTCTGAACCTTGAATTCCTGCACCCCCTCCACCAGCGGCTCGTAGTAAACGTTCGAATTTCCTCCCTCGCCCTGCTCCGGCGCGCTGATCAGTGCGCCGTCAATCCGCACCTCTGCCGTGGCGTTGCGCTGTCCGTTGGAAACGAAGTTCGTCCCCGAGGGATAGTTGTCCTGTGTCCCCGCTCCCGCCACCTCGGTCACGCCTCCGGCCAGAAACGTCAGCCCGAAGAAGTCGCGGTTCAACAGCGGGATTTCCTGCACATATTCGTTGGTGATGTCCGTGCCCAGCGTCGCGTTCTCGGTGTCGAGCAACGGAGCGGTCTCGGTCACCTCCATCGTTTCGCTGACTGCCAGCGGATGCAGCACGAAATCCACCGTTGTCTCCTGGTCCACCTGCAGCACGACGTTGGTCTTCTCCGAAATCTTGAATCCCTTGCTCTCCGCCTTGATGGTGTACACGGCGGGACGCAACCCGACGAAGAAGTACTGCCCGTGATCGTCCGTGTGAGCGACCTGCGAAATATTGGTGGCGTTGTTGGTGATCGTGACCTTGGCGTTCGCCACCAGGGCCCCGGTCTGATCGCTCACAATGCCGCGAATTTGCGCCTCGTACGCCGCCTGTCCCCAGGCTGCCGGCGCAGCTAGGATTCCACTCAGAAGAAATATCAGGAAGAGAAAGATGAGACCTTGCGCGATTCTCGAGTCACGGCCAGAGACACGCATACCAGCCTCCCTTGGCGGGCTTTCATATTATTACGAGTCAATACTATTACTTTCGTTTATGGCAAAGTCAAGACAATTCATAGGGTGGCTGGGAGCCAGTTCCATGTCATCCGGAGCGGGCGGTCCTGGCGGAGCGAAGGATCTGGCGAGCCGCGCGTGCAGGGGTTCCGCAGCGCGCGCTCTTGGCCTGATGGGGTGGGCGATCGGCGCGCCTCTGGCACCGCCAAGTCGCGCGTTTGGATCGCCTTCCTACAGACTGCGACCTCCATTGCGACTCTTTCTTCTTGTTCCTTGTCTTCTCGTCCCGTACTATGACGAGTTTCAATAAAGGAGCTTCACGAGCTCACTCAGAAATAATGATCGGAATGCCACGTTTTGTTCGCAATGCGGTTGTCCTGATTCTTGGTTTTCGCTGCCTGCTCTCTCCGGCCGGCACGGCGCCGGTTTCTTCCGTCCAGGCGTTACGCCAAGGCGACAATCTTTTCCTTAGCAATGATCAAGTCTCTGCCAGTTGGTCTGTTCGCGAAGGAAAGCTTCGCCCGCGCGGTCTCAAGAATGAATGGACCGGAACCGGCCTGCCTGTCGCGAGCCTGTTCGAACTTGTGCCGCGCGAGGGCCCAGTCCTCGACTCCACCGACTTCAAGATCGTTGGCGCGCCCGTCATCGAGGAGATCCCCGCCGCAGTCAACTCATCCAAAGCGGCCGATCACGTGCCTGGCCGCCAGATTCGCATCGAGCTCGAGGATGCCTCCGCCAAGTTGCACCTCACATGGAAAGCCATCCTTCACGACGACGCCAACTACATTCGTCAGGAACTAACCGTTCACGCTTCGCAAGATCCTTTCGCACTCACGCAAATTGTCCTCGTCGACGTGGTCGTGTCCGGAGCTCAAGTCTCCGGCCAGGTGAAAGGGTCGCCCGTCACCGCGTGGGAGTGGTTCTTCGGCTTCGAGCATCCTTTGTCCCACTGCCGCGTCCAGCACGGCGAGCACGCCTCCTGCTGGCTCTCGCGCGAGCTCCCTCTGCAGCCCGGTCAGAGCGTCACGTATTCGTCCGTGTTCGGCGTGACTCATCGCGGCCAGACGCGCCGCGACTTCCTGAACTATGTGGAACTCGAACGCGCCCATCCCTACCGCACGTTTCTGCATTACAACTCGTGGTACGACCTCGGATACTTCGACCGTTACAACGAGCAGGGCGCGCTGGCCGTGGTGCAGGCCTTCGGCGAGCAACTCGCAAAGCAGCGCGGAGTCAAGCTCGACAGCTTTCTCTTCGACGATGGCTGGGACGATCCCACAACCCTGTGGAAGTTCAATCCCGGTTTTCCGAATGGGCTCACCAAAGTTTCGGAACTGGCCGCTAGATACGGTGCCGCGCCCGGTATCTGGCTCTCGCCCTGGGGCGGTTACGACAAGCCCAAAGAGCAGCGTCTCGCGGCAGCGCGCCCGCTAGGTTTCGAAACCAACGAAGGCGGATTCGCCTTGTCAGGACCAAAATACTATCGCTACTTTCGCGACACATGCCTCGACCTGATCGATAAGTACGGCATCAACCAGTTCAAGTTTGATGGCACGGGCAACGCGAATGAGGTCATCAAGGGCAGCGAATTCGACAGCGACTTCGATGCCGCCATTCATCTGATCGGCACGCTGCGCGCGAAGAAGCCGGACATCTACATCAACCTCACAACTGGAACCTATCCCTCGCCCTTCTGGCTGCTCTACGCCGATTCGATCTGGCGCGGCGGAGACGACCACAGCTTCGCCGGCGTCGGCTCGAACCGCCAGCGCTGGATCACCTATCGCGACTCACAAACCTACCGCTGGGTGGTCGAAGACGGTCCGCTGTTTCCTCTCAACTCACTGATGCTCCACGGCATGATTTATGCCCGCTATGCCGAGCGTCTGGGCAGCGATCCCACGCACGATTTCGCCGATGAGGTCCACTCGTACTTTGCGACCGGCACGCAACTGCAGGAGATGTACATCACGCCGTCGCTGCTCTCGCCGCAGGACTGGGACGTGCTCGCCGAAGCCGCGAAGTGGTCGCGCGCGAATGCGCAGGTGCTCAAGGACTCGCACTGGGTCGGCGGCGACCCCGTGCGGCTCGAAGTCTATGGCTGGGCAGCGTGGTCGCCGGAGAAGGCGACCGTGACGCTGCGCAATCCGAGTGATCGTCCGCAGGATTTCACCGCGAGCATTGCCTGGCTGCTGGAATTGCCGAATGGTGCCGCGTCTCACTTCACCGCAACCAACCGATGGAAGAGCAACGAGCCTGTGCTGAAAATCTCAGCAGACGACCAGCACACGTTTCACCTGCAGCCATTCGAGGTGTTGACGCTGGAGTTGACGCCGGAAAAATAAAGACGTGGTTTGAAAGGGCGCGGCATCCAGCCGCGCCGTCGCATGCATTTAAACCAGGCGCGGCTTCAGCCGCCGAGGGCACAAGATCAACGACACGCAGCGGTCGTCTGCGGCATCATAACCTTATCACCGCCATGAAAGCTGCTGTCCTGATCACGCCGCAGCCGGTCACGCAACGTCCGTTGCAGATCGCTCAAGTCGCCGACCCACAGCCTGCACGGGGACAGGTTCTGCTGCGGGTGCGCGCCTGCGGCGTCTGCCGCACCGATCTGCACATTGTCGAAGGCGAACTGCCACCACAGCAGCCACGCATGACGCCCGGCCACCAGATCGTGGGCGAGGTGGTCAAAGGCGCGACGCGGGGACTTCCTGTGGGCACGCGCGTGGGTGTTTCGTGGCTTGGCGGTACGGACGGCACGTGCTCGTACTGCAAACGAGGCCAAGAGAATCTTTGCGACTCGCCTACATTTACTGGCTACTCAGTGCCGGGCGGATACGCCGAATACGCCGTTGCGCGCGCAGATTTTGTCTTCCCGCTTCCGGCCGAGCTCGACGATCGGCATGTGGCTCCGCTGCTGTGTGCGGGCATCATTGGTTTTCGCAGCCTGCGCGTGGCGGGCGTCGAACCGGGCGAGCGCGTGGGACTGTTTGGCTTTGGCGCGTCGGCGCATCTGGCCATCGCGGTGCTGCTGGCGTGGAAGTGCGAGGTGTACGTGTCCACGCGCGGCAAGTCGCATCGCGAACTGGCAGCTTCACTGGGCGCGACGTGGGTCGGAAGCGAGACCGAGCAGCCGCCAGTGCAACTGGATCGCGCCGTCACGTTCGCTCCGAGTGGAGACGTGGTGGTGGCTGCGCTCGCCAGCCTGCGCAAAGGCGGCGTGGTTGCGATCAATGCGATTCATCTCGACCGAATGCCTCAGTTCGACTACGACCGCCTGCTGTGGGGCGAGCGGCAGCTGCGCAGCGTGGCCAACATGACCCGCGCTGACGCGCGCGACTTCCTAGCGCTGGCCGCTGCGATTGGTTTGAGGCCAAGAGTCACGGTGTTTCCTCTCGATCAGGCGAATGAAGCTCTGATCGCGGTGAAGAACGATGCGGTCAATGGTGCGGCCGTGATCGTCCCGTAAGTTGGTCAGATGATTGCGGTTAGAGTTATGCACGGGAAGATTTCCACAGTGTTCCTGAAGGAACATTCTCATGTACTTTGATGTACGTACAAAGTGGTACATCCTTAACTAAGTGCCGGTCGGGCCAATGGTTTGCGGAGGCGTTCTGATTCCCTGATCGGTCGTTGCGAAGTACTTGTAAATGTTAAAGCCTGACAAGAGGGATGATTGCGGCCTATCCAACACGGCCGGGTCAGGTCGCAACGACCGTGGCCGCCAAAGAGCGGACGCTTTGGCATGGCTGCCTTTCTTGGAGAGCGTCCGCCCTGCGATTATGGGTTAGGCAACTTTGCTGATCCCTTGATAGCCGGTTACACCCTGTGCCTCGCGGCGGAGATGCCGCTTGCCCCAGAGATTGCCGAACTTTGCTCTCGCCTCGGGCAGAGCAATGGTGTCGGAATGCGAAACTACCAGAAAGTCCATCTGTTCGCCTTCCATGTCAGAGATGAGAGTTGGAGAGGTTGACTCGTGTGAACGGAGGACGCACAGAGGAACGTCGCTTCCGCGTGCAAAGCCGACCGCCGTCAAGGTTTGACCCTTGAAGTTCTCGGCTAGGTTGGAACCGGAAACGATGTCGCCGATTTCATACTTATGTGGCATTGGGTTTCCTCCTCGTATGCATTTGCCTTTATGAGGCCGCTCCTGGAAAGGTGGACACGCGTTCAGACTGTCGTCCCCGCTCTCTACGAACCTTAGCGTTTGCTTTCGTGCCCAGTCAGGTTAAAGTTTGTGAACGATGGGTGCGAACATACCCGCGCCGCTGATTTTTGCTTTGTGGGTCTTTGTACTCCTACTCTCGACAATTCGTCAGTGACCGTAATCACCGGTCTGCGTGATTGAACTCGATAGCGGCCGCGTGTATCGGACGATTGTTCTCCCCGCGGCCAACGCCACAGGTTTTTCAGGCATGCCTTTTGACGACGTTTTCGTCCCCAGCTTTTGAAGGCTAATGCCGGAAGGTTGAACGTGTAATCGCAGCAGAACTCATTAGTTCAGGTTTTAGAGCGAGAACGCGCCGATGAAAAGCCCGCAGAAAACGATGGCGTGGCTCAATTCGCTCCAACCCAACCGCTTTACGGCAAGTGGTCCGGGCTTTTGGACGAAGTAGAACCATCCGCGGAACAAAACCGGTACAAACGCGATCAACGCGAGCGCAGGCAGAAAGCCGCGCACGGAGGCAAGCACGAGTACGCCTGCCATGACGGCCTGGCCGAGAGCAAAAGTCCAGCCGCGAGCGAACTTCGCCCGCAGACCTTCCATGCGGGCGGTGTGAATGCGCAGTTGCACGTAGTGAATCTGGTTGCCGGCGAAGATGAGGTTGGCCAGCCAAAGCATCCAGGCCGTGGAGTTGAACCTGCCGGTGATGACGTAATACGCGGCGGGCGCCGACGACGTGAGCCCAATAGTGCCGACGACTTCGGCGAGCATACGCGTGCTGCGCCCGAGTTTCTTGAGGATCGCCTGCGCAACAAAAGCAGTCGCTGCCGCACACCCGATGAGCCATAGATACGGATTGCGACCTACCCAGAGCAGCGCGCCCAATGAGAGTGCCGCTACGGCAGCCAATCCCAGAGTTACGACGAGCACGCTGCGTTGCTCGTCTTTGGATTGGACGTGAATCAGCGATGTTCCCAGCAGGCTCTCGACGGGAGTGCGCATCCAGAACAGAGCAAGTGCCGCCGCGAGCAGCAGCAAGAGGGGGAAAACGTGGTAGCTCTCGCGAAACGCAACGCCGGCGCCAGTGACCAGGGGCACGAGCAATAAGCCCCAGGCCCCGTGCTCGCGAGGGAGAATCAGTGCCCGCTGGCGTTCGCGGCGAGCTTTGCGTGTGGCTGGCTCCTCGCCGTGTTGCGACAGAGGACCCTCCAGAGGCGCGATACTGCAGACTCTTGTGCTCATCTTGTTACCCCACAAGTTGTGAACCCCAGCGAATAAAGCCCTCTTTCTCAAACCCACGTTAGCGGCACGGCTGAAGCCGTGCCCTTCCCGTTCCGCTCGGCGAGCCTGAAGGCTGGCAGCAGTCGAGCTTCGCTCGACCGGACAGCCCCATTCGACTCTCCTCGTTCCTCGGGTTGCTCAAGGCAGGCTAGGTGCGGCGGCTGTCCCTACATGTCTAGCGCCACCCTGCCATATGGATGTGCTGCATGCCCTTCACGGCGCGCATATATTGCGCGCGCTCGAAGGCGCCGGGATCAGAGCAACGGATCTGGCTCATGCTGCCTTGCATCTGCGCCACCGACTCGTATTCGTGCTCCTCCATCCACTCACGCAGTTCGCGCTCGATGTGACGCAGATGATTGGTCCCGTGACGCATGAGGGCGGAGCACAGCATGGTGACGTTGGCGCCGACCATGAGCAGCTTGATAACGTCCTGTGCGCCGTGCACGCCGCCGGTGGCGGCGAGGCCGGCCTTGATGCGGCCGAAGAGAATGCCGATCCAGGTGAGGGGCAGGCGCAGGGCCTGTGGCGTGCTCAGCAGCACGTTGGGGCGAATCTCCAGTTCCTCGAGATCGATGTCGGGCTGATAAAAACGGTTGAACAGCACCAGTGCATCGGCGCCGGCGGCATCCAGACGGTGGGCCATGTTTGCCATGTTGCTGAAGAACGGACTGAGCTTCACGGCCACGGGAATCGTGACTGCACTCTTGACCGCACGTACGATGTCGACATAGGTCCGTTCCACCTGCTCGGACGATTGCAGAGGATCGGTGGGAATGGAATAGATGTTGCACTCGATGGCGTGCGCTCCGGCGCGCTGGATGTCGGCGGCGAACTTCGTCCAGCCGCCCATGGTCGAGCCGTTGAGGCTGGCGATGATTGGAATGCTGGTCGACGACCTGGCTTTGCGGATGTGATTCAGATATCCCTCAGGCCCGGTGTGAAACTCACTGGGCTGCGGGAAGTAGGTAAGGGACTCGGCGAAGCTCTCCGTACCGTTGCTGAGATGATATTCGAGGTCCACTTCCTCCTGGCGTAACTGCTCTTCAAACAGAGAGTAGAGAACGACGGCGGAGGCGCCCGCTTCCTCCAGCCGGCAAATTCCCTCCACATCGCGCGACAGGGGCGAGGCCGAAACCACAAGCGGTGAGCGAAGCTTCAGGCCCAGATAGGTCGTGCCGAGATCAGCCATCTTGTTTCTCCTGCTTCCGTTCTCCTGCTTCGTGCGATTCGCAGCGAAGTCCCCACCCTAAGCGCAAAGAGGGCGTTTATTTTGGTGCGCCTGCTGCAGGCAGGGGTTTCTCAACCGATTCCTTCGCGGCAGCCGCTTCCGGTTTGCGGCTGGCCATGTATTCGTACATGCGATAGCGCCGTTCCACATCTTCCTGCGCCAGTTTCCATAAACGCTCAGCGTCTTCCGGGTGACTCTTAGTCAGCATCTTGAAGCGCGTCTGCTGTAGCAGATAATCCTGCACCTTGCGCGCGGGAGCGCGGGAGTCGAGCATCAGCGGGTTTTCACCCACGGCCGCGCGTTCGGGGTTAAAGCGATAGAGCAGCCACTCGCCGGAATCCACTAGAACTTTCTGATCGGTCATGGAGGTGGTCATGTCCACACCGTGGGCGATGCACGACGAGTACGCAATGATGATGCTGGGGCCGTCGTAGGCTTCGGCTTCGAGGAACGCCTTGAGCGTGTGTTCATCTTTCGCGCCCATGGCAACGCTGGCGACATAAACGTTGCCATAGGTCATGGCCATGAGTCCAAGATCTTTCTTGGGAGTGGGTTTGCCGCCGGCGGCGAATTTTGCGACGGCGGCGCGAGGCGTTGACTTGGAGGCCTGGCCGCCGGTGTTGGAGTAGACCTCGGTGTCGAGGACGAGCATGTTCACGTTACGGCCGCTGGCTAGGACGTGATCGAGGCCGCCGTAGCCAATGTCGTACGCCCAGCCGTCGCCGCCGACGATCCAGACGGATTTTTTCACCAGCATGTCGGCGAGGGCGAGGAGCTGACGAGCTTGCGGGGAAGTCAGCTGGTTCAGACGCTCTTTGAGGATGTCGACCCGCTGGCGCTGGTCGTAAATGTCGGCTTCGTCTTTTTGCGTAGCGTTCAGGATGGCGGCAGCCAGATCCTCACCGACTTTGTCAGCAAGGGAGAGAAGCAGTTCGCGGGCGTATTCGGTCTGCTTGTCAATCGAGATGCGGAAGCCAAGGCCGAATTCGGCGTTGTCTTCGAACAGAGAATTTGACCACGCCGGGCCGCGGCCGTCGGCGTTCTTGGCCCACGGGGTGGTGGGCAGGTTGCCGCCGTAAATCGAAGAGCAGCCCGTGGCGTTGGCGATGATGGTGCGGTCGCCAAACAATTGCGTGATCAGCTTCAGATAAGGGGTCTCGCCGCAACCGGCGCAGGCGCCAGAGAACTCGAACAGCGGCTCCTGGATTTGCTGCTGGCGGATGGTGCCAACCTTGATCTTGCGGCGATCGAGTTCGGGAATCTTGAGGAAGAATTCCCAATTGTCTTTTTCAGGCTCGCGCAACGGCGGCTGCGGAACCATGTTGATCGCCTTGAGCCGCACTTCGCTCTTATTCTTGACCGGGCAGATGTCGACGCAGACGCCACATCCGGTGCAATCTTCGGGTGCGACCTGGATGGTGTACTTCATGCCGGCCCATTCCTTGTCGCGGACGTCGCAGGATTTAAACGTGGCTGGTGCGTTGGCGAGTTCCTTGCTGTCGTATACCTTGATGCGGATCACGGCGTGCGGGCAGACCATGGCGCACTTGCCGCACTGAATGCAGATTTTTGTGTCCCATGCGGGAATCTCAAGGGCCAGGTTGCGCTTCTCCCACCGGGCGGTGCCGGTGGGGAAGGTGCCGTCGCAGGAGAATGCGCTGACGGGGAGTTCGTCGCCCTTGCCGGCGTAAATGGCGCCGAGCACTTCCCGGTCGAACTTGGGCGCGCCGGGGAAGACGCCGGGAATTTCGATTTTGCTGGTCACGCTAGCGGGAACTTTTACTTCGAACAGGTGCGCCAGGGTTTCATCGACGGCACGCATGTTCTTGGCGACGACTTCTTCGCCTTTTCTGCCGTAGGTGTCGCGAATGGACTGGCGGATGGCTTCAATGGCTTCGTCGCCGGGAAGAACCTTTGAAATCGCGAAGAAGCAGACCTGCATGATGACGTTCATGCGCGAGCCCATGCCAGTGTCGCGGGCCACCTTGTAGGCGTCGATGATGTAGAACTTGGCTTTCTTGGCGATCAGTTGCTCCTGCACTTCGCGCGGCAGGTGGTCCCAGACTTCGTCTTTGCCGAACGGGCTGTTGAGCAGGAAAACGCCGCCTTCGACCAGCGAGCTGAGCATGTCGTAGCGCTCGAGGAAGATCCACTGATGGCAGGCGACGAAGTTTGCTTTCGAGACGAGGTAGCTCGACTTGATCGGCTGCGGGCCGAAGCGCAGGTGCGAGACGGTCATGGCGCCGGATTTCTTCGAGTCGTAGACGAAGTATCCCTGGGCATAGTTGTCGGTGTTCTCGCCGATAATCTTGATTGAGTTCTTGTTGGCACCGACAGTGCCGTCTGCGCCCAGGCCGTAGAACATGGCGCGGATGACGCTGTCGGGCTCGGTCGAGAAGGTGGCATCGTAGTCGAGGCTGGTGTGCGTGACGTCGTCGTTGATGCCGACGGTGAAATGATCTTTTATTGGGCGACCCGGCGTGGGCGGCTTCAGGTTGTCGTAGACTGACTTCACCATGGCAGGGGTGAACTCTTTCGACGACAAGCCGTAACGCCCGCCGACCACACCCGGAGCCGCCTTCAACGTTCCGTAGCCGAGTTTCAGGCCTTCGTGCAGTGCGTTCACAACGTCAAGATATAGCGGTTCGCCGATGGCGCCAGACTCCTTGGTGCGATCGAGGACGGCGATCTGGCGGACGGTTGCGGGGAGAGCCCCGATAAACGACTTCACGCAGAAGGGCCGATACAGGCGGACCTTTAGCAGGCCGACTTTTTCGCCGCCGGCGTTCAGGTAATCGACGGTTTCGTGCGCGACTTCTGCGCCCGATCCCATCATGACAATGACGCGCTCAGCATCGGGCGCTCCGACGTAGTCGAACAGGTGATACTGGCGCCCGACTAGCTCGGCGAACTTGTTCATCACGGCCTGCACTTTGGCCGGAGCCGCGTCGTAATACGAATTGGCAGTTTCGCGAATCTGGAAGAAGACATCGGGGTTCTGCGCTGTGCCGCGCAGCACGGGGTGATCGGGCGAGAGTGCACGCTGGCGGTGCTCGATAACGCGCTCCATGTTGATCATGGCGCGGATGTCGTCGTCCTCGAGCATTTCGATCTTGTTGACCTCGTGCGAGGTGCGGAATCCGTCGAAGAAATGAAGGAATGGAATGCGGGTTTCCAGTGACGAGGCATGAGCGATCAGGGCGAGGTCCATCGCTTCCTGCACCGAGTTCGAGCAGAGCATGGCGAAGCCGGTGGTGCGGCAGAACATAACGTCGGAGTGGTCGCCGAAGATCGAGAGTGCGTGCGTGGCGACGGTGCGCGCGGAAACGTGGAACGCGGTCGGAGTCAGCTCGCCGGCGATCTTGTTCATGTTCGGAATCATCAGCAGCAGGCCTTGCGAGGCCGTGAACGTTGTGGAAAGCGAACCGGTCTGCAGGGCGCCGTGGACAGCGCCAGCGGCGCCGCCTTCGCTCTGCATTTCGATGACATGGGGCACGCTTCCCCAGGCGTTCGGCAGCAGCTCGGAGGCCCACTGGTCGGCCCACTCGCCCATCGGCGAGGAAGGGGTGATGGGGTAAATCGCGATGATTTCGCTTACCCGGTATGCGACATGCGCGACGGCCTCATTGCCGTCGATGGTCTTGACTTTGCGCTTCATTGACATCCCCCAAAACAAACTTATCGGCGGCTACGGGCGTAACCGCTACGATGACATCAGGATGCAGGACAAGGAGTGGGTCTGTCGTGACCCAGGTTCACAGCGGGTTGTGATTAGAATCACACTTTTCCGCGCGGAGGGGAATCGAGTTCCCGCTTGGCGGGTGAAGAAAACTCAAAACTCAAAACTCAAGGCGTGTCTTATCCCCAGCGAGGCGGGCACGCACTCAGAATCGATGGACTTAGGGGCCTGTGCCGCCGGTGTGGCAGTCGGCACAGTTGACCTGGGTCAGATCGCCGATATCCACAGGATGCTGAAAGGGTGGCGCAGGGGGAATCGCTGCCGTGGCCGTGCCTTCCGTTTCGGCCATCATGGTGTGGCACTGGTTGCAGTCCTTGCTGATCACCTTGCCGTCGGCGCTGACGTGCTGGCCGTCGTGGCAGCGGAAGCAGCCGGGATAGTAGTAGTGGCCCAGGTTGTTGGGGTGGGTCTGCCAATTCAGCTTCATGTCGGGAAAGGTGGTGCGGCCGAAGATCTGCTGAATTTCGGTCACGGCATTGCGAATCTCGAGCTGCTTCGTCTTCGCCACGTCGGGATATTTCTTCTCGTAGAAATCCTGCACGCCGCTGGCGATCCCGCGCATGGCTTCGTCGCCGGTTTTGTAGTTCGCGGTCAATACCGTGACCGCTTGCTGCTTGATGAAGGGGAGGGAAACGTCGAGGTGGCGTGCGAGCAGCGACTGATCGACAGCAAGATCGGGCGGAACATAGATGTGCGTGGGCCGGTTGTGACAGTCCACGCAGTCCATGTGATGCGTTGCCCCTCTGGCGATCTGGGCTTTGATCTGGTCTTTGGTCAGAGTTGAATCTTTGGCGTAATACTCGGTGACGCGCCCCTGCATGTCTTCGACGTGGATGTAGGGAATAATTTGCCGTTTCTCATCGGCCGCGAGGTAGTCAATCCGGTTGCCGATGTTCATGTGCCAGTGAATGCCTTCCGGTGCGCCCGTGGCGGGATCTCCACCGCCGGTCTTGATCAGCATCCGGATCTGATGCAGCGTGTTCTTCTCGTCGTCGGCGTAGTGCGAAAAAACTTTAAGCTGAGCGCCGTAAAACTTCTTGGGCCAGTGGCACTGTTCGCAGGTTTCCTGGGCGGGGCGCAGGTTGTGCACCGGCGAAGGGATGGGTCGGGGAAAAGTGTTGAACACCGTGGCGAATACCTGCCGCGTCCCGGAGAGCTTGGACTTCACAAACCACGTTGCACCGGCTCCCACGTGGCATTCCGCACAGGCCACACGGGCGTGGGGAGAGAGCTGATACGCGGTGTATTCCGGGATCATCACGGTGTGGCAGAGCTGTCCGCAAAACGACGTGGATTCGGTGAACTCGTAGGCTTTGTAACTGCCTGCTGCGCTGACCGCGACGAAGACGATGAGAAACGTGATGAACGAAATCACAGCGCTGCGTTGGGTCGAGTCGTTCAGGTCAACACGGGGGTAGAAGGCGGAGGGTGGCAAATGCTTGCGCCGTTCGAGCAACGCGCCGGCCAGCATGAGGAGCATCCCCAGGATCATGAAGCCTGGCGACACCATGTAAGCCAGAATTCCGACGTAAGGGCTGGGCTTGACGGCGATAGCGTCGATCAAAACAAAAATGAAAATGTTCGCAGCGCTGACAATCGTCAGCGCGACTCCCGCAAGGCTGACAGGATTGCGCAGCAGCATGCGGGAGCGGTGCCAGGGCTCCACCATGAGCGGTGGAGTCTTTTCATTGTCCATGTTTGACCTCGGCGGAGTCGGATTGTTCATCAACGATGGTGTCGAGGCTGGCGTCGGAAATCTCGGTCAGAGCCGCATCCTGCAAGGTGCCGCGATCCAGGCCGTGCTCCTCGCGATAGTGGTGCGCGGACATTTTTCCGTCCCACCAGGCCCAGTTCATCGGATAGACGTCTGGGTCGAGGAAGACCTGATAGAAGTGCCAGACGATGATGGCGAGAGTCGCCAGCACAGCCTCGTAGAAGTGAATTGCGGTTGCGATATCAAGCCACCAGCACGGCAGATGGTTCCCCACGAACACCTTCGCCCACAGCATGATGCCGGTCACGGCCATGACGATCACGCCCCAGACCAGCGCCCAATACTCGGCTTTCTCGGCGTAAGTGAAGCGCGGAAACTCGGGCTTCCGCGAAGTCAGGCCGAGATAGTAGGCAAGATTTTGCCACGCGGTGCGCGCGTCGTCCAGCGCAGGGAACAGATCGCGGACCAGTCTGCGCCCTTCGCGGGTAAGAATGGCGTCGAACAGGTGGTAGATACTGACAGCAATCAGCACAACGGCCGCGATGCGGTGCAGCAGATGCCGTTTGGCCTCACCCATCGAGAGCAAGGCGGCGAACCAGGAATCGGGGAATTTCAGGGCGAAGCCGGTGAGCACCAGCACGATGAAGCTGCTGAGCAGGGCGGCGTGTTGCCACCGGAAGCGCAGCGGCATGCGCTCGACGAATTCATGTTCGGTCTTTCGCTTGGCGATGGTTTTGGCGCGCCAGATGATGAAGTTGTGCAGCAGCATGCCGCCGATGACGGCGAAGATCATGCCCAGGTAGAACTTGCGAATCCAGCGCACAGCCTTGCTGCCGATGTCGGCGGAAAGCGGCGCGTCCACGTGAACCTTGGAGCTGGCAAATTTTTCGGTGACGCCGGGATGGCATTGGCCGCACGTCCGGGCGAGATTGGCCTGGTTGATGGTGGAACGGGGATCGCTCGACGGCAGAATGTTGTGCACACCGTGACAACTGGCACAGTTGGCGACGACTTGCGATCCACCCCGGGCAGCGAGGCCGTGATAGCTGGCGAGATACGTCGTGGCGCGGCGGCCCTCGAGGCCCAATTCCTGCGAAAGCCGCACGCCTTCATGGCATTTGCCGCAGGTGGTGCGCGCCAGGTTCTGCGCGGCGACTGAGGAATTGGGATCGACGTGCGACTTGATGGAGTGAATGCCGTGACAATCGGTGCAGACCGGCGCCTGCGAGTTGCCATGCCGGATGGCCTGACCGTGAATGCTCTGCATGAACTGCTGCTCCACGGCATTGTGACATTTGGCGCAGGTGGCGGGCACGTTGAACTTGAAGATGGATGACTTATCGTCGCTGGCCGGGCGAATCTCGTGCACACCGTGACAGTCGGTGCAAACAGCGGCCTTGGTGGATCCCGCCGCGACCGCCTTGCCGTGCACACTCTCTTCATACGAATAGAAAGGTTGGGTGCTGAATCCAGCACGCTCCATGACAACTTTTTGTCCGTGGCACTGGGCGCAGGTCGCGGGGATGCGAACGTGGTTGACCGGGGAATTGGGGTCGTCAGCCGCCAGAATCTGGTGAGGGCCGCCGTGGCAGGTGGTGCAGGTGGGAGCTTGTCCGTCGCCGTCCTTGCGGGCCGCGGCATGGACGCCAACCTCGTAGCCGTGGGCAGCATCTTCGTGGCAGGTGGCGCATTGCTGCGGCACGATCTTTGCTGCTTCCTGCACTTCGTGAGCTTTGCCGTGGCAACTCGCACAGGCGGCAGCACCGTCGCCCAAGACCGCGTGGACACTCTTCGGCATCTGCGTGGTCGGATCTTCGTGACAAGTGGAGCACTTGGGGAGCTGCATCTTCTTCGGATGCGGATATTCCTTCACGCCGGTGTGACAGCCAGTGCATCCCAAGGCGGCGTGCATGCTGGCATTAAACTTGGCGGCATCCACGTGGAGACTGCGGCCGGAATCAGACTTCATGCCGGCTTCGCCGTGGCAGACCAGACAGTCCTGATCCGATGGGGGTGACGCCCAGGAGCGGCCAGGGACTATGAAGAAAAAGAGGAAAAATGAGCCCGCGCAAACCAGCCGACGGAGATGTTTTACGGCTCTCATGACATGCTCCTTGTAGCGTCTGCGGATCGCGTCGGGCGCGACCGGCAGCGCTACTTGTAGGCAAACAGCATCGCGTAAATGATCCAGATCACGATGCTGAAACCGATACTGAGCGCGATCCAGGCCAAAAAGCGGATCGTACGCACCACGATCTCCGGCTGCGGCTCCTCCATATGCTCTTCTAGACGACCAGAGCTCAGCAGAGATTCGTATTCCAAAGGCTTGTCGCGCTTCAGTTCGGCCAGGGGCATGTGGCCGGTAAAAATGGTCGTATCCATGGGGAACTTTTCCGGCCGCAAATGAGTGTTGAAGAAGTGCACGGTAAAAATAAAGCCCGTGGCCAGTAAGGCTTCGTCACTGTGAATCACGGTAGCGACGTTAATAAATGAGCCGGGTATGAAGCGCGTAAAGAAAATCGGAAACCACAGGGTCAGACCGGTCGAACCGATGACCGCGATTCCCCAAAACACCGCGAAATAATCAAATTTCTCCCAGTAGGTCCAGCGGCCGTATTGCGGACGCGGGCCCATGCCGATGAACCACCGCATGGTGGCGATGAACTGTTTCAGGTCCTGAGGCGTGGGCAGCATGGTGTCAGGACCGAGGATCATGGCGCGCCAGGACTTGTACTCTTGCCTCTTCAGTTTCACCAGGCTGTACAAGTGAGTGATAAAGACCCCGAACATCAGAACGGCGGCGCTGCGATGAATGAAGCCGGCGACCTGGAATCCGCCGAGGAAGCGTGAGACCATCGCGGCCCACGTCGTGTAGGAAAATTTCAGAGTCAAGCCGGTGGTGGCGAGGCTGAGGAAGCTCAGGATCATGCAAGCGTGAAGCGTGCGCTGCAGGCGGGTGAAGCGCACGAACTCGCGCTCGGGCCGTTTTCGTTCGGCTGCCCGCAAGGGGCGCACCTCCGGGGAACGCAGCTCCAGTTCAGTCGGCATGGGAGCCCTCCTCGCCCGAATTTCTTTCGCTGCCGGGACCGTTCAACTGTCCCGCCTCTTCCTGTTCTTCCCGTGCTTCTTCGGCCTTCAGGTCGCGGCGCATCTGCAATGCACGCGGCAGCCAGAGCAGGGTGTGCATGCCACCCATCACGAAAGTCGAGATCAGAAGCGTGGTCATACCCCAGAACGTCCAGAACAGGAACGGATATTTCTTGGGATCGTGGTGTGTGGCATGAGTCAAATAGCCGGCAAAACGGCGAGTTGCGGTGGCGTGGCACTTCTGGCAGGTTGCGACCACATTGGCGCGGCTCAGATGCGAGCGGGGATTGGTGGGCGGCAGAATGTCATGCGCGCCGTGGCAGTCGTAGCACTTTGCCGTTTTGGTGTAGCCTAGGCGCGACACTTTGCCGTGATAGGTGTCGAAATAAGTCTTGGCGATCTCGCTGTGGCATTTGCCGCACTTATCCATGATGTCAAGCATGAAGCCGGTGTCGTCGGTGCGGCGGATGGTGTGGGCGCTGTGGCAGTCGTTGCAAACAGGAAGTTCCTTGTCGGTTTTGGTCACCAGGCGCGAGTGAACGCTCTGCTCAAACTGTTCCTCAATGCCGTGGTGACAAGCGCCGCAGGTCGAAGGAACATTTTTCGGGTTGACCGAGGACTGGGGGTCTGACGCGGGCAGGACCATGTGCGCCGTGTGGCAATTCGTGCAGGTTGCAGTGACCGTCAATCCGCTGCGCAGCAGGCCCTTGCCGTGAATGCTTTCTTTGTAGTGCTGAATGATTTCGTGCTGTGTGCCGGTGTAGCGGACTGCCGCCTTCTGGCCTTCGCGGTGGCAGGTGGCGCACAGGTTGGGCACGTTGGTGGAGAAAGTCCTCGACTGCGGATCACGCTTGTCGAGAATGCGATGCGTGCCGTGGCAGTCCCTGCAACTCGGTGCGTTGGGATCGTTGGCTGCGAGGAGTTGACCGTGCTTGCTGCGCTGGAACTGCTGTCCGACCTCGACGTGGCAGCGGCTGCAGTCGACCGGATGAGTGATGGTCTCGCAAGGCCGCACACGGGAAGCGTTGACTTCGGAGTGGCACTGGCTGCAGGACACAGGCGTCGCCTGCGTGCGCGGATTGGCATGCCGCGAGGCAGCGATCTCGGCGGCGCTCACGAACATGCTGCGGCCGTCCGCCGCTTTCAGCTTTTCGTTGGCGTGGCAGCGCATGCAATCGGCGTCGGCCATGCCCTGGCTGTAGAAGACATTCCGGATCTTGTGCGGCTGGTGGCAGTCCACGCATGCCGGGAGAACGTGAGCTTCCTTTTCCCAGAGCTCGCCGCGGATGGTCTTGCGGTGCACCGTCTCAATCTCAGCGTGGCACTTGGTGCAGGTCGCCGCGATGTTGCGCCGGTTGATGGAAGAATTGGGATCGGTGTGGGGGAGGATGTTGTGCGGAGTGTGGCAGGAGACACAATTGGCTGCAACCACCAGGCCTTTCTTGAGCAGGGCCTCGCCGTGAATGCTCTCGGAATAGTTCTCCAGGATGTTGTGCTGGTCAATGTTGCGATTGAGCTGAACCGGCGTGCCCTCCTGGTGGCACCTTCCGCACACGAAAGGAACATTCAGCGGAGCCACGGCCGAGTTTCGATCCCGGACAGCCACAATGTCGTGATTGCCGTGGCAATCGACGCAGTGCGGAGCGAGCGGGTCACCGCGGGCGATGGCTTTGCCGTGCAAGGACTGCGAATGCTGCTTCTGTTCAGTGCTATGGCAGGTCCCGCACTGAACGCGCGCCAAAGGCGTTGAGTGCGGCAGGTCTTTGCCATCAAGGTCGGCGTGGCAGTTGGTGCATGAGAGCGAGCCATGCACGGAAGAAGCGAACTTCTTGCCGTCTACAAAAAGAGAGACGGTGCGCGCGCCGCGTTTGGTAGTTAGGGTTTTATCGCTGTGGCAGGCGAGACAATCGTCGGTGCTGGGAGATTGTGGCGCGGCAGACCGCGCAGCGCCAACGGTTAAGAAGAGGGTGAGAGCGCTGCCAAGCGCAAAAACATTCCGTTTTGCCTGCGTTGGCATACTCTCACCCGCCGGTCCTTCACAGTCGAACGATTTTTGTGCGGCTGCAATGAAGCCGCCTTTCCTATTGCTTCAACCCGCTGTCCTACTTCGCTAGACTGCGAACATAGGCAACCAGGTCCTTGATCTCCGTATCTTTCAGCTTGCCTTCGTACGCCGGCATCTTGCCCTTGCCCTTGGTGATGATCACAGTCAGTTGGGCATCGGTTTCGGCCTTTACTTCAGGCGAAGCAAAGTCGCGGGTTCCCATCTTACCGCCCTTACCGTCAGCTCCATGGCACATGGCGCACTTGGCTTTGAAGGTTCCCGCTGCATCCTGCGCCGCGGCGGATGGACTATAGAGAGCGACGATACCAACTGCCAACAGCGTTACCAGGGTTGCCCGAATGAAAAGTTGTTTCACTTTGGTTTCCTCCTGAGAGTTTTTGCAACAGGGTAGGTTCGCACGAGGGTCCGAACCGACCTATGGTCGAAGTCACTTCGCCACGTGACAGAGATCACAGGATTAAGCACGCAGCTTTTGTGACTCTTATCACGACCTTTGGTGCGACCCCGCACTGTTGCTAGCCCTAGATTAGAACTAACATTTGTGCCATGTCGAATGCCTTGGCAAAACCCGTGCGGGCGGCCACTGCCGGAAAGGTCTCGTCTTCTGCGGCCGGCCGGTCTAGTTTGGCGTCGAACGGTCCGAATTTTCAGCTGCGGCCACTGCAAGTGACGTGGGAGATGACGCCAGCCTGCAACGGGAAATCCGCGCTCGCACGCGGCGCGCGGTCTGTCCGGGACAAGAAGGAATTCTCGACCGCCGAAGCTTTTCATCTGATCGAAGAAGTGGCGGCCATGCACGTGCCACTGCTCGTGCTCACGGGCGGCGATCCGCTACAGCGCCCGGATCTGTTTCCCATTGTCGAGTTTGCGGCCCGCCGCTCGGTGAGAACTTCTCTGACGCTGCCTCCGACTGCGAGGCTGCATGCCGAGACCGTTGCGGAGCTGAAAGCGCACGGCCTGATGCGCCTGGCTTTGTGGATGAACGGCTCGACCGCCGCACTGGATGATGCCTACTGGAAGGCCGCCGGCGCGCATAAGCGGACGCTCGATGCCATCGGGTTTTGCCAAGATGTGGAGCTGCCGGTGCAGATCAACACACTGGTGGCGCGACGCAATTTTCACGATATCGATCCCATGATCGAGTTGCTCGCTCGTCTCGACGTGGCCTTGTGGAATGTCTTCTTCCTGGTGCCGGCAAACCGGGATCAGGCAACGGATCTGCTCACCGCCGAGGAGCATGAGGTGGTTTTTGCCAAGCTGTACGCGGCCTCGAGGCGGGTACACTTTCAGATCAAAACCACAGAAGGCCAGCATTATCAGCGCTATCTTTTGCAGCAGCGGTCGCGGGAGTCGCGGGGCGACTTGACCGAGTCGGAGGCCATCACGTGCGCTCCCAAGGGCGTGAACGACGGAAAGGGCTTTGTTTTTATCAACCATGAGGGCGAGGTGTACCCCAGCCGTTTCCTGCCGCTCTCGGCAGGCAACGTGACCAGAGAGCCACTGGCGAAACTCTTCGGTGATTCACCCTTGTTCGTGTCCCTGCGGGATAGTTCCCAACTTAAGGGCAAGTGCGGTCGTTGCGAAATGCGCAACGTTTGTGGCGGGTCGCGGGCCCGCGCCTATGCGATGACCGGTGATCTCTTCGCGGAGGACCCCTGCTGCGTCTACGTCCCTCCTCAGAAGAGTTGAAGGGTTCCCTCTACTGATTCCCGGTCTTATGACTGGAATCACAGGCGGGTGTGATTCAGGTTTCTCCGGATTGTGGTGAACTGCCGTCGCTATCGTGCCGGTTTCGGACCAAAGCTCAGGGTAGCTGATCCAGGCTATGTTTGATCAGAATCACAAATATTTGTGATTATAATCACGCAACCGCCTCCGAAATTCCTCCAAACTGAGGGCAATTCGCCCCTGACGCCCTGCCAGGCCAAGGCCATTATGTGAGTCAAATCACTATTCCCAGTGACGGAATACACGGAGTTCCCGC
>JASHPH010000118.1 GCA_030038255.1 Candidatus Sulfotelmatobacter sp. | reverse complement strand
TGGAGATCGGCTACAAGGCAGAGCAGCGCTGGACCGTGGGAGTGCAGGAACTACCGGCAGCCGACGGCAAACCGGGTATGGTACTGGGCAAGAACACTGTGTTCCTGGTCACCGGAGCGGCGGGCAGCATCGTTTCCGCCATCACTGCCGATCTGGCAGCGACTTCCGGCGGCATTTTCTATCTGCTCGACCTGGTGCCGGAGCCGGATCCGGATAATCCTGACCTGAAGCGTTTCGCCAGCGATAAGGATGGGCTCAAGCGCGAATTGTTCACGCGCATCCAAGCGCGCGGCGATCGTGCCACGCCCGCCCTGATCGAAAAGGAGTTGGCTGCGCTCGAGCGCGCGCAGGCCGCGGTAAGCGCCATCGAAGCCGTGCGCGCCGCCGGCGGCACGGCGTACTACTTCAGCCTGAATCTCACCGACTCCGAAGCCGTATCCAAGGTCATCAAGGAAGTGCGGGAGCGCAGCGGACGCATCGACGTGCTGCTGCATGCCGCCGGTATCGAGCGCAGCCACTTTCTGCCCGACAAGGACCCGCGCGAATTCGATCTGGTCTTCGACGTCAAGGCCGACGGCTTCTTCAACCTTCTGCGCGCCATCGGCGACATGCCCCTGGGGGCAACCGTTGGCTTCAGCTCGGTTGCCGGCCGCTTCGGCAACGGAGGCCAGACCGATTACAGCTCGGCGAATGACCTGCTATGCAAGATCACCTCGAGCTTGCGCACCACGCGCCCAGCCACGCGCGGCATTGCCATTGACTGGACGGCGTGGGGCGGCATCGGCATGGCCACGCGCGGCTCGATTCCAAAAGTCATGGAACTCGCCGGCATTGACATGCTTCCGCCCGATGCCGGCATTCCGCTCATACGCCGCGAACTCACCTCCGGCAGCACGCGTGGCGAAATCGTCATCGGCCAGCGGCTTGGTGTTCTACTCAACGAATGGGACGGCGACGGCGGCCTCGACGCAGAGGCCGCGGAGTCCCTCTCCAAGTCTTCGCCGACCGGGCCGATTGCTGACAAAGTCGCCTCCATCAGCTTGTTTGACGGGTATGCCATCGAAACGACACTGAGTCCTGCCGCTCAGCCTTTCCTGCATGATCATCAGATTGACGGCACTCCTGTGTTGCCAGGCGTAATGGGAATTGAAGCGTTTGCTGAGGCTGCGCTGAAATTCCTGCCTGGATGGCACATCGAAGCGATTGAAGACGTCAACTTCCTCGCTCCGTTCAAGTTCTATCGCGGCGAACCGCGTACCGTGCGCGTCGAAGTGACGATTCATCCGCGAGGAGAAGCGTTGGTCGCCGATTGTCGCTTGATCGGCCAGCGTGCCTTGTCAACTCAGACTGAGCCTCAACGCACCACCCACTTCACGGCGCGAGTGCGACTGGCAAAACAACTGGCGCAGGCCCCCACAAGCAAGGCATTTGTAGAGCCGCATGGCAGCGCTGTCGAGGCCGCTGACATCTATCGGCTCTATTTCCACGGCCCCGCGTATCAGGTCGTGGAGAAAGCATGGCGCGATGGAACGCAGGTCGTTGGCTTGATAGCGAAAGACCTGCCGCCGAATCACCATCCTGCGGAGGTGCCCATGGTGGTGGCACCTCGTATGATCGAGCTCTGTTTCCAGACTGCTGGAATCTGGGAGATGGGGCTGCAGTCGCGCATGGGCCTGCCACAGCACGTAGATCGAATCTCGTTGTTCCGCTTGCCAGCTTCGGCGGAGAGCCGTTTTCACGCCGTGGTCACTCCCAATGAAAGTCAAAACGCCTTTGCGGCCGAGGTTCTCGACCAGCAGGGAAATTGCTATTTGCGCCTCACTGGCTACAAGACGGTGGCTTTGCCCCAAGCCATTGAGTCTGCGCGTCTGAAGCCCTTGCACGCCGTCATGTCCGAGGAGACGGCATTGGCGGCATGATAAGCCGTAGGAGCTTGAAAGCGCCATTCCGCAAGCCCACGTCCTCTCGTCGGAGCGCTTATGGAACTCGCATTTCAACGCATCGCGATCATCAATCGCGGCGAAGCCGCCATGCGCTTCATCCACGCCGCCCGCGAACTTAGCCACGAGCGCAGCATACCGCTGCGCACGATCGCGTTTTTCACCGAGCCCGATCGCCATGCCATGTTCGCGCGCGAGGCCGATGAAGCCATCTCTCTCGGCGCAGCCCTGTTCGACGATTCCGAAACTCATCGCCCCAAGAGCAGCTACCTCGACTACGCCCGGCTCGAGCGGGCTCTTGCTGCTTCCCGCGCCGATGCCGCCTGGGTGGGATGGGGATTCGTGGCCGAGCATGCCGCCTTCGCCGATCTTTGCCGCGACATGGGTATCGTGTTCATCGGGCCGAGCGGTGATGTCATGCGGCAGCTGGGCGACAAGATCGCTGCCAAACGTCTCGCCGAGCAAGCCCAGATTCCGGTCGCTCCATGGAGTGGTGGCCCGGTCGAAACAGTGGACGCCGCTTTGTTTTACGCTGAGCGCCTCGGCTTTCCCCTCCTGATCAAGGCCGCTGCCGGCGGCGGTGGGCGTGGGATCCGCCGTGTGCTGTCCGCCGACCAGCTGCCGCACGCCTTTGAGAGTGCCCGTTCCGAGGCGTCCAAGGCTTTCGGTGACCCCACCGTTTTCCTCGAGCAGATGGTACAAGGAGCACGCCATGTCGAGGTGCAAATCATTGCTGATCAGTACGGCACGACTTGGGCTGCAGGCGTGCGCGACTGCACTATCCAGCGTCGCCAGCAGAAGGTCGTCGAGGAAGCTCCGTCCCCGGGCATTTCTCCGGAAGAGGATGCACTGGTTCGCCAAGCCGCTGTTCGCCTGTGCAACACCGTAGGGTACACCAATGCGGGCACGGTGGAGTTTCTCTATGACCCGCAGAGCCATCGCTTCGCGTTTATGGAAGTGAACACACGGTTGCAGGTCGAGCATCCGGTTACGGAATGCACCACGGGCCTTGATCTGGTAAAGCTGCAGATTCACGTCGCGCGCGGCGGCCGCCTGGAAGGCGAGCCTCCCCGCACAGTCGGTCATGCAATTGAGGTGCGCCTGAACGCGGAAGACGCCGACAACGGTTTCGCGCCGGCTCCAGGAAAGCTGGAACGCTTCCGCATGGTCACAGGCCCGGGCGTTCGCGTCGACACCGGAGTGTCCGAGGGTGACAGCGTTCCCGCCGACTTCGACTCCATGATCGCCAAGATCATCGGCCACGGGCAAACCCGGGCCGAAGCACTCTCCCGCCTTCGCCGCGCACTTAAGGAAAGTGTCGTCGTTCTCAAAGACGGCACCAGCAACAAAGCATTCCTGCTGGACCTGCTGGGGCGGGATGAAGTTCAGCGCGCAGAAGTCGATATTGGCTGGCTTGACCGCATGGCGGCAGACGGCAATCGCATGAACGACAAGTACGGCGACGTCGCGTTGTTCCAGGCCGCCATTGATGCTTACGATGCCGAGTTGGCGGTGGAACAGGCCCAGTTTTATGCCTCAGCGGCGCGAGGCCGTCCGCACGTGCGTTGCGAGATCGGCCGCAACTTGTCCTTCCGCTATCGTGGCCACCTTTACTCCGTGCACATTCTCCGGATCGGTTCTCACTGTTATCGCGTCCAAGTGGATGGAAAGCGGATTGACGCCCACATTGAGCGCGCCGGCGAGTTTGATTGCTGGCTGACCGCCTTCGGTCATCGCTTTCATGTCATCTCCTCCGTTCAGGGTTTGAGCGCAAGAATTGAAGTGAATGGGATTGCGCATCGCGTGGAGCGCGACGACGGAGGCATCATTCATGCCCCGGCCCCGGCGGTTGTCGTCTCGATCGCTGTGAAGCCCGGCGATACGGTCGCGGTCGGAGACCGGCTGGCCGTGCTCGAGGCCATGAAGATGGAGACCCAAATCATGGCCACGTTCCCCGGCACGGTCCGGCAGGTGATGATCATGCCGAACGTGCAAGTCGATACCGGCGCTCCGCTGCTTCAAATCCAGGCCAACACGACCGACCAAGCTGCGGATTCGCAGCCTCGCCTCGTCTTCGGGGCATGGCAATCGGCGGACGACAAGCCATTGGCTCCCATACCCCAATGCACCGAAAGCCTCCGAGACCTCCGCCAACTCTTGCTAGGCTTTGATCTCGATCCGGCCCAGTGCGCTCGCCAGTTCGCGGCATGGAGCCGGGAGTGTCCCGCCAGCGGTGACGACGTCAAAGGCTGCGAAAACGAGATCCTCAGTATTTTTGCCGACATCTGCGCGCTCTTTCACCGGGAACCGGAAGTCAATCGTCGTGCCAGTGCGGAAGAGCCTAGCGCCGAGTCTTACCTGTTCTCATTTCTATGCTCTGTCGAAACAGGCGGGGAGGGACTGCCCGCCGCGTTTGTTGCAGCCTTGCAGCGCGCTCTGGCGCATTTCGGTGTGCAGGCTCTCGATGGTTCCGCTGCTCTAAAGGAAAGTCTGCTGTGGATCTGCAAATCGCACCAGCGCATGGACCAGCAAGCAGCCCCCATTCTCGACATTCTCGAACGGCGGCTGCAGCAGGCCAAGGCTGCCAGGCCCACAGCTGAAGCGGACTTCAGGGCGCTTCTCGATCGCATCATCTCCACTACTCACGAACCTTATCCTTCGGCCAGCGATCTGGCCCGGGAAGTGCGCTATCGCTACTTCGATCAACCCCTGTTTGAGCAGGCTCGCGATCGAGTGTATGAAGAAGCCGAAGACCATTTGGCGAATCTGGCCGCACATCCGGACGCCGCCGACAGGCGCGCCAAAATCCACGCTTTGATCGAGTGCCCGCAGCTCCTGGCCGGGCTGTTCGCCTCGCGCTTCCCGGCTGCCGACGCCGCGCTGCGCCACACCATGCTTGAGGTTCTTACGCGGCGATACTACCGAATTCGCAACCTGCAGAACCTTAAGTGTTCCCTCGCCGGGGAGCTTTGCTACGTCTCGGCCGAATACGATTACGAAGGCAAGCGGATTCACGTCTTCGCAACATACGCGGAATATTCCAACCTCCCGGCTGCAGCTCAGGCGCTCCTCCCGGCCGTTGCCGAGATCCCTCAGGATCACGACATTGTTATGGACTTCAGCCTCTGCCATTCTGGACAGCTTCCAGAACCCGACGCCACACAGAGCGAAGTACAAGCCATGCTGAACCAGGTTCAGTTCCCGCGGAGTATCCGGCGAATTGTCGCATCTGTCGCCGCTCGAAACCAGGGCCGGCGCACAAGCGACATGCAGCACTTTACCTATCGCCCCGGCGAGACTGGATACACCGAGGAAAAGCTGTACCGCGGATTGCATCCCATGATGGGCAAGCGCCTGCATTTGTGGCGGCTAAGCAATTTTCAGATCGAGCGGCTGCCGTCGGTCGAAGACGTTTATCTGGTCCATGCCGTCGCTCGCGATAACCCGAAGGATGAACGCCTTTTTGCGGCGGCAGAAGTGCGCGATGTAACTCCGGTGCGCGACGCTGCCGGCCGTATCGTGCAACTGCCACATCTCGAACGCATGCTTATGGAAGCGCTGGCCGCCATCCGTCTATGGCAGTCGCGGCGCCGTCCGCAGGAGCGCCTGTACTGGAACCGCGTCTTTCTCTATGTCTGGCCTCCACTCCATCTGCGGCCTGATGAATTGCATGACATTGTGCGCCGCCTCGCTCCGGCTACCGAAGGTCTGGGCCTGGAACAGGTTGTCGTCCGCGCCCGCATTCCCAATCCCGCCACCGGAGAATTGCGGGACCTGGTCGTGCGCATCTCCAGCCCGGTCGGCAGCGGCCTGCTCATTACCTTCCGCCCCGCCGACAAACTGCTGCCGCTCAAACCGCTCAGCGCATACGATCAGAAAGTCATCCGTGTCCGCCAGCGCGGAATGATCTACCCATACGAGATCATCAAAATGCTCACGCCGCCGCGCGAAGACACGCGCGCCGAATTTCCTCCCGGCGACTTCATTGAGCACGATCTCGACGAAACCGGCGAACGCCTTGTACCCGTCCTTCGTCCGTACGGTGAGAACAAGGCCAACATTATTGCCGGGGTGATTCGCAACTTCACTGCGCGGTATCCCGAGGGAATGACGCGGGTTCTCCTCCTGGGTGATCCCAGTAAAGATCTGGGAGCGCTGGCCGAAAAGGAGTGCCGCATCATCATCGCCGCAGTCGATCTCGCCCAGCGGAAGAACGTGCCTGTGGAATGGTTCCCAATCTCCGCGGGCGCCAAAATCTCCATGGACAGCGGCGTCGAAAACATGGACTGGATCGCGCGCGTACTGCGCCGTCTGGTCCAGTTCACGCAAGCCGGCGGCGAAGTCAATCTCCTGGTCAATGGCATCAACGTTGGCGCGCAGCCTTACTGGAATGCCGAGGCCACCATGCTGATGCACACTCGCGGCATTCTGGTCATGACTCCCAAAGCCGCCATGGTCCTGACCGGCAAGCGGGCCCTCGATTATTCCGGCGGCATTTCCGCCGAGGACAATCAAGGAATTGGCGGGTACGACCGCATCATGGGGGTTAACGGGCAGGCACAGTACTGGGCCCGTGACATCAACGAGGCCTGCCACATTCTTTTCCGCCACTACGATCACACGTACATTCTGCCGGGCGAGCGATTCCCACGGCGGGCCGAAACGTCGGATCCCGTCGATCGCGACGTGCAGACTTATCCCCATAATGAAAACGGCGAGGAAGGCTTCGCGAGCGTGGGCGAGATTTTGTCGGATGAAACCAACCCCGGCCGCAAGAAGCCCTTCGACATTCGCCGCGTGATGATGGCGACCATCGACCAGGACCATCCGCCGCTGGAGCGTTGGGCTGGTATGCGTGCGGCTGAAACCGCGGTGGTCTGGGACGCGCACCTGGGCGGCTATCCCATCTGCCTCATCGGCTTCGAATCCCGGTCCGTGCCTCGCATGGGCTTTGTTCCCGCCGACGGCCCCGATCAGTGGTCCGCCGGGACTCTGTTCCCGCAGTCTTCGAAGAAGGTAGCCCGCGCCATCAACGCCGCCAGCGAGAACCGCCCCGTCGTGGTTCTGGCCAATCTTTCCGGCTTTGATGGGTCGCCGGAGTCCATGCGCCGCCTGCAACTCGAGTACGGTGCAGAAATCGGCCGCGCCGTAGTGAACTTCAAGGGCCCGATCGTGTTCTGCGTGATCTCGCGCTACCACGGAGGCGCTTACGTAGTGTTCTCCCGCGCGCTCAACGAACAACTGGAAGTCGCCGCGCTCGAAGGAACATATGCGTCCGTCATCGGCGGCGCGCCGGCCGCTGCTGTGGTTTTCGCCAGCGAGGTCGAGGCCCGCACTCGCAAAGATGAGCGCTTGCAAGCGCTCAACCAGGCGATGCTGCAGGCCGAGGGTGCCGAGAAGGCGCGGCTGCGCGCGCAGTGGACCGAGCTCTTCAAGTCGGTGCATTCGGAAAAGCTGGGCGAAATGGCCGGAGAGTTTGATCGCGTGCATAGTGTGCACCGCGCACTCAACGTCGGCGCACTGAATTGCATCATTGCGCCTGGAAACCTCCGTCCTTACCTGATCGACGCCGTGGAACGCGGCATGAGAGCACAGGAGAATGAGAGCCGTAAGAAAACAGTCGAGGCTGCACAGGCAGCTTAACCGCGGCTGAATAACTTATGAGTATTCCATCTTCTCAACAAGAGCGCGCATTGAAATCGCTACAAGACATCTGCTGGCTGGAGCAGAGGCAAATCGATGTGCCGGCCGGAGATGATTGGCTAAGCTCGCAGGAAGCAGCTTGCCTCGCCCGCCTGCGTTTTGCCAAACGCCGCGCTGACTGGCGCGTGGGACGCTGGACCGCAAAGCGGGCTCTCGCTACTTGCCTCAACCTGCCCTCCAACCATCGCGCACTTGCGGCCATCGAAATTCGCACCGCGTCCTCGGGATCTCCAGAAGTTTTTCTCTCCGGGCAACCTGCATCGGTCGCAATCTCACTCAGCCACAGCTCCGGCGTTGGCATCTGTGCCCTGGCCTCGCACAAAACGCCGGCGGCCGACAACCGTCTCGGCTGCGACGTGGAGGCCGTCGAACTGCGCAGCGACAACTTTGTCGGCGATTACTTCACCGCCGGCGAACAAACGTGGATTCACCAAACCCGCGTGGAAGACCGGCCCTTGCTCGTAACTCTGCTATGGAGCGCGAAAGAGAGCGCATTGAAGGCGTTGCAAGAAGGACTGCGGCTGGATACAAGGAGCGTTGAGATCAATCTCGGTTCCGCATTCCAGCAGCAACGTCAGAAGTGCGGCGGGAGTTCATGCCTGGCACCGTGGCTCACGCCCGCCGGCATCTGGTATCCACTGCACGTTCGTTACGAAAGCGTTCCAGCCTTCCATGGCTGGTGGCAGCATAACGATCAACTCGTGCGGACCATCGTTTCCCGCCCGCCATCGCGTCCGCCGAGTCACGTTTCAGAGATAGGAACTTCAGAAAGGCTCAACCTGCAGTTCACGATCCCGGCGACCCGCTCCTGATCTCCGCCGCTTTCCCCTCGTGATACACAACCACGAGTGGCTTGCCGCCATTCGGATAGCGCACTGTCTTCTGGTAGGAAGTATCGCCTGCATCCGGCACGCCCATGCCCACGGCAAAGTCCGCCTGCAGTTCGTTCATTCCCGGCTTGACCTCATGCCGAGCGACCGCATCCCACACATCCGATGGCCAGTGCTTGTACAACTCGTGCGGATCTTCGACAAAGAACATCTCGTCCGAATAAATCTTGTATTCGCCTTCCGCCTCAAACCCGATGGGCACGGCGTAGCTCTTCCCGTCTTTTTCGAACACGGCCATCATCTGCGGCCGCTCGCCCGTGCCTGACGGCTTCGCCATCACGACGTCTTTGATAGCAAGCTCTTCGATCGGCAGCAGCAGGCCCGCTTCGTGGTCAAAATCTACATGTTTGCGCGCCGCGTCATAGCCGTAGTACGTGTAACGGTATCCCTCTTTTACCCACACCGGCTGCTGCGTCAACTGCTTCGCCGTTTTCAAGTCGTAGGGATACAGTTTCTTCGGCGTGACGTAATAATCCGGATTGGAGTAACCGACGTCGCGCGCAAGCTTCCGCTTCTGCGCTGCGACGGCGTCCTCATGTCGCTGATAAAGGATGTATCCGGTGCGCACGCCGGCAACCACCATTGCCACGACTAGCGCAAGTTGGATCCTCTGCTTCGCCTCAGGAGTCATCACGGATGACTGTACCAGAAGAACATGGTGGAATCGCCGTATCCAACAGTCCTCGGAAACCCCCTGTACACTAGAGTTATGTACACTGAGGGTGAGGAATCGTGAAATGCCTGTAACTGAACAAGACGTTCTGAGCGCACTGAAGAGTTGCTACGACCCGGAGATCCCGGTGAATATCGTCGATCTTGGCTTGATCTACAAGGTGAATCTGGCACCTGCGGAGGGCAGCAAACAAGATGTCACGGTCGATATGACCCTCACCGCGCAGGGCTGCCCCGAGCATGTCAACATTAGCGCCCAGGTAAAATCACGCCTCGAGCAATTGCCCGGCATTCGCAACGCCGCGGTGAATGTGGTTTGGACTCCGCCCTGGACCCCGGAGCGCCTGAGCCCCGACGCCAGAAGGCAACTCGGCATCGAGTGAGGCTGCTCTGAAACCGGTTTAGCCTCCGATCTCCTCCCAAGCCTCCGCCGCCCTCTGCCCCGCCGCCTCGGTGATTCGCCGGCCAGCACGACCGGCCATCTCCATCACGCGCATGCCGCGGTCGAAATATTCCGGCAACGCACGCCGCACCTTTTCGAACTTGTCAGGATATTCTGACGCCAGCACCGCCAGTCCCAGGCCCGTGGCCAGCACGCCCGCCGGATATCTCTTTTTCATGAAGAAAATCGCCGCCGCTCCGATCGAGCCTACGACCGCCGCTTTCTTCCAACTATCCATCTGGTCCCCCGAGAAGAATTTCTCGTTGCGATTGTACTCCGCCGTGGCGGGGAGATTCCAAGTGCCGCATGGACACATGCCGGCGTGGTGTTTTTCGGGAAAGCACGGCCGATTGGCCGAGTGATTCGCGGGCCGCATGCGGTTCTGGGCTCTTACTCCCTGCCGAACGTTCCCGTTCCGTGGCGAAAATCCTGAGGCTCAATGCCAAGGCGCTTCAGCATCGACTGCAACGTCGTGCGCTTCATCCCGAGCCGGCTCGCCGCCCCTTCCGCGCCTGAGAGCACACCGTTGGTCTCCCGCAGAACACGAATAATATGCTCGCGTTCCATTTCTGTCAGGCTGTCTTCGGCGATCTCCTCCGGTATTCTCAATTCGGCGGGAGGAGCGGCCAATACGGTTCCTTTGGTTAGAATCACCATGCGCTCAACCATGTTTTCCAACTCACGCACGTTGCCAGGCCAGTTCCAGTTTTGCAGAACCTCCATTGAATCGCTCGGAATAATCTCGATCCGGCGGCCCATGCGGGCGGCATATTTTTGAACGAAATGTCTAACCAGCAGCGGAATGTCCGACCTGTGTTCGCGCAACGCGGGCAACTCAATGGGAAACACGTTCAGCCGGTAGTACAGGTCTTCACGGAATTCTCTTTCCGCAACATCCTTCTGCAGGTCGCGGTTCGTGGCCGAAATAATTCGCACATCCACGCGCAGGGTACGAACTCCCCCCAAACGCTCGAACTCACGGTCCTGGAGCACCCGCAGCAACTTCGGCTGCAGTTCGAGCGGCAACTCGCCCACCTCGTCGAGAAACAGAGTTCCCCCATCGGCCAACTCCAAACGGCCAATTTTTTGCGCGACTGCGCTGGTAAACGCTCCTCTCTCGTGACCAAATAACTCACTTTCCAACAAACCCGAAGGCACGGCCGCACAATTCAACTTGATAAAGTTTCTCTCGCGCCGGGAACTCAGCGCATGAATCGCTCGCGCCACCAGTTCCTTCCCGGTGCCGGTCGCCCCCAGCAGCAGTACGGTAGAATCCGTCGGCGCGACCACGCGAGCTTTCCTTAGCACTTCGCGCAATGACGTGCTCTGTCCAATGATCTCCTCGAATCCTAGCTCCGTCTGAATTTGGTTCTCAAGATAGGATTTTTCCCTCGTCAGTCTGTCCTTGTCATCGCGCAGGTTGTCGGCCAGTTCTCGCAGGCGGGCAATGTCCATGGCAGCGCCCGTAATTCCAAGGACTTTCTTTTCTGAATCGAACAGCGGCTCAATTGTGATATCGAACGTGACGTTCGTCCCTTTGTAAGGGATCACAACCTCCTCTCTCACGCCCGCTCCCGTGCGCAATACTTGCAACTTCAGTTCTCTCAAACGGCGCGCACGCTCCGCCCCGACGATTTCCTCATCCGTCTTGCCCAGCACCTCGCTCGGTGCCAGGGAATGAAAGTTGTACATCCACGTGTAACGCAGATCGCGATCCTGGCTGAATACGGCAATGGGCGACCCCTTAAGCGCCACCCCAAATCGCTCTTCACTTCTTAGTAGCGCCTGCTCGGCAATTTTTCGTGCGGTGATGTCGAACACAGTCGACTGAATCACCGTCTCTCCGTTCCCCTCCTTCACCATGGCGCTGTTCAGCAAAAGCCAGACGCTGGATCCGTCTATGCGGCGCATCTCCAATTCCCGGTCGAAAAATGCTCCCTCGCGTTGTAACTGCTCCAGCAGGTCCTTCCGCTCCGCTGGATTGGCATAGCGCTCTGCAATCTGGGTACCCCGGCACTCCGCTGCCTCCGTGTGTCCGAAGATTCGCGCCCACGCGTCATTGCAATCGATTCACTGTGGCATCGAGGCCAATAATTGCCACACCCGCAACACCCTTTTCAAACAGTGTTCGATACCGCTGCTCCGAACCTCTCAGGGCGAGTTCCGCCCGTCTGCGTTCGGTGATGTCGTGCGCCATGCCCCGCACGATCGGAGTCTCCAGTCCTTCTGTGCGCAAGGTGTTGTGGTACTCCCAGGTGCGGACCTCGCCGCTCTTGGTCATGACACACAACAAACCACTCTCCGGGCCGCCCGTCGTCCTCAGTCTCTCCAGATACTGATCGAAGAGCTCCTGCCCCTCGGGCACAATCAGGTCGCGCATGGGAATTTTCAGCAACTCCTCTACGCTGTACCCCAGAATCCGTGCAGGCGCCGGATTCACTGATAACAAATTCCCCTGCAAGTCGTGCGTGCACACCAGGTCTTCGCTGTGTTCGACAAGATCTCGATACCGGCCTTCGCTTTCTCGCAGCGCAGCCTCCACTCGCTTGCGCTCGCTGATGTCACGACAGACCGCGATGATGTAGCGTCGGCCCAATTCCACGCAACTCAGGTTGACCTCCACCGGAAACATCGACCCGTCTTTCCGCCGGTGGTTGATCTGAAACATGGCATATCCCGATTGGCGAACGGTCTCCAACACCTTCGCCCGGTGGGCTTCGTCCACGTCCGGACTGATGTCAAACACAGTCATCGACAACATCTCTTCCCGTGTGTATCCGCGCTCCTTGCAGGCTTTCTCATTGACATCAAGGAACCGCAGCGTCTCCGGGTCCACTACTTCCACCGCATCGTTGCACTGATCCATCAATGCACGGAACAGCCGCAGCGAGTGCTCGGCCTGTTTTTTCTCGGTGATATCTTGCATGACGACGGCAATTCGCTCGATCCCGCTCGGACCCGCAAGCGGGAAGTACGATACCGAAAAGTCGCGCTCCCCAAGCAGCGGATATGTGTAGCGCTTCTCGTAGTTGACCACTCTGCCCTGAAAACACTCGTCCAGTTTCGGCTTGACCGCCGCATCAAAGACGCCGGGGCCCATCATTTCTGCCAGCGAGCGACCGATCAGTTGCTCTCTCTCAATGCCTCTGCGATTTAGAAAGGCGCGGTTCGCGATCACATACCGGTAGTCGCGGTCGACTACCAGAATCATCTCGTCCAAACCCTCCATCGCTTTCTCATATTCCTGCAGCCGGTCCCCGGTCAGCTTGCGTTCCGTGATGTCCTGCACTGTGCCCACAGCCTTCGACGGCCGACCCTCACCACCAAACTCGACCTGCGCTCGAATCCGTACCCACCTCATGCGCCCTTCGACCAGCACACGGCTCTCCTGGTCGTATACGCCGCTTATCAGGGCGGCCTTCCAGGCAAGTTCTATCCGCTCGCGATCCTCCGGATGAACGATTTGGTTGGCTTGTAGAGGAGAAACCGTTGTTTTCAACGGAAGCCCCATGATGCGGTAGGCCTCATCGGATAGCACCAGACTGTCTCGCTCGCTGTCGTAATGCCAGCTCCCGATGTGAGCAACCGCCTGCGCCCGGTTGAGCTCGGACTCGCTGACGCGGAGCGCCGCCGTGGCTCGATCGTGGCTGGAGGTGAGGACCGTGAGACACACACCGATGAGGGCGAACAGTGCGGGGCCGGCCAGATCCTCGGGAGTGCGCACCACAAAGGAGTTCGTCGGCTCAAGGAAGAAATACCCGCCGGCGGTCGCCGCTAGCGACGTGGCCAGAATTCCAGGCCCAAACCCCGCCCACATTGCGACCAGCACGACCACAGGGTAGTAGAGGATGAAAGCCAGGTGGAATGGGCCAGCCCACAACCGAAGGCAGAGTTCGAGAGTTGTTGCGACCGCCACTGCCAGCACCGCGAACCCATACCGCACCGGCCAGGAGCGCAGCCCATAAGAATCGGAGATTCGCACACTTTCCCACAGACCGGCAAAATTCATAGCCAACCTCTACTTCACGGGATTAGGTGGACGCGCCGTTCTGATCGGCGACAGAGTTCGATTTCGCCGCCCCGTTGCATGAGCGGTAAAGCCAGTCTTCAGGACAGCTGCGTCCTTGGGACCCCCCAGGCTTGTGTCATGCATTATGGCACGGGGCCGCCCTTGTGTGTAAAGCCGGTTGTAGAGGGGGCCAGATTTCCCGAAGCGGGAAAACTGGGTCAGCGCCTCCTTGGGACACGCTGCTTCGGGGAACAACGTAGGTCCGTCGTGGTGGAATGTTGGCCTTAATCCTTTACCGCTCTGTCCGTAATTTCCAGGCCCTTATCAATGATCGCAAACGCCTCCCGCAATTGCTGCTCTTTGATGCACAACGGAGGATTCGTGAAGAACGTGTTCCACCGCACCAGCGTATAGAGCCCCTGCTCACGGAAGTATCGCCCGAGGGCCGCCATCTCGTCCGACGTACCATTGAATGGGGCCATCGGCTGCCGCGTCTTCAGGCTGCGGATGAGTTCTACGATTCCAAACAGCCCGATCGACCGCACCGCGCCCACCGAGGCGTGCTTCGCCTGCAATTCGGCGCCGAGATCCTTCATCACCGAACCCATCCTGCGCGCGTTTTCGATCAGATTGTCTTCTTCGTACACGCGAATGGTCGCCAGCGCTGCTGCGCATCCCATGGGATGCGAGTTGTAAGTCAGGCCGCCGTAAAACACCTTGTCTTGAAAATGCTGCGCGATGTGATGCCGAATGCCCACGGCTCCGAGCGGAAGATAACTCGAAGTGAGCCCCTTCGCCATGCACAGCAGGTCCGGCATGACCTTCCAGTGATCTACGGCAAACCACTCTCCCGTACGGCCGAAACCCGCCATCACTTCATCCGCGATCATCAGGATGCCGTACTTGTCGCACAGCTTGCGCACGCCCTCGAGATACCCATCCGGCGGAACGAGAACCCCATTCGTGCCCGTGACCGGCTCAAGAATGAAGGCGGCAATATTCTGCGGACCTTCCAGCTGCATCGTCTCTTCAACCATCGCGAGCGACGTCTCGGCCGATTCCCATCCGCGCTCGATGCCATGATAAGGATCGAGCACACGCACGACTCCCGGCATGCCGGGTTCGACGGCCCAACGCCGCGGATCGCCGGTCAGCGAGATGCTGCCGGCCGTCGCGCCGTGATATGACCGGTAGCGCGCCATGATCTTGTGCCGTCCGGTGAAGGAGCGCGCAATCTTGATCGCGTTCTCGTTGGCCTCGGCGCCGCCGTTGGTAAAGAAGAAGGTGTCAATGTCGCCCGGGCAAATCTCCGCGAGCTTTGCGCCCAGCCGAGCCCGGGGCTCGTGCGCCATGAACGGATTGGCATAGCACAGCGTCGCCGCCTGTTCCTGGATCGCCTGAATCACACGCTCATCGCCGTGGCCAATGTTGACCGACATCAGCTGGCTGTTGAAGTCGACGAAGCGCTTTCCCTCGGGCGTCCAGAAATAGATGCCTTTGGCTTTCGCAACCGGGATGGGATCAACTTTCGACTGCGCCGACCATTCATACAGCGTGTGCTTCTTGGCAAGATCAATCATTTCCTGCCCGGTCATGGTCGGATTGGCAACGGTAGTCGTCATAAGCTCCTCTTAAGACTGCTTTCACCACGGAGGCACAGAAACGCAGAGAACAAATTCCATTTTGCTCTCCGTGACTCCGTGCCTCCGTGGTGAGAATCAGAATTTCCTGCTGTGCTCTTTGGCCCAGCGCTCCACCACAACTTTCTTGTCGGTGTAGAACTCGATCGCGTCGCGTCCCTGGCCGTGCAGATCGCCGAAGAAGCTGTTTTTCCATCCGCTGAACGGGAAATAGGCCATGGGCGCGGCAACTCCGATGTTGATCCCGATATTTCCTGCCGGAGCTTCGTAGCGGAAGCGCCGCGCCGCCGATCCGCTCGATGTGAACAGCGACGCCTGGTTGCCGTATGCGCTCCGTTCCAGCCAAGCCAGCGCCGCATCAAGGCTGTCGGCATGAACCAGGCTGAGCACCGGGCCAAAGATTTCGGTATCGGTGATCTCGCTCGTCGCCGGCACATCATCGAGGATTGTCGGCTTAACGAAGTTGCCAGATTCATGCCGCGGAATCTTCGCGTTGCGGCCATCGAGAAGAACCTTTGCGCCTTGTTTCTCTCCAACCCCGATCAGATGCTCGATGCGCTCTTTGCTCTGCGGCGTGATCACTGGTCCCATTTGCACGCCGTCTTCCAGGCCGTTGCCGACTTTAAGCTTCGACGCAGCATCAGCGATCGAATCCCGAAATGTCTTTTGCGCCTCGCCGATGGTGACCGCGACCGAAACCGCGAGACACCGCTGGCCCGCGCAGCCGAAGGCGCTGTCGGAGATGATCTGGGTCGCCATGAGCATGTCAGCGTCGGGAAGAACAATCACGTGATTCTTCGCGCCACCCTGACACTGGCAGCGTTTTCCTTTTTCTGCAGAACGCGCGTAGATGTAACGCGCCACCGGAGTCGAACCGACAAAACTGATGGCGCGAACTTTCGGGTGATCAATCAGCGCATCCACCGCGGCCTTACTGCCATTCACCAGATTCACGACGCCGTCGGGTAGTCCAGTTTTTTTCAGCAATTCGTAGATGTAGCGCATGGTCATCGGCACGCGCTCGCTCGGCTTCAGGATGAACGTGTTCCCGGTTGCAATTGCGTACGGCAGATACCAGAACGCGATCATGCCAGGAAAGTTGAATGGCACGATGGCCGCAACCACGCCCAGCGGCTGGCGGATCATGATTTCATCGATGCCGCGGGCGACGTCTTCCAGGTTGTAGCCCTGCATCATCATGGGAATGCCGCAGGCCACTTCAACGTTTTCGATGGCGCGCCGCATCTCCGCTTTGGCTTCGGCAAACGTCTTGCCGTTCTCCATGGTGATGACGCGGGCGATCTTGTCGATGTGCTCCTCGAGCAACATCTTCAGTTTGAACAGCGGCTGGATGCGGTCTTCCGGCGGCGTGCGGCGCCACTCGGGAAACGCGGCTGCCGCGGCTTCAACGGCACCGTTGACGTCAGCAGAATCGGCGAGCGGAACACTGGCCAAAGTCTCGCCCGTGGCGGGATTCACAACATCGCGCCACTCGGACGCCCGCGAATCCGTCCATCGGCCGTTGATGAAGTTGGGCAGCTTGATGACGGGAGGTGCAGCCACGCTCATAGAAGTAACCCCAGCGAATCGTGAAGAATTGTTGCCTTGCCCTGCTAGTTGCCTGGAAGCACTCAGCAGCATCGTTCAGTATAGCGCTCATCATCGACCGGCTGCGCTCAGGCCAACTGCACCGCTGCGCCCTTCTTCTCGGCGACTCCGGCCAGTGCCGCTTCGAGAACGTCGAGCGCCTCGTCCATTTGCGCATCGGTAATGACGATCGGCATCAGCAGGCGGATCACGTTGCCATAAGACCCGGCCGTGATCGTGACCAGCCCGTGCTCGTAGCAGAACTGCGCTATCTCTTTGGTCTCAGTGTCGGCCGGCTCGCGCGTGGCGCGCGAGCGCACGAGTTCCAGCGCTTGCATCGCGCCCAGGCCGCGCACATCGCCGATCAGCTCCCAGCGGCGCTGCCACTCGGCGGCGCGTTTACGGAACATTTCGCCGAGGTGATTGGCACGCGCATTGAGATTTTCTTTTTCAATCATGTCGAGCACCGCCAGCGCCGCCTCACACGCTGCCGGATTTCCCCCAAACGTCCCGCCGAGCTGGCCCGAAGCGGGACCGTCCATGATTTCAGCGCGTCCCGTGATGGCGGCCAGCGGCAGACCGCCGCCAATCGACTTCGCCGTGGTGATCAGATCTGGTTCCAGTCCGAAACGCTCGCAGGCAAACATCGCACCGGTGCGGGCAAAGCCGCTCTGGACTTCATCGGCGATGAGCAGGATCCCGTGCTTGCGGCAAGTTTGCGCGAGGATCGAATAGAACTCCGCCGGCGGCGTCACGAAGCCGCCCTCACCCAGAATCGGCTCGACGATCACCGCGGCCACGGACTCCGCCGCAACTACACGCTTGAATGTGTCTTCCAGATGACGAGCGCAGTGAACTTCGCAACCCGGATATTGCAGCGAGTACGAGCAGCGGTAGCAGTAGGCGTAGGGAATGCGATAGACGTCGCCAGGAAACGGCTCGAAACCGGCTTTATACGGATGAGTCTTGCTGGTCACCGACATCGCCATGTAGGTGCGGCCATGAAAGGCGTCTTCGAAAGAAATGATCGCCGGCCGCCTGGTGTGAAAGCGCGCGATCTTGATGGCGTTCTCAACCGCCTCGGCGCCACTATTGACGAGAAGCGTTTTTTTCGCGAATCGTCCTGGCGTAATGGCATTCAGCCGCTCGGCTAGCGCCACGTAACTTTCATACGGCAGCACGTTGAAGCTGGTGTGCAGGAAGCGGTCGAGCTGGCGGCGAATGGCGTCAATCACAGAAGGCGCGCGGTGTCCCGTGTTGAGGCAGCCAATGCCACCGGCAAAGTCGATGAGACGGTTCCCGTCCACGTCTTCGACCACCGCGCCTTCGGCTTTCGCCACAAAGACTGGAGTGGCATGGTAAGCAGCCTGTGGAACAGCCGCGTTGCGGCGGCGCATCAGCTCGCGCGAGCGCGGGCCAGGAATGGATGTGCGAAGTTGAATGGTAGACATCGTTGTTTCCCAGTGGCCAGTGATCGGTGGTCAGTGGCCAGAAAATCGTTTGCAGACTGGCCACTAGTCACCGACCACTGGCCATTGCCTTTCAGTACCAGCCGATCGGCGATTCGTTCAAATTGATGTGCACTTGCTTCGTTTCCAAGTATTCTTCGATACCCCACGGACCGAGCTCGCGGCCGAAGCCCGACTGCTTGAAGCCGCCCCACGGCGCTTCGACGTAGGTCGGCTGCATGTGGTTGACCCAGACGATTCCGGCGCGTAAAGCTTTGACGGTCCGCATGGCCTTGAAAATATCGCGCGTCCAGACTGCAGCCGCGAGTCCGTAGGGAGAGTCGTTCGCAATCTTCAGTGCGTCTTTTTCGTCGTCGAAAGGAATGACCGCAGCGACGGGGCCGAAAATTTCCTCGCGCGCAATGCGGGCACTATTCGGCACGTCATAGAAAATTGTCGGCTGAACGTAGTAGCCCTTGGCGATTCTCTCGGGGCGTCCGCCACCCGAGGCCAGCTTGGCTTCTTTCTTGCCAATGTCGAGATAAGAGTTCACGCGGTCATATTGCTCTTTGCTGACCAGTGGCCCCATCTTGGTGTCGCGTTCGAGTGGCGGGCCAAGTTTGATTTTCTTTGCTTTCTCAGCCATGGCGTTGACAAAATTCTTGTAAATCGATTTCTGCACCAGGATGCGGCTGCCTGCGGAACACACCTCGCCTTGATTGATGAAGACTCCGAAGAGCGCGCCGTCGATGGCGGCTTCGAAATCGGCGTCGGCGAAAAAGATGTTGGGTGACTTTCCGCCCAGTTCCAATGTGACGCGCTTTACCGTGTCGGCGGCCTGCTTGACGATGATCTTGCCCACAGCAGCGCTACCCGTGAATGCGATCTTGTTGACATCAGGATGCTGCACGATTGGCGCGCCACAGGTTTCGCCGAAGCCGGTGACGATGTTGACGACGCCGGCGGGCAGGCCGCAGTCGGCGAAGTATTTTGCGAATTCGAGCGCGGTGAGTGGCGTCTGCTCCGCGGGCTTGAGAACGCAGGTGCAGCCGGCAGCGATCGCAGGCGCAAGTTTCCACGCCGCCATCAACAGCGGGTAATTCCACGGAATGATCTGTCCGGCGACGCCCACAGGTTCTTTCAGGGAGAGCGACATCGCGTTGTCCGGCACAGGGTTCACCGAGCCAGTAATTTTCGTAGCCAGACCGCCATAGTACTCAAAGCACGTGGCGACGTCGTTGAGATCGTATTCCGCTTCGACGATCGGCTTGCCCGTGTTGCGGCACTCGAGTTCGGCGAGCGCCGGTAGATTCTGTCGGACTTTGTCGGCGAGACGGAACAGCACCCGGCCGCGCTCCTGCGCCGTGGTTGTGGCCCACGGGCCCTCTTCGAAAGCGGCTTTGGCCGCAGCAACCGCGCGGTTTACGTCGCCGGCATTCGCGTCCGGAACCTGTGCAATTACTTCTTCCGTCGACGGATCATAAACGGGGAATGTCTTCGCCGATTGGCTTGCCACCCATTCGCCGTTGATGAACATCTGATATGTTTTGACTTCTGTTGTGACTCCGCCGGGCATCGTGGCCCTCCTTGTAACTCAGATCTTGTTTCTTTGCGCAAGCGATACCGTCCCTACGGGACGCGTTCCGCCTACTTGGACAACTTACTTGGATAACCCAGGACTTACGTCTTGGGCTAACGAATACCGCTCCTTCGGAGCTTTTCTACGGCCATACACAAAAAAGAAAAACGCGGCCAGGCCGATGAAAAACAACGTGCCGCCGATCATCCAGACTTCGTACCAGAACAGGGACGAGATTTGCTGCGCCGGGAAGAAAACCAGCGCGATCCCGAGAATCGTCGTCAGAAAGCCGCTGAGGCCGGCGAAAAACATAGTTACACGGCTGTATTGACCCTTTGGTACGGATTCGGTGGCAGCAAATTTCACCAGAGCGCCGAACATATACACGAACGGGACAAGCTGCAGAACAACGGCGAGCGACAGCAATTTCTGAAACGTTTCCTGCACTCCCGCGCCAGCAAAGTTCAGAATCACCAAAACTGCAGAAACGATTCCCTGCACGATGAGCGCCGCGTACGGCGTTGCATAGCGCGGGTGCACGTGCCCCAACCACGACGGCATGTACGAATCGAGCCCCGCCACAAACGGAATCCGGGCCGATCCGCCCATCCACGCAGAGCCGATGCCCGCGATTGAAAGGCTAAGCATGAGCGCAAACGGAATCGTGATCCCGCTCAAGCCGACCTGCGCAGCCATATGACTAACAGCCTGCACGATCCCCTGCAGGACATTTACGTTCTTGCCGACCGCAATGAGCAATGCAAGAGTCGCGCCAACGTAAAGCATTCCGGAGAGGATGCCGCCCCACGCGACTGCGTCCGGCAGCGTCCGCTGCGGATCCTTTATTTCGTCTCCCATCACGGAAGCGAGCTCGAGACCTACCAACCCGAAGCAGATCACGCCGAAGGAATTGAGAACAAACTTCGGATTCGCTGGAATAGCGAAATCCGAAGCGGTGATGGTGGTCCCAAAACGCGACCAGATCACCCCCGCAAGTCCAATCAGCACAGCGGCGGCCACGAACGTTCCGATCGCGCCCAGGTTGTTGATCCACTTGCCGACCCCCAGGCCGAGAATATTGAAAAGTGTCAGCAGCGCGAGCAGCGAAAGCGAGGCAATCGAGGCAAAAATCTTGTTGTCCGCCAGTCCCTGATGTGCGGGGCCAAGCACGTAAACCGACACGCCGACGAAATACAGCATGACGGTCGGCACGTAGAGCATGTTGTTGGTCCAGTAGCACCAGCCAGAGAGAAATCCGTGGAAGTCGCCGAAGACTTCTTTCGCCCAGAGATAGACGCCGCCTTCGCCTGGATAGCGATGTGCGAGTTCGATGACGGCGATGCCCTGCGGCCAGAAGAAAAGCAAGAGGGAGATGATCCAGAGCCAGACGGTGATGCCGCCGTTGGCTGCGATTGAGGGCACGACGTTCAGGTTGAACACCGCGACCACGAACAACAACACGAGGTCCCGGCGCCCGAGGGCGCGGATCAGATGCGGCTGTTCAGCGGATTGGGTCGTGGTGGACAAGATCGTGTGCACCGAAAAGCAGGTTCCTCACCCCGGCTCTCGCCGGGGTTCGGAATGACAAGCCGTGTTTGTTGCCGCCTACATCGTTGCAGCGGCTCAGTGCGCCACAGCGGCCGGCTCGGGCGCCGCACGCTCCTGCTGCGCTTTTGCGAGCGACGCCGCAATGTCGTCGAACGCGGCCAGATGCTTGTCGATGTCGGCTTCAGTGTGCTGCACCGAAATCGTCCACTGCTCATCCCACCAGTACGGTTGAGCCATCACGCCGCGGTTCACCATGCCAAACCAGTAATGCCGCCACAGGTCGACATCTATCGTGGTCCAGTCGCGATAGTTGACGATTTCTTTCGGATAAAGCATTAGCGCGCCATTCGCGCCCGCCTGTGCGATGTAGGCTTGCAGACCCACCCTCGCGATGATCTTGCGATAGCCGTCGGCCAGCTTCTTGCTCAGCTTTTCGACGTGCGCGTAGTTCTCGCGCGTGAGCACTTCACGGAACGTCGCTAGGCCAGCAGCCATCGAGACGGGATTCGTGTTGTACGTTCCGCCGTGAAAGACCTTGTGCTGGCTGATCAGGTCCATCACCGACTTGTGCGTGCCGAAAGCCGCCAGCGGCAGCCCACCGCCAATCGACTTGGCCAGGCAGATCATGTCCGGCGTCACGCCGAAATATTCGCTAGCACCTCCCCAGCAAAGTTTGGCGCCGGTCTTGACCTCGTCGAAAATCAGTAGCGCGCCGTTCTTCGTGGCGATGTCGCGCAAGCCTTGCAGGAAGCCCGGTTGCGGCATGCAGAGGCCGACATTCATCAGAATCGGCTCGAGAATGATTGCCGCGATCTGGCCCGGATTCTCCTTGAAGCGGCGCTCCACGGTGGCAAGATTGTTGAACGTCGCGATCTTCACATTGTCGACGGCCGCTTTGGGAACACCAAGGCCACCGGGAACCGAAGTTGGCGCGTTGATGTCCCCGTAGTCAGGGGCATGCGGCTTCACGCTGACCAGAGCGGTGTCATGCAGCCCGTGATACGCGCCTTCGAACTTCACGATCTTGTCGCGTCCGGTGGCAGCACGCGCGAGGCGAATCGCATGCATTGTGGCTTCGGTGCCGCTGTTGCCGAAGCGGCACATCTCGACCGGGAAACG